>CAZUPA010000004.1:1621-62187 GCA_964622205.1 uncultured Sphaerobacteraceae bacterium
GCGCCTATCCGGAAGATCTTCGGAAGGGCGTGCTGGCGGCCCAGCGCCTGCCGGAGTCCCTGCTCGACGAAGGCGTCACCGGCGACGTCTTTCCCATTCGCGGCGTTGGCGAGGTGATGAAGGGCGGCACCGATGTCGCCGATGTCTCGTGGGTCGTCCCGACCGGGCAGGTCACCACCGCCTGCTTCGTGCTTGGCGTCCCCGGCCATAGCTGGGCGAACACCGCCGCCTCCGGCATGTCGATTGGCCACAAGGGGATGATCCACGCGGCAAAGGCGCTCGCCGTCACCGCCGCGCGGCTGATCCTCGACCCGGACCTGATCGGCGCCGCGAAAACCGAGTTCACCCAGTCCACCGCCGGTCGCCCGTACCAGAGCCCGATTCCCGAGCACGTCACACCCCGCGTGGTGGCGTAGCAACCCCCGATCGCGGGATGCCCATCATGCGGGGGGTGCTGACATGTGACCGGTGTTTCATTGCCCACTCGAGGGGCGTGAAGCACCGGGCCCGGAGGTATGTGCAAAGGAATTCAGGTGGAGCGAACGATGAATGAATCAACGGTGATGGTGATCGACTATCGGACCGGCAATTCCCAGAGCGTGGCCTACGCGCTGGAGGCTCTGGGCGTCGATCACCAGGTGGCTCGTTCGCCGGACGAGGTCGGCGATATCACCCACATCATCCTGCCGGGCGTGGGCGCGGCGGGCACGACCATGCGGTATCTGGCGGAGGGCGACTGGCTCGATTGGCTGCATGATCGCGTCATCGAGCAGAGAACGCCCTTTCTCGGCGTCTGCGTAGGCCTGCAGGTGATCTTCGAATCGAGCGACGAACAGGACGCAGCCTGCCTGGGATGGTTCCCGGGCCATGTCCGCGCGTTCGATCGCGGGGCGGTCCGGGTTCCTCACATGGGCTGGAACCAGGTGACACCCGTTTCGCGTCATCCGTTCGTGGCGGAACTCCCGGACGATCCCTACTTCTACTTCGTCAACTCGTACTTCGCCGTTCCTTCGGACGGGGCCTTGCTGGCGGGTATCGCCGAGTACAACGGGCCGTTCGCCGCGATCGTGGCCCGGGAGAACATCATGGCGACGCAGTTCCACATCGAGAAGTCCGGGCCAGTCGGCCTCTCCCTGCTCCGTCGCTTCGCCTCGCTCTCCCTGGAGGACCTGTCATGACCTCGCTGGTTCCACGGTTGATCGCCTGCTTCGATGTTCGCGACGGCCTGGTCACGAAGGGCCATGCCTTCCAGGACAACATCGACGTCGGCCCGGTGGAAGATCTCGCCGGGTTTGTCTACGAGCAGCAGATCGACGAAGTCATCGTCTTCGATATCCTCGCCAGCGCCGAGCAACGCGGCCCCGATCTGGAGATGGTCCAACGGGTCTCTCGCCAGATGTTCGTGCCACTCTGCGTTGGCGGCGGCATCAAATCGCTGGAGGACATGCACGCGGTGCTCGCCACCGGCGCCGAAAAGATTTCCATCGACTCGATGGCGGTCCGAAACCCACCGCTCATCACCGAGGGGGCCAGGGAGTTCGGCTCCCAGGCCGTTGTGCTCTCGATGCAGGTGAAGCGGGTCGAGCGTTCTCACGCCATCCCCAGCGGCTATGAAATCGCGATCGATGGCGCCAGGACGTTCACCGGGATGGACGCCGTGGAGTGGGCGGTGCGGGGCGCCGAACTTGGCGCGGGCGAGATTTGCGTTAACAGCATCGACCAGGATGGAACCCACGCCGGGTACGACCTGGTGATCACCCGCATGGTGGCGGACCGCGTGTGCGTGCCGGTGATCGCCTCGGGCGGCGCGGGGAACGCCGCCCATATCGCCGCCGCCTTCACTGAAGGAGGCGCCTCGGCGGCGATCATCAGCTCGATCCTCTACTCGCCCCGCATCGCCCGGAACACAGGCGTCCGCGCCCTGAAGGCCGAGCTCGCCGACCTGGGCATTGCCATGCGCCCCTGGCGGGAAACCATCCCGGCCTGATCGGAGAAACGGCTACACGTGCCGGTGGCGACCCAGTGGAAACGCGATACGGGGACAAATCTTGACAGAGAGGGTAACATGATAATCGATGGACATGGAAGGGACATTTCTGGGGCACGATAGGAGCTGAGTCCACGTTCTGAATTGAATTCGGCCCCAGTACGGCCTGCCCCAATGCCACGTCATCTCCAGATGATCTGTCGACTCGGTAACCCAGCATGCGTGTTTTCGTGTCTGGCGATCCTGGTCTGGAGTGGAGGTAAGCGAATGGTGCGGCAAGCTCATCGCCGGGCGGTTGAAGCGCCGGTGTCAAGCGTTGTTGGGTTCGCCCAGGATCTGTTGTCACGGCGCGTGACGGCATACATAGTTGGCGTCAAGGATGCCAAGACAATAACTCGATGGGCCAATGGAGAGGTCGCGGGTATCCGCGATCACAATCAGGAACGCTGCCTTCGAGCGATCTACGAGATTGGCCAAACACTGCTGGAGTTGGAATCCGAGCGGACAGTCAGGGCGTGGTTTGTCAGTTCGAACCCTTACCTCGACGACCTCTCGCCAGTCGAGGCACTCCATGCTGGAAACACAGCGGATGTGAAGGCCGCCGCGCATGCCTTCATTGCCAATGGGTAGGGGAAAGTGGTGTTGACTGTTGTTTCGCCGGGCGATTTGGAGACTTTCCGGGTCGCCCGGCGTTCAACCCGGGTGTTTGCTCCCACCGACTGGCAATGGGCGAACCCTGTCGACGGAACATTCGGATGTCGTTTCGACGATCCAAGGGCCTCGTTGGGACTCCAGCCCGAGCAACGCTTCCGGGTCATCTATTGCGCGACTCGAAGACTGACCGCGCTGGCCGAGTCACTGGCCAGCATCCGGACTCCAATAAGTCAATTGCACCGTCTCCTGATGGACATTGAAGACAATGGACGAACAGTAGACGAGAGCCTGGCGGGCGTGTATGAGGGAACGTTCGATCCCGCGGACCCCACTCGTGCCGTGATTAGCAGTGATTGGCGATCCAGTCGCCAGATTGGTCGCGCCAATCTGGCGGGAAAACTCCGGTTCGCGGACATCACGACCGCCGAGAGCTTCCAGGAACTTCGGCATGCGGTTTCTGACGTAGCCTATGCCTTGGGCGTGGAAGAACTTGATCTGAGTTCAATAACGAGCAGGCAGAGGCGGCTTACCCAGGCATGTGCCCGGTACATATTCGAGTTGACGGATGAACATGGGAAGCGACTCTTCGATGGTATTCGATACGCTTCCCATCTGGATGCGAACTGGGAATGCTGGGCGATCTTCGACGACTCCATGAGCTATTGCAACGAGTTCGTGGAGTCGACGATGCATCCGGATGACCCCGACCTGGAACAGGTTGCTCGCCTGTTCGATCTGAGTATCGAAGTGGTCGATGGTCATTACCTTCGTCCCACCAAAATCAGGAGCGACCGTCCCACATAGCACCCAGCCCGGATTCCTTGACGGATGGCCGGCACAAGCGAGGCATTCCTGGTTCGTCCTGTCAGAAAATCGACATGCGGCCGGGCGCGAGTTCGTCCGCCAGGGCAGATCGCACCGCCCGCAGCGCGCGCTCAAGTTGCGGCCGGGCCACCGTGCTCAGGCAGAGTCGCAGTCCGGAAATCAGGCTCCCGTCCACCAGGTACGACGAAGGCGGGGTCAGCACCACGCCGCGCCGTAGCGCGCCGTTCGCGATGCGCTCGGCCGCCAGTTCCGGCATCGGCATCCAGGCGTGCAGGCTGGACCCGAACGAGGGCTCTTCGATCGCGTCGCCCAGCATTCGACGGGCCAGCGTCATCCGGTGACTCGCCTCCTGTGCCACCGCTCCTCGGACCTCGTCCGCCGCGCCGTCCTTGATCAACTGGCAGGTCAGCAACGCGCTTACCGAACTGGTCGCGTAGCAGGTGGCGTGCATCGCCCGCTCGAACCGCGCGAACCGGTCCTCGTCCGGAGCCACCAGGATGCCCACTCGCAGCCCCATCGCGATCGGCTTCGACACGCTGCTCACGTAGCATGTCCGCTCCGGCGCAAGGCTTGCCAGCGGCACGATATCCGGCCGCTTCCCGCCCAGCGCGAACCCGACCGGCGCGTACACGTCGTCCTCGATCAGCGTCAGGTCGTGCTTGCGGGCGACGCGAACGATCTCTTCTCGCCTCGCGCGGGGCATCGTGCGGGAGGTGGGATTCTGCAGCGTCGGCATCACATAGGCCAGCCTCGCGCCGGTCGCCACGACCGCCGCTTCCAGCGCGTCGGGCAAGAGTCCTTCCTCGTCCATCGCCACGCCCACGCATCGCGCGCCGCGGTAGTCCACCAGGGTTCGGAACCCGCTGAAGGTCGCCGCTTCGGTCAGCACCACGTCGCCAGGCTGGCAGTACGCATCCATCACCAGCGACAGCGCGTGCTGCGCGCCAGTGGTCACCAGCAGTCGCCGCCAGTCGATCCCGTCGAATTGCGCCGCCTTGCGGAACCAGGCCGCCAGCGTCTTGCGATGCCACTCGATCCCGGCGTGCGGCGCCACCGTCAGGTGCCGCAACAGGTCAGGCCGCTGGTGGACGCGCGCCATGCCTTCCGCGATGGCTGGAACCGCGAGGTCGAGCGCCTGCAGGTTAAGCGACAGGTCAATCGTCGTCTCGCTTTCGAAGAGTTCACCTGCCCCGGTTGATTCCCGCGGCGGCGAGGCCGCGCTCGCCACGAAGGTCCCGCGACCCACCGCGCTCGTCAGCAGGCCCAGCCGTTCCGCCTCAGCGTAGGCCCTCGTGACCGTTCCCACGCCGATGCCAAGCCGGGCGGCCAGTTCGCGATGCGGCGGCATCTTGCCTTCAGGAATCAGCGACCCGGTCCCGATATCGGCCCGCAGCGCCTGTACGATGCGCTCGTACAGCGTCCCGTTGTGTGTATCCAGCCTGGGCTGCCATGTCTCGTTCATGCGCCGATGGTACAACCTGAGTGTCTTAATGACAATCATGGAGACAATTGGATTATGTGTTGATACAGTTTGGTGCATCGACCTCAATGAGCTGGAGGAGCACCCATGAAACTCACGCCGTTGTCACCCGCCATCGACTGGTCCACCGCGTTCGCGGGACGCAACGCCCACATTCGCCCGTCCGAAATCCGCGAGTTCCTGAAGCTGCTGGGCCAGCCAGGCATCGTCTCGTTCGCCGGTGGCATCCCAGCCCCGGAACTCTTCCCGGCCGATGCCCTCCAGGCGGCGATGACCAGGCTCATGGGCGATCCGGCCCGCCAGGCCCAGGCCATGCAGTACGCCTCCAGCGAAGGCTACCTGCCGCTTCGCGAGTGGATCGCCGCCCACATGGGCCGCATCGGCGTCGAATGCACGCCCGCCAACATCGTCATCACCACTGGCTCCCAGCAGGGCCTCGATCTCATCGGCAAGCTCTTCCTCGATCCCGGCGACGAAGTGCTCCTTCCTGCTCCCGCCTATCTCGGCGCGATCCAGGCATTCAATGTCTACGAGCCTTTCTACGGCGCCATCGACCTCGCCACCGGTGAAATCGATGGCTCCGGAAACCCCGCCATTGCCTACATCGTTCCCGACTTCGCCAATCCAAGCGGCGAGACCATCTCTCTCGCCCAGCGCCAGGAACTGCTCGACCGCACCGAGAGCCTCCACCTGCCGATCGTCGAGGATGCCGCCTATCAGGCCCTCCGCTACGAAGGAGAGCCCGTTCCTCCTTTGCTCGCGCTCGATATCGAACGCGCCGGAAGCATCGAACGCTCCCGCGTCATGTACGCCGGCACCTTCTCGAAGACCATTTCGCCCGGGATGCGCGTGGGCTGGCTCTGCGCTTCCGAGGAGGTGATCCGGCAAATCGTCCTCATTCGCCAGGCCGCCGATCTTCACGGGTCCATCCTCGACCAGATGCTGATGGCCGATGTCATCACGACCGGCTTCGACAATCAGGTCGCAACCATCCTGCCGGTCTACCGCCACCGCCGCGACGCCATGCTCGCCGCCCTCGACCGGCACATGCCGGAGGGCGTCACCTGGACCCGCCCAGAGGGCGGCATGTTCATCTGGCTCACGCTTCCGGAGGGGCTGGACAGCCGCGCCCTGGTTCGCCAGTCCATCGACGAGGAAGGCATCGTCTTCGTGCCCGGCACGTCGTTCTTCGCCGATGGCTCCGGCCAACGCCACATTCGCCTCAACTACACCTGCTCGGACGACGCCACCATCGAGGATGGCATCCGTCGCCTCGCCGCGCTGATCTCACGGCAGGCGAGCCTGGGCGTTGTATCCAGTGATTGCATGCAACACCACCCTGCCCTCAAGGAGGCTGTCATGGCCTGACCACGGGAGAGACCCGATGGAACTCCTCATCTTCCTCGTGTTGCTGACCACCCTTGCTCTTTCCGCCATGCGCTTCGGCGCCGACTCCCGCGATGGCAAGCCGAACTGGCCGTCGAATCGTCGCACCCAGCCAGCCCGGCGCCGGGCTCGCGAATCAATGGGGCCCCGCTCGCGGATGCATCGCCTGGTGCATCCGCGCGGCTATCGTCCTTCCGCCTGAAATCTTCACGTTTCCCCACTCCTGTAATTCCTTCGGCTGGGCGGTACACTGGCACCCAATCCGGGTCCCCGCCACTCAATCCGCCGTGCCATCAGGGGAAACCACATGACTGCTCTCCCGCACCGCCCGTTCACCCGCCGTGCCCTGCTCGGCGGAGCGTCGATCGTGGGCGTGGGCGCCTGGGCCCACCGCGCCAGTGGACGCCAGGCTTCCGACCCCGTCGTGGAAGGAGACTGCGAAGACGAACCAGCCGTCAGGATGCTGTTCAACTGGCGGGCTGGTCTGCCCGTCTACCAGTCGGTCGCGGAATCCGGGCCCCAGCTCGACTGGCAACCCTTCAACCACCCGGACTTCCTCGGACCGTTCCTCATTCCTCCTGGATGGACCGGCTCCGCGGCCTGGGCCGCCAGCTTCACTCGCGACGGGGTTCCCGAGTGGCGGGACGAGCCGATGAGTCTCCCCCAGTTGACCCTCTCCCGCGTCACCTCACCCGATCGCGATGCGTCCTTCGAGTACGCCATCGGGTCGATTCAGAACGCCCTCCTCACCACCCAGCAATCCGCGACTGTCGCCAAACAGAGTGTCCTTGGCGCCAACCCTCGCCTGCGCTCCGTCTGCTCGGTCGACGACCAGGGAAACGCCCTTGCTCCCGGCTGGTTCTCCGCTGACCGCCACCGCTCGAGTCTCCTCATCACCTTTGGCACGGCCCTCCCGTTGCCAAGCGAGGTCCTTCCCGGCACCGTCGTCTCCTTCAACAGCATGTTTGGGCGCCGCCGTGAGATGGAAGACCTCATGTACGACGTCTTCCTCCGGATTCTCTTCCAGTTTCTGGGCGGTGGGAGCGGCGATCCGACGCCTACCCCGACACCCACCTGACCGTTCGAAGATATTGACAATCATCTATATCCTGGCTATTCTGCAAGCATGACAACGACCGTACGTGTGATCCAGCCTGACAATTCCTGTTGCCGCAATGTGAACGAGCCTTCCGTTCTGGAGGGTGACACCCGAGGGCAATTGCTTGGCGTATTCAAGTCGCTTGCCGATGGCACACGTCTCGATGTCTTCCGGTTAATCGCCGCGCAGGACGAACCGATTTGCGCCTGCGACATCGTCGATCGGTTCGATGTCAGCCAGCCAACGATTGCCCACCACCTGAAGGTGCTGCGGCAGGCGGGGTTGATCTCGGTATCGCGCCGGGGTGTCTGGGCCTATTACGCGGTGGCTCCGGGCGGAATCGAGGCGCTGGAGCAGTTCCTTTCGATGATAGGTACGCGGCGGCCGCGCGTGCTGGAGCGTGCCGGGTAGGCCGGTACTCTTTTTTTGGGATTGGATATAGACAGATGTCTATATCGTGAAGGAGCAGGTCATGGATCGACAGCAATTGCCGGTACTGGTGATTGGAGCGGGACCGGTCGGACTGGCCGGCGCCGCCCACCTCGTGTCGCGCGGAATCGAGCCGCTCGTGCTCGAACGTGGCGACTCGGTAGGCGCCAGCGTGCGCGAATGGGGACATGTCCGCTTCTTCTCTCCGTGGAAGTACTCGATCGACGATGCGGCCCGGTCGCTGCTGGCTCCCACCGGCTGGATCGAACCCGAGCCGGAGGCGTTTCCGACCGGAGACGACCTCGTCAACCGCTACCTGCGACCCCTGGCCGAGGTGCCCGAATTAAAGCCGTGCATCCGGTATGGCGCCGAAGTGGTGGCGGTCACCCGCATTGGATTCGACAAAATGAAGTCTCCCGGGCGGGACGACGCTCCCTTCCTGGTGGTGACGCGAACCGGTGGCGACGAGCAGGTGATCTGGGCACGGGCCGTGATCGACGCCTCTGGAACGTGGACGCGGCCGAACCCCCTCGGTGCATCGGGCTTGCCGGCAATCGGCGAGCGTGCCGCGCGCGATCGCATCGCCTACGGCATTCCGGACGTGCTGGATGCTTCCCGGGAGCGATATGCCGGGAAGCGCGTCCTCGTGGTCGGCGGCGGCCACTCTGCCTTCAATGTATTGTTGGACCTGATCGACCTCGCCGCTGCCGAACCGGAGACGACCATCGCCTGGGGGATCCGCAAGCCGCTGGAGCGCATGGCCAACCTCTTCGGCGGCGGCATCAACGATGCCCTCCCTGCCCGGGGAGAACTCGGCGCCCGGGTTCGGGAGCAGGTCGCGCGGGGCCGGCTGGAACTGGTGACCGGGTTGCGAATCGCCCGGATCGAACGAGGGATCGGTGGGTTACTGGTGCTCGGCCAGGACGAAAGCCAGGTGCTTGGGCCGTTCGACGAGATCGTTGGCGCGACTGGCTTCCGGCCAGACCTGGACGTGGTCTCCGAACTGCGGCTGGCGCTCGATCCCGCCGTGGAAAGCCCTGTCACCCTCGCCCCGCTGATCGATCCCAACGTGCACAGCTGTGGATCGGTGCCGCCCCACGGCGCGGAGGAACTCCGGCATCCGGAAACCGATTTCTACATCGTCGGTATGAAAAGCTACGGGCGGGCGCCGACCTTCCTGATGCTGACCGGGTATGAGCAGGTGCGGTCGGTGGCCGCCGCCATCGCGGGCGATTGGGATGCGGCCCGCGATGTGCGCCTGGTCCTGCCCGAGACAGGCGTCTGCTCATCCTCGAGTGTGCTCGGCGAGCGTGGCGTCTCCTGCTGCGGAACCGAAGTGTCGGCGGATGTGAGTGAAGGCGCGAGTTGCTGTGGTGGCTCCGAACCGGCGGCTGTCGTTGCCGGTGGCACGTTCTCATGTTGTGCGGAATCCGCCCCTCAGGTGATCCAGCTTGCGGCGATTGGCAAGGGCGGAGCTTGCTGCTGATGGAAACCTCATTGACGTCGGGCGCTCAGCGATCTGCATCGCAGGGGCGCCCGGATCGGCTGGGCACGATCGACCGCTTCCTGCCGCTCTGGATCGTGCTTGCGATGGTGGCCGGAATCGGCCTCGGACGCGTCTTTCCGGACCTTGGCGAAGCGCTCGACCGGGTCAAGGTCGCCGGGGTTTCGCTGCCAATCGCCATCGGCCTGCTCTGGATGATGTATCCCGTACTGGCGAAGGTCCGCTACGAATCGCTTGGCCGGTTCCAATCACAGGGCCGGTTGCTGGGCCTCTCGATGGTACTGAACTGGCTCGTGGGACCGCTGCTGATGTTCGGGCTGGCCTGGGCCTTCCTGCCCGACGAACCGGCCTATCGCAATGGTCTCATTCTGATCGGGTTGGCTCGCTGCATCGCCATGGTGCTGATCTGGAACCAGCTCGCCTGTGGCGATGGCGAGGTGGCGGCCGTGCTGGTGGCCATCAACTCCGTGTTCCAGATCGTGATGTACTCGGTGCTGGGCTGGTTGTTCCTCACCGAGATACCCCAGTGGTTCGGCTCCTCCGGCACGGTGGTCGATATCTCGATGGGCGAGATCGCGAAAAACGTCGCCATCTTCCTCGGCATACCGCTCCTCGCGGGGTTCCTGACCCGCCTTATCCTGGTGCGGAAGCGCGGCGAACAGTGGTACGAGCGGACGTTCCTGCCGCGAATCGGTCCCACCGCCCTGCTTGGCCTCCTCTATACCATCGTCATCATGTTCGCCATGCAGGGCGATCGCCTGCTGGACCAGCCGTGGGACATCCTGCGCATCGCCCTCCCCATGGTCATCTACTTCGGCGTCATGTTCTTCGTTGCCTTCATGGCGGCCCGGAAGATGGGCTTTCGGTACGAAGAGACGGCCGCCATCTCGTTCACCGCCGCCGGCAACAACTTCGAGCTGGCAATCGCGGTCGCGATTGGTGTGTTCGGCATCAGCTCCGGCGAAGCGCTCGCCGGGGTGGTTGGCCCGCTGATCGAGGTGCCCGTCCTGGTGGCATTGGTGTACGTATCGCTCTGGTTGCGGGAGCGGCTGTTCCCGCGCGAAGCAACTGAAGGGAGGCTGGCATGAATCGAGATGTGGGAACACTCGCGCGCGAAGACATTGCGGCGCGCGTCATGCGGATGGTGACCGAACTGTGTGCCGACGAAACGTGTCCGATCCAGCCTGTATTGGAGCAGTGCGTCGATGATGCAATTTCATCGTACTGGCCGAACACTGTCGAGACATACACACCCCTGCTGGCCTTCCGGGATGTGCGGGAGTGCATTCGCCAGGGTTCCTGCCCTCCACAAACGACGATGCCCTCATGACGAGGATCGCACTCCTGAGCGACATGCACGGCAACAGCGCGGCCACCGAGGCTGTCCTGGCCGATATCGACGTGCAGGAACCCGACGAGGTGATCTGCCTGGGTGATCTGGTTGGCTACGGTGCCCGGCCGAACGAGTCGATCGACCTGGTCCGCGAGCGGTCGATTCCCACCATCATGGGCAACTACGACGACGGCGTCGGCTTCGACCGTGACGATTGCGGATGCGCCTACCGGGACGACGGCGAGCGCCAGCGCGGGCAGCAGTCGCTGATGTGGACCCGCTCGGTGGTGACGGATGACCGCAAGGCCTACCTCCGGTCCTTCACGCCCGAACTTCGCCGGGAAGTCCACGGCGTGCGCATCCGGCTGGTCCACGGGAGCCCGCGCCGGATGAACGAGTACCTTTTCGCCGACCGCGACGCCGCATCTTTGGCCAGAATCGCCCGGAGCGCCGATTGCGACGTGCTGGTATTCGGCCACACCCATGTGCCGTGGACGCGCGACATCGAAGGGATTCGATTCATCAATACCGGCAGCGTGGGCAAGCCGAAGGACGGCGATCCGCGTTCCTCCTGGGTCATGCTCACGATATCGCCGGATGGAACGGTCGGCAGCGACCTGCACCGGGTCGACTACGACATCGCCGCGATGACCGCCGCTATCCGCGAGGCGAGTGGCCTGCCCGATCGTTTCGCAATCGACATCGAAACCGGGGGACGCCACGGATGACGACATCGTTCACCGCCAGCGGCAAGCCGAAACGCTCGCTGGAATCGATCCGGGTCGAACGCCAGTACTCCCACGTCATCCGGCTGTTCCTCGCCGGCGAGTTGCCGAACTTCGATCATCAACGGCACGTGCATGTGGCGAACATCCTGCGCCATATCCCCTGTGGGCGGGAACTGATGCACCTCGGATTGCAGGTGATGGCGTACCGCGCGTACATTCCATACAAATACAATGTCGATATCACCGATCGCAACTGGGACCAACTGGACGGCACGCTGCCGGACCCGGCGGCATTCGCCGACCTGCCCGGCGGCGCGAGCGGAGTGACCAACCAATGACAACGCAGGTCGTTACGGAATCGACGATTACCTGTCCGCACTGTGGCTTTTCCCGGCTGGAAATCATGCCCACCGAAGCCTGCCAGATTCGCTATTCGTGCCCGGCATGTGCCGAAGTGCTGAAACCACGGGCCGGTGATTGCTGCGTCTTCTGCTCCTACGGCACGGTCCCGTGCCCACCCATCCAGGTGGATCGGTCCGCCTGCGGCCCTCCGCTCTCGTAACGCGGGAACGCGACCTTGAACGGCCCTCACCACCCCGCGTTCCGCGCCAGTTCCAGCGCGTATTCCGGATACCACTGCCCGGCTGGCGGCGCTCCCCGGCACTCTCCATCCGATTCCCCTGGCCGCTTGATCCACAGGTAGGCGTCCACGAGCGGATCGGTTGTCTCCACCGTCGCCGGTGTCCCCAGTGCTCGCCCCGGCGGGTTGCACCACGCCTCGGCGTCGCCCTCTTCCCACGGCCCATTCCCGTTGCGGCTCGTGTCGATCACGAACGGCGTGCCGCCCTCCGCTCCCAGCGCGTCCGAAATCCCCTGCCCGTATTCGATGGTCACATCGGTTGTGTGGAAGTTGGAGACGTTCAACGAAAACCCGGTCGCTTGCTCGATGCCCGCCAGCTCCAGTCGCCGTGCCGTCTTCACCGCCGGATGCCACGTCGCGTTCCCCGCGTCCACGTACACATCCACCAGCGGTTTCGCCTCCAGTGTCTCCACCGCGAAGCCGAGCAGCGCGTACCGCTCCGCCTCCTGCTCCGCGCTCAGGCAATCTGTCGCCGCCACCGCGTCCGGCTCCAGGATGACCACCGCTGGCTGCTCGCCGATCCCTTCCGCCGCCTCGCTGATCCACGTCCGGTACGTCTCCGGGTCGTTCGCACCACCGGCCGAATACAGCCCGCAATCCCGGTACGGAATCGTGTAGAACACCAGCACCGGCAACGCTCCGGCATCCACGATTTGCGTCACCCGTTCGCCGATTTCTCCGCGCGGATCGGCCGTCCAGTCGCCGAACCAGTCCGCCTGCGGCTGCTCGCCGAGGCGCTCCATCAGCGCGGCATCCTCCGGCCGGGAATCGGCCCATTCCTCCGCCTGCTTCGCCCCCGGCGACTCAGGGTCCACGAAGAACGTCACGTCCGCCGCCGCCAGGTTGCGCTCACCGGTCGTCGCCACCGGTGTCGCCTGCGCCACCCCCGTAACGACATTCGCGAAAAGCCCACCGATCACCACCGCGATCGCCAGCATGATCCGCGCGTCGTGCCATTTGCACTGCATCCGGTCACCTCCAAACGTAGTTCACTTCCGTCTCACTCTATCACCATGGACGACATCGCCTGATGGATGACTGCGCCTGGAACCTATGGATTCGTGCCGCGAAGCACCGCGTCGCAGCCGTCGATCATTCGCCCGAACGCAGCGAGTGTGCGCTCGTCTGCCCCGGAACTGTCGCGAAGTCGCCCGACCAGGCGATGGATGTAGTCGACAAGGGAAGCGTTCATGTCGACAAGGTCTGCGTATGGCGTTTAATCCAGTTCCTTGATGGTGGTGGATGGGATGTCAACATCGCTGAACGGTACGCCTGAAAAGTCGACACCTTTGCCCTGACGGAATGCTTCGGCCGTGATGACTGCCTGGCTGAGTTGGGCGACGTATTTCAGCGCGTTGAGGGTTTGCTCGCGATGGTGGCATTTGGCCAGCATGCCCAGGTCGATGAGGTGCCAGAGCACGAAGTTTTCAATCGTTCCGAGCGCTGGACGTGGCCAGTCTGGTGTCGATATTGCCGTGGCGGGATGTGCCGGTGCAGATTGGGTCCACTCCACCTTACCTGTCCACCCGAGGTCTTCCGGCTGGCCATCGTTGTACGGATCGAGCCCAAGGTCGACTTTCACCCAGGGGTGCGTGGCATCCGGGAGTGCCATCAGCCAGTAGTGGTTTGGGTCATCGGAGAATGTCCATTCGATCTCCGGCGCGATCACCTCGCCCACAACCGACAGGAACGTCGGAAGCGCCGTCGTGCAGTCGTCCACCAGCAGTTGGAGATCCAGGTCGGAAAACTCGTCGGGTATTCCATTTCGGTTTGAACCGAAGGTGACGAGTCGCCGCGCGCCAGGCACCTCTTTCAGGGCCGCGCTCAGCCGCGTGTGCAGTAGCGTGAGATCGGGAGACATCATGGCACTCCGTGGTTGGTCGCGGTCGCTTCAGAGGTGACCAATGGTGCCACGGCAAGTAAACCCCGCCCATCAGTCGCCTGGTGCCAGCAACAACCGCGCCCACGTTTCGGCGAGCCACGCCTCGAATTGCTCGCGTCGCCAGCCCCGCTCGATCACCAGCAGCGTGTAGAACTCCGGGCCATTGGTGCTCCAGATCACATCCGCCGCCTGCTCAGGCGGCAGGTCATGCCGAAGCGGAGCAGCCCGGGCCAGGTCCGCCACCAGGAGGCGCATGTTGGTGGACCGCCGCTCCGCGATCCCCATCCAGAGTGCCGCAAGCGCCGGTTCGGACGCCGCCGCCTCCTGAATCACCCGGTGGATCGGCTGCAGGCGCTCCTGGATATCGCAGGTTGCCGCCGCGTAGAGGGCGAGCTTGCGCCGGGCATCGGGCTCGGCCCGCATATCGCGAACGTAGTCTCGCTCCAGCGCCGGCACTTCCCCATCCTCACCGGATATGGCCGATTCCAGCAGCAGGCGGACCAGTTCGGGTTTCCGGCCCACCGCCTCGTAAATCGTGTCGATGTGGACTCCTGCCCGCCCGGCGATCGTCGCCATCGAACTCTTCGCATAGCCGCGTTCGAGGAACAACTCGCGCGCCGCCTTCAGGATGGCGCGCCTGGTTTCATGGGCCGCTTCCTGCCGCGTGGACGCATCGTACCGGCGGGGTGGATTGCGTTTCTCCGTCATGGGCTATAGCATAGCAATCACTCGATCCGAATATGATTCGGATGAATAATGAAAGGCGGTTGTCGATGAGTCTCGCGATCGATTCCAACAAGCTCGCTGTCACCCGTGTGTTCGAGGAAGCATTCAACGCAGGTGATCTCTCCGTGGTCGATGAACTCATCCTGAAAGCCGGGCTCGACCACCAGCATCCTGGCGAGCCGGACTTCACCGATCATCTCAAGTCCGTCATCACCGCGATGCGCCGCGCCTTCCCCGACCTGCATTTCGAAATCACCCGGATGATCGGTGAAGGTGACTGGGTCGCCCTGCACAGCATCATGACCGGAACCCACACCGGTCCGCTCACTCCACCGCTTGCCCCGCGTGAAATTCCGGCCACCGGCAAGGCGATCCGGGTACCGCACATGCACATGATCCGGCTCGAAGCCGGGAATGGCGCCGAACTGCTGCACCTGATGGACACATTCGCCCTGATGAGCCAGCTCGGGCTGCTTCCTCCTCCCCGGTAGCCCGCGCCGATTCCCTGCCCAATCCTGTCCGCTTGCCTGCGAAGCCCTTCTGCAGGATGCTGGTGCCAGCATAGCGAAGCGGTATTCATTGCCGTCCAGTCAGGAAAGGGCACGATTTGGCAACGGAAACCACGGCGGATATCCAGTCCGGCATCAGCGAGTGGCTCGAGGAACGCCAGGGCCGCTTCATCTCCATCGCCGACGCAATCTGGCGGAACCCCGAGCTTGGCCTCGCCGAATTCAAGGCATGCCGCCTGCAATCGGACGACCTCGCCGCCGATGGCTTCACTATCACCGGCGACATTGGCGGCATGCCGACCGCGCTCGTGGCCGAGTGGTCGCAGGGTGAAGGCGGCCCGGTGATCGGCTTCCTCGGGGAATACGACGCCCTGCCCGGACTCTCCCAGAAGATCCAGGACACCCAGGAACCGCTCGAAACCGGCGGAGCCGGGCACGGTTGCGGCCACAACCTGCTGGGAACCGCCGCTCTCGCCTCGGCCAGCGTCCTCAAGTCCTGGCTGGAGCATACGGGCGTCGCCGCAACGGTTCGCTACTATGGTTGTCCCGCTGAGGAGACGTTCGACGGCAAGGTGTTCATGGCTCGCGCCGGCGCATTCGACGATCTCGATCTCGCCCTCACCTGGCACCCGGGCTCGTTGAATACCGTCACCGCCACCAGCAGCCTGGCGGTCAACAACATCTCCTATCGCTTCCATGGCCGAACCGCGCACGCCGCCGCCAACCCCGAAACGGGCCGCTCCGCCCTCGATGCCGTCGAACTGATGAACGTGGGCGTCAACTTCCTCCGCGAGCACATGCCGGAGAAGGCCCGGATTCATTACGTCATCACCAACGGCGGTGGCGCTCCCAATGTCGTGCCGGACGATTGCGAAGTCTGGTACTTCATCCGCTCTCCGGATCGCCAACAGGTGGAGGAACTCACCGGGCGAGTGAGCAAGATCGCCCAGGGCGCGGCGCTGATGACCGAAACCACCCTGGAAGAGAAGTTCGGCTCCGGCACGTACAACCTGCTGTACAACGATGTCGTCGGCGAGGTGCTATACGACGTCCTCCAGGCGCTTGGTCCCATCGTGTTCACCGGGGAAGAGCACGCCTTCGCCCGCACCGTCGTCGACAGCTTCCCCGCCGACCTCCGCGCCAGCCTGCTCGACAAGCGCGGCCTGCCGGAAGACATCCTCGACCAAAGCCTCAACGGCGATGTCTGGCCTATCGTCGGCAAGGGTGAGGCGGGGGGAGGTTCCACCGACGTCTCCGATGTCTCGTGGATCGCCCCAACCGGCCAGGTCACCACCACCACCTGGGCGCTCGCGATCCCCGGCCATAGCTGGGCCGTGACCGCCACCGGCGCGATGTCGATCGGCCACAAGGGTATGCTCCACGCCGCCAAAACCCTCGCCACAACCGCCGCCACGTTCATCCTCGACCCGGCCCTGCTCCAGCAGGCGAAGGACGAGTTCGCCGCCTCCACCGCCGGGCGTCCCTACACATGTCCGATTCCGGACCACATCCTGCCGCCGAAACCGGAGGAGATTCCTTCCTGACGAATTGACCGCGTCCCGTAGCGGATAGCACCAACGGAGTCTCACCAGATGGCAATCAACTCAACCGACGTACAAACCGGCATCGTCGAATGGCTCGAGGAGCGCCAGGGCCGCTTCATCGGCATGGCCGACCAGATCTGGGACAACCCGGAACTCGCGCTGGCCGAGTACAGGGCCTGCAAGCTCCAGTCAGAGGATCTGGCCGCCGATGGCTTCACCATCACCGGCGACATCGGCGATCTCCCAACCGCGTTCATGGCGGAATGGTCGCGGGGCGAGGGCGGCCCGATCATCGGCTTCCTCGGCGAGTACGACGCGCTGCCCAGCCTCTCGCAGGAGCGGCAACCCGGCCAGTCGCCCATCGTCCAGGATGGCCCCGGTCACGGTTGCGGCCACAACCTGCTCGGGACAGCAGCCCTGGCCGCCGCCAGCGTGCTGAAAGCCTGGCTGGAACACACTGGACATGCGGGAACCGTGCGCTACTACGGCTGCCCCGCCGAGGAAACCTGCGAGGGCAAGGTGTTCATGGCCCGCGCCGGCGTCTTCGACGACCTGGACATGGCGATCACCTGGCACCCCGGTATCGAGACGACGGTCTGGGCTGGCAGCAGCCTGGCGGTCAACAACATCAGATACCGGTTCAAGGGGCGCACCGCCCACGCCGCCGGGAACCCGGAGACGGGCCGCTCCGCCCTCGATGCCGTCGAACTCATGAACATCGGCGTCAACTTCTTGCGTGAGCATATGCCGGAGAAGGCGCGCATCCACTACGTGATCACCAATGGCGGCGGCGCGCCGAACGTGGTGCCCGACGACGCCGAGGTCTGGTACTTCATCCGCTCCCCGGAGCGGTACCAGGTCGACGAGCTGACCGAGCGCGTCCGCAAGATCGCCCAGGGGGCGGCGATGATGACCGAGACGACCCTTGAGGAGAACTTCATCGCCGGGGCGTACAACATGCTGCCCAACAAGGTGATCACCGGCAAGATGGGCGAAATCCTCGAGGCGCTCGGTCCGATCGAGTTCACCGATGAGGAGTACGCCTACGGCAAGGCCGTCGCCCAGCAGTATCCCGAAGAACTCCGCGCCGGAATCCTGCGCCGCCGCAAACTCCCCGAATCGATTGTCAATGATGGCCTCTCCGCCGAATTCTGGCCGATGCGCGACGAGGGGGAACTTGGTTCCGGCTCCACCGATGTGGCCGATGTCTCCTGGATCACCCCCACCGCCCAGTTCCGAACGACCTGCTTCGCGCTCGGGGTGCCCGGCCATTCATGGGCGAATACCTCCACTGGCGGGGTCTCCATCGGTCACAAGGGGATGCTTCACGCCGCCCGTGGCATGGCCATCACCGGCGCGGAGTTCGTTCTCGACCCCGCCTTGCTCCAGCAGGCGAAGGATGAGTTCGCCGCCTCGACCGCTGGCCGCCCGTACGCGTGCCCGATCCCCGATCACGTCCAGCCCCGCAAGCCGTAGACCTATCCGTTCAGGACCGCCCAGTGAGCCAGCCCATCCCCTTCACCAAGATGTCCGGCAGCGGCAACGACTTCGTCGTCATCGACCATCGCCAGACGCTCATCGCCGAAGCCGACATCGCCGGCTTCACCCGGGCGGTCTGTCGCCGTCGCTTCGGGATCGGAGCCGACGGTGTGATCCTGATCGAGCACTCGCCCCGGCCGGAGGCGGACTTCCGCTGGCGGTACTTCAACGCTGATGGATCGCTCGGGGAGATGTGTGGCAATGGCGCGATGTGCGGCGCCCGGTTCGCGGTCGCCAGCGGCATCGCCTCCGCCGAATGCCGCTTCGAAACCCCCTCCGGGGACATCGCCGCCCACGTCCCCGACGCCACCGAACCCGCTGTCTCCATCTCGATGGTCGACGCCTCCATCCCCGCTGAACCCTTCCCCATCGATAGCGCCTTCGGCCCACTCGCCGTGAACACCGTCATGGTTGGCGTGCCACATGTCGTGGTGGTGATCGACGATGTGGATGCCGCCTTCGACGAGTCCGTCTTCCATGAATGGGGCCGGGAGTTACGTTATCACCCCGCCTTCCAGCCCGCCGGGGCCAACGTCGACGCGATCCACGTCATCGACCGCCACGCCATCCGCATGCGCACCTGGGAGCGCGGCGTCGAGGCCGAAACCCTCGCCTGTGGAACCGGCGCGATCGCCTCCGCCATCGTTGCCGTCGAGCGGAACCTCGTCTCCCGGCCCGTCTCCGTCGTGGTCAGCGGCGGCCGGACGCTCCAGGTCGACTTCACGCCCACTCCGGATCGCATCACTGGCATTCGCCTCTCGGGCGAGGCGCGCATTGTCGCCCACGGCGAACTCGACCCCGAGGGCCTGACCTGAGTACCCCACTCCGCGGATAGGTCCGGATGACGGTTGCGGAAACCACGTATTTTTTGGTGGCGTATTGCGTAGGGATATATCCGGGGCGTATTGTGATTTCGGCGGATTTTCATCGACGTGAAAGGTCCCGCCAGGGTCCTCAAGGGTCACGACATGAACGCACAGGCCATCGCCATGTTTGGCGCGATGGTGGGGGTACTCGCCGCCGGAGACGCGCCCAGAACCAGTAGGCCGGTTGACCTTCGGCCCACACGCTCGTTGCCCGGCCCTTCGCATAGGTCAAGAATCCGGCTTGCCCCGGACCGTTTCGTTCCGCGCCGTCGCCTATTTCGGGGAAGAACCCAGGATGAAACCTCACTCCCTCGCGGGGGATTTCACCGCTCGCCTTGCCTGCATCGTGGCCATCGCCCTGATTGCTGGCGTCTGCGCCAACCCTGACATGGTTACCGCCGAAGAACCCACTGGCCCAATCGGTATCGGCATCGTCCCGACCGAAGAGACGGATGACCCGGGCGATCCTGGCAGGGGCGATCCTCCTCCCACCGAGCCTGTTCCGACCGAGGACACCGGCGGTGAGCAACTCCCGCCAGACGGGACTCCTACCGGGGGTGGTGGAGGGCGTGAGGACGAGGCGGTCGCGCCCGGCTTCGTCACGCTCGTGATCTTCACCAGCGACGGCAGCCCCACCAGCGATGGCACGTTCGCCTGCGTCGGCGCCGTCTGCCAGCCAGCCGGCGGTCTCGCCAGCGGCACGAAGATCCTGTTTCCGGACATCGATTCCGGCTGGAACGACGTCACCGTCGAAACCGGCTTCCGGAGCGGAAACGCCTCCACCTCCGTCAACGTCGCGGCCGGCCAGGGCTCGTGGGTCGAACTCACGCTCGTTGCCCCGGCCAGTGCGGTTCGCGAGGACCCCACTCCCCCGCCCGTCTCCGCCACCGGTCCGCTCCGCTCCGCCCCAGCCCTGGCCGATGCCGAGGAACAGCCTCCCTGGTCGACCAACAGCAACCTCGTATCGTCCATGCCGGTGACCGGAGCCGCCACTGTGGCCGGTTCCACCGCCGAACCGCTACCGGCCGCGGCGGCGCTCATCTTCTCCGCGGTTGCCTGCGGTCTGGCCGCCCGCTGGACCTCCCGGTCTCGCGCCCGTTGATGACTGGGGGTCTGGCAGCGACTCCCATGCCCGGCTACCATAGAGCAAGCACGGTGCATGCTGGCTTTCAAGAGCCCCACGTGAGTGCTCATACATGTTGGAAGGCCGGTCTCTTCGGCACACGCCGAAGTCACGAACGCGACAACGCGCTCGTGGGCCCGGGGGCGTCGTGTGCGGTCACGCTCGTGACCAACCCAGACGAACAATCGAACGCGATACCCCGCCACGGCCCCGCTCCAGGGGATGCGGCGTGGCAGGCTGTCGCGCCTGGGACTGCTGGCGACGCGCCGCTTGGCGCGGCCCATCCACGACTCGTGCCTGAGAGAGACGCTTTCATGACGGATACACCTACTTCTCGACTCGATACGCTCGATACCGGCGACGATGCCACCATTCCACATGAGCCGGACACCGCTCCCGATTCGCCGGAGGAAAACGTCGATTCGGCCGCCACGGAACCGGGGCAGGCGGATGCTGTCGCCAGCGCCGAACCGGCTGAGGGCGACGCGGAAGCCGATGCCGATGCCACGGAAGCCGGAACCGAAGATGAAGGTGAACCGGAAGCCGCGGCCGTCGACAACGCCGAACCCGCGTTCGAAGCGACCCCGCTCTTCAACAGCAGCTATTTCTCGCCCCTCACCCCCGAGGCGTCGCCCAACGGCGAGTGGCTGGCTTACCTGCTCGAGCAGGCCGATGGCGCCATTCGCCTGTGGATTTCCCCCACCGATGGCGGCGATCCTATCCCGGTCGACCTGCCGTTCGAGCCAGTCGTCGAGCGCGATCCCGATACTGGCCGCCTGATCCGCGGCCCGCAGTGGTCGCCCGATGGCTCGACCATCGCCTTGACTGGCGTGGTCGAAGGCGAGGACCGAACCGGTATCTGGTTTGTGCCGTCTCCGGTCGATAGCCGCTCGGTCCCGGCGGTCGTCGTCGCCTCCGTGACGGACGACGATGAGTCCGGCGAGGGCGACGTGGACGGCGAATCGCCCGAAGCGTCCGAGGAAGTCGCCTCCGATGCCGAAACCGGGGAGGCGGCCGAAGCCGAAGCCACCGGGGAAACCAGCGACGATGTCCAGCCCGCGGTTGTCGCCAGCGAAAGCGCCGGCCCCGACGAGGGCAACGCCCCGATCGCGCCGCCCGTTGAAACGGAAGTCGCCGCTCCGGTCGACCTCACCGGGGAGCAGCCCGAGCGAACCATCCGGCTCCTCACCTGGGGACCTGGTTCCGAACGCTCCCCCCGCTGGTCGCCCGATGGCAACCTGATCGCCTTCGTGAGCAATCGCGACCGCCGCGACACCATCGCCCTCGCCACCACGGCCGGAGACGACCCGACCATCGCCGAACTGCTCACCTGGAGCGACCAGGACGATCGCGAGCCGGTCTGGTCCCGCGATGGCCGGTTCCTCGCCTTCACCCGGCAACTCTCCGATGGCCTGGAACACGCCGACATCCTCGTGTATTCCCCCGAGAACGGTGAACTCATCAACCTCACCGAAGCCAAGCCCAGCGCCGTCCGCCACTCGCTCGATTGGGTCGCGGGCCGCAACCTCGTCGCCTATGTCACCCAGGACGGCGATTGGCTCTCGATTTCCGTCATCAACGCCGACAACAAGGCCGGTTGGGCCGTCACCCGCGAGTCCGGCGACAAGACCGAACCCCGCTTCCACCCAACCGAAGCCCGGCTCGTCTACATCCGCTCGGAAGGGTTCGCCACCGTTTGCTGCGAACGCGGTCTCCACGCCTCCGGCGCCGTCGCGCTCGATCCCAGCGAGGGCGTCGTCCATTCGCCGCGCTGGTTGCGCGACAAGCGCGTGGTCTACGGATTCAGCTCCTCCCAGAAGCCGTTTGGCTTCCTCGCCCAGGAAAACACCGCCGCCGCCGAGCGCGTTCCCGTTCAGTCGCCGGAAGCGCCGTCCACGTCCGGCTTCTCCTTTCGCCATCCCGTCCCGTTCGAATTCGCCCTTGGCGAGGACGAGCAGTTCTCCGGCATGCTCTATCGCACCCAGGGCGCCGTTGGTCCCATGCCCGCCATCGTCTACCTCCCTGACGGCCCGCTCGAAATTCGTCGCGGCGACTTCAATCTCGAAGAGCAGGCGCTCGCCAGCAGCGGCATCACTGTCTTCACGCCCCTGCTCCACGGCGCCACTGGGTTCGGCCATGCCATCGAGAGCGATCTTGCCGATCTCTCCAGCGCCGAAATCGAGGCCTCCGACATCGCCGAGGCTGGCTATGGTCTCGCCGAGGACGACAGCATCGATGGCGGCAAGCTCGCCCTCGTCGGGGCCGGGTATGGCGCGACTCTGGGCCTGGTCACCGCCGGCGCCCGCCCTGGCGTCTACTCCGCCGTAGTGGCCATCGACCCGATCACCGACTGGTCGATCGAACTGGGCGAAAGCGATCCCGCCTGGCGAAACTGGGTTTCGGCCCAGTACGGAATGCCGCTCACCCATCCCGACCGATACGCCCTTCGCTCGCCGTCGACCTTCTCCTCGGTGATCGACGTGCCGGTCATCCTGGTTTCGACCGCCTCCGCGCCGGTCTACCGCCAGGCGCAGATGGAACTCTTCGCCGCGTATCTCGACGCCACCGGTGTCGCCTACGAGCACATCGCGGCGCCAGACGAGCCGCTCACCGCCACCCTCGAACGCGTCAGCCGCAAGCTGGCCTCCATGTACGGTGGCGAAAGCGGGTCGCTGGAGATCGTCGATGGCGTCCAGGCCAGCGCGATCGGATAGTCACGCCACCATCAGCGGAGCAGCCGGTGGGCCGCTCCGCTATCGTGTGTCCATGTCACCGGGGGAAACCCATACACCGGCACGCACCGCATGGGAGGCAGTTTTAGGATGCCGGTTAGGGTTTCCGTACTGGTGCTCCAAGCCATTCACCAGTACGGAAGTCCTAGCCAGCCGCGGGCGGACCGCTTCCCAGAGTGCCGTCGGCTGGCGTATGGGCTTCCCCGTTGGGCGTCTGAAAAAGGTTGTCGGGCAAATCGCGCTGGCACCGCCGGATCATCCCTACGTTGCGCGCATCGTGGCCGCTCCACTACCATCAGCGGAGCCAGCCCCGGCTTTGGGATGGCCAGTTTCCGCAAATACATGCTTCATCCCGTCAATCCGGCCAGATAGTCCGCGCGGTGGCGCGGATCGCTGGCGAATAGGCGCGGGTGTGGTGAATGGGTCTGCCCTCAATGTCGTCACGGAACTCGTCAGCCGGTCCTGAATCTCCGTCCCAGTCCACATTGAGTCGCCGCCACCTCGCGGTGGTTGGAGGCGCGTCCATCGCCGCCGTCGCGGGGATCGGCGCGGCCTCAATCTGGGGCGATTCCAACGGGGCCTCGCTCGACGACGGTTCCGGTGGCGCGACACCGCCTCGATCCACCCAGGCTCCCGCCCCACCAACCGACGAGCCCGCCAGCACACCGGACGCCAGCACTCCCGAACCCCCGGTCGAGACCCAGGCCCCGGTCGAACAGGTCGATCCCGCTACCTTGCTGGATACCGCCTCCATCCGCGAACTGCGCGGCTACCTCGATGCCGGAGCCTTCACCGTCGCCGATCTTCTCCAGGCTTCGCTCGCCCGGATCGAGGAGATCGACGGCGGCGATATCGCGGTTAACGCCATCATCACGCTCAACCCCGACGCCGAAACCATCGCCGCCGAGCTCGACGCCGAACTCCTGGCCGGAACCGTTCGTGGCCCGCTCCATGGCATCCCCGTGCTGCTGAAGGACATCGTCGCCACCGGCGACCAGATGCCGAACACGGCGGGATCGCTCGCGATGGAAGAGAACATCGCCAACCGCGATGCCTTTCTCGTCACCCTGCTGCGCGAGGCCGGAGCCGTCATCCTCGGTAAAACCAACCTCACCGAATGGTCCAACTTCATGGGCAGCACTGGGCTCAGCGGCTGGAGTTCGCTCGGCGGCCTCACCGTCAACCCACACAATCTCAACATGTCCGCGTCGGGGTCCAGCTCTGGCTCAGCGGCCGCCGTCGCCGCTGGCTACGTGCCGCTGGCGATTGGCGCCGAGTTCGACGGATCCATCATTGCCCCAGCCTCCCAGTGCGGTATCGTCGGCCTCAAACCCACCGTCAGCCTCACCAGCCGAACAGGTGTCATTCCCATCGGCTTCACCCGTGACTCCATCGGCCCGATGACAAAGACGGTCGAAGATGCCGCCATCGCCCTCAGCATCATGGCGGGCTACGATCCGGAAGATCCTTCCCGCACCGTTGGCGCCTCCACCGCCACCTGGGCGATGTTCGACGAGGAACCGGTCCAGCAGCCAGGCACGGTCGACTACACCGAAGCGCTCGACCCGGATGCCCTTTCCGGCGCCCGCATTGGGATTTGCGTCAACTTCGGTGATTTTGGCGACGCGTCGATGACGCTGTTCGATGATGTCCTCCCGATCCTGGAAGCGGCTGGCGCCGAGGTCATTTCGGACGTTGCCGTACCCGGCTTTGGAGAACTCGAAAGCACCTATACCAACAGCCTCACCGAGTTCTCCTGGGGCCTCCAGAACTATCTCGATACCTTCACCCCCGATGGCCCGATGCAGACCATTCAGGACATCGTCACCTTCAACGATGAGCATGCCGAGGACACCCTCGCCATGACCGACCAGAGCGGTCTCACCGACGCCCTCGAAGCCCGAACCATCGACGATCCCACCTATCTCGCCGTGACGGAGACCAACACCACCGCCATGCGCGCCCACGGCATCGACGCCATCATGGACGAGCTGGAACTCGACGCCCTTATCGCTCCCACCGCCACCCTCGCGGTTGGCGCCTGGCAGCATAGCGGCTTCGCATCTTCGTCCAATGCCTCGTCACTCGCCGGCTACCCGTCGATCACCATCCCCATCGGCACGTCGGACTCGCTCCCGGCCGGTATCCACTTCTTCGGCCGGGCCTTCAGCGAAGCCCGCCTCCTCGGTCTCGCCTACGCGCTGGAGCAGCTCCTGCCCGCCCGCCCCATCCCCGAATACATCCCCCGCGAGGAATAGGCGCGACCCGCGTACTCCACATCATCAGAGGTCCAAATGTGCGGGGTGGCGGCTCCGGCGACGGAACACGCATCGCTCCGTGCCCGGTCCAGCCGGAGTCTGTCACCCCCCACTGATTACATGCCACCTATTGTGAAAGGGGCGGATCCCCGTTCATTCAAGGCCACTCCGTATCCGCGCGGAGGGTGTCCGCCCTTCATGCGAAGGCAGCGGCGGTTCCTCGTTCCCTGACCACCACCGTCGCCCATGACCACGAGCCGCTCATGATTCGGTCAGGGCGGACACCCTGCGTTCGTCCATGCTCGCGCCGCCAAGGTTCCGGGGATCCGACCCTACGCATTCTGGTGACGGAATTTCGTGATATCCCCCTGGAGCCCAGACAGCCCACTCCGTGATCACCGCCCGCACGGCCCCGACGTTCGTTTGTAGAGCCAGCCACGCCACGCGCTCCCGTGCCGTAGGGCTGGCCTTGACTCGGTCTCGACCCTGGAACCGGCTCCATCGTGGTCATTCCCGGTTGTGCCGTTCAGGTACGATGGAACCCAGTCCGCGGAAAAACGACACGGGGCCAAGGCCCTTCACCAAGGAGCCACCGATGACCGATCGCAACGAAACCGACCGCATGCGCTCGCGAAGAATCGCCCGTCGTTCCCTCATGAAGGGTGCGGCCTCCATCGCCGCCGCCAGCGCCGGTGGCGGACTCACCCACGGCTTCGCACAGGACGCCTCACCGGTCGCCTCCGATCCCGCCATGCCGCCACCCTCGCCCTCCGTGGCCGAACTCCAGCAACAACTCGCCAGTGGCGATGTCACCGTCGGGCAGGTCGTCCAGGCCGCGCTCGACCGCATCGAGGCGCTCGACCAGGCCGGTCCCGCGATCAACGCCGTCATCGAACTCAATCCCGACGCCCTCGACATCGCCGCTGAACTCGACGCCGAACTCGCGGCCGGAACCATGCGAAGCCCCATGCATGGCATTCCGGTGCTGATTAAGGACAACATCGCCACCGGCGATCAGATGGAGACCACCGGCCTGACCGCGATTCAGCCATTCGACAGGTATGGCATTATCGTCACGTATGCGTAGGGTCAAGCACGTGCCTGCCAGGATGGGACCCAGACGATGAGCGATCTCAGCGGCAAGGATCAATCGCCGCCGGACGATGACGACAATCTCGACTATCTGGATGCCGGGCTACCGGAAGACGAGCGAAACGCCACGGAGCCGATTCGTTCGGAGCCGGCAGCTTCGCCCGCGCCGGTCTCGCGCCCGGCGCCAGTCGTCAATCCAACGCCAGCGTCACCCGAGCCCGGTGAAGCCAGAGATGGCGTCGCCGCCGGACCACCGCTGGCCGCCAGCGCCGCCGGGATGGAACCGGCCCCGCCCGCCGCCAGCTCCGGCGAGGACACCAGTTGGACCTGGCCGCTCGCCAATCTCATCGGCCTGGTGATCGTCGTCCTTGCCAACTACGCGGCCAACTACTTCGAACTCAACGGCAACAGCACCGGCGATGTGGTCAACCAGGATCCGGTTCGCTTTCAGCCCGCTGGCTGGGTCTTCTCGATCTGGGGCCTGATCTACCTGCTCCTGTTCGTCTTCGTCATCTATGGGCTGCTGCCCGCTGGCCGGAAGAACCCCCGGCTCCAGCGCATCAGCCCGCTCTTTCTCGTCGCCAATATCGCGAACGTCGCCTGGATTTTCTTCTGGCACTACGAACAGTTCGCCGCCTCGCTTGGCGCGATCACCGTCCTCCTGTGTTCACTGGTGGGTATCTATCTCGGCGTGCGGGTTCGAAGTCCGCTCCGGCGCGGTGAGGAACCGGTGCCCAACCCGGGCTGGATCGAGCGGCTTGCCCTGCGGATACCATTCTCGATCTACCTCGGATGGATCTGGGTCGCTACCTTCGCCAACCTCATGGTTTGGCTCGACCGTTCCGGCCGCGATGGTGGCGTCTTCTCACAGTCATGGTGGGCGATCATCCTGATGGCCATCGCCTCGCTGGCCGCGCTCGTCTTCGCGGCCACCGCCCGCGACGCGCTCATCGGCATCGTCATGGCTGTCGCCTTCGCCGGAATCGCCCACCATAACTGGGGCGAATCCACGATGGTCAGCGTCGCCGCCATCGTCTTCACCGTGATCGCGGCCGGCATCGCGGGCCTGGCTTTCGTGCTGGCCTTCGACCGCGACACCAACCGGTCGCCTTTTGGCCGCTCGACGGAAACGGGCACGCCCATGGCCACCTGAGCCCGGCCTCTCATATTGCCTCAAGCACGCTTTCATCCAGCCTTCATCTTTCGGGAACAAGATGCCAGTGTCGACGGAAAGCAATGGTCCCCGCGGGTAGTGACGCGTGTCTCCTGGCATTCGCACCGAAGGAGGAATTCCACGATGAAGCGCTTGACGCTGCTCTGCATGCTGCTGTGTACCCTGGCCCTGCCGGGCATGGCGACCGCCCAGATGGAAGGCGAAGGTGGCCTGGCTGTCGCCGAAACCCCCGAACTGGGGCAGTTCCTCACCGATGGCGAGGGCATGACCCTCTACATCTTCTCGAATGACGAGCAAGGGTCTGGCGTGAGCGTCTGCAACGACGACTGCGCCGCCAACTGGCCACCGTTCTTCGTGGAGAACGCCGCCCTCCCCGAAGGCGTTCCCGGCGAACTCACCGTCATCACGCGCGACGACGGCTCCGAGCAACTCGCCTACAACGGCATGCCGCTGTACTACTGGGTGAACGATGCCGCCCCTGGCGACACCACCGGTCACGCGGTGGGCGATGTCTGGTGGGTTGCCGCGGTTGGCGACGCGACGATGGGCGAAGCCTCTCCCGCCGCCGAAGCCACTCCGGCGATGTCGATGGGCGACGGCAACCTGATGACCGCCGAGACCGAGGAGCTGGGAGAGTTCCTGACCGACAGCAATGGCATGACCCTCTACATCTTCTCGAATGACGAGCAAGGGTCTGGCGTGAGCGTCTGCAACGACGACTGCGCCGCCAACTGGCCACCGTTCTTCGTGGAGAACGCCGCCCTCCCCGAAGGCGTTCCCGGCGAACTCACCGTCATCACGCGCGACGACGGCTCCGAGCAACTCGCCTACAACGGCATGCCGCTGTACTACTGGGTGAACGATGCCGCCCCTGGCGACACCACCGGTCACGCGGTGGGCGATGTCTGGTGGGTCGCCGAAGTCGGCGAGCCCGAAGGCATGTAGTCCTGTCACAACGTACCGGCGTCACGTATGGGCAGGGGGAGCGGCTCCAGACCGGGGCCGCTCCCCGCCATTCACCCTCCAGCCGGAATTGGACCACGATTGCACTTCCGGTCACCGTCGCCGTCCAGTAGGATTACCGAACGTACACGGGCCACGTGCCGGGTGAGGTGTCCGGCGGGGACCAGTGGGCTCGTTCAGGCGTGGAGAACACGGTGGCAGATGGCTGATGTAGAACCGGCTGGCGGGAAGAACCTCGCCTCGGACCCACCGTTGAACTCCGAACCGGAATCCGCCCCGGAACAGGATGGCCGTCGCCGCCGGTTCCGAAGCGTTCCGGCCCCGGGCGAACCCGGCCGTTTCGCCATCCTCTCGTCATGGCTTCCATTCCAGGATGTCCAGTTGCCGATGGCGCTCCAGCGCGGGCCGTTCAAGCGCTACTGGTCCAGCCAGATCGTCTCGCTGGCCGGTGGCTGGATGCAGAACACCGCCGCCTCGCTGGTCGTGCTGTCGCTCACCTCGTCCGCCATCGCCATCGGCGCCCTGAACGTGGTCGCCGCCCTCCCGCTGCTGCTGTTCAGCCTCTACGGTGGCGTCATCGCCGACCGCATGGACCGCCGCCAGATCATCATCGTCACCCAGTCGATGATCGGCTGTATCTCGCTCATCTACGCCGCGCTTATCTTCACCGATCGCCTCGAGTACTGGCACATGCTGGTGCTCTCCGCGGCCGCCGGAACCATCATGGCCTTCGAATTGCCGGCGGCCCAGTCGTTCGTTTCGGAACTGGTCGACCGCGAAGACCTGCCCGAAGCGCTCGCGCTCAACTCCGCCTCGTTCAACGCCACGCGCACCATCGGTCCAGCCCTGGCCGGCGTGGTGATCGGGGCCATCGGCACGGCCTCGGCCTTCGTCATCAACGCCTTCACCCTGCTCGCCCCGATCTCGGTCCTGATCAGCCTGAAGGGCAAGATCAAGCCGGTGGCGAGGCCCCCCGGCCGAAAGACCGGGCTCGCCTCGCTCAAGGAGGGCATGCACCACATCCGGACCCACGACGACCTGCTCGGTCTCGTCTACCTTTCGGCCGCCTTCTCGTTCCTCGTCTTTCCCAACCTGCTGGTGCTCATGCCGCTGTACGTGAAGGAACACCTCGGCGGCGGAGACGGCTGGGTCGCCATGATGATCTCGCTCATCGGGCTTGGCTCCCTGGCTGGGTCGATCGGCATGCTCCGGGGCAGCCGCCTCGAAGCCGCCGCCGCTGGACGGCTCCGCCGCGCGATGGCCGGGCTCGTCATCGGCATGGCCTGGCTGGCCCTCTCCTCGAATCCATGGGTCGCGGTGCCGGGAATCCTGATCGCCGGATACTCCTTCACCACCGGCAACACCCAGATTTCCACCCGCCTCCAGCAACTGGCCCCCGATGAACTCCGCGGCCGCGTGCTCAGCGTCAACAGCCTCGCGTTCAACGGCGTGATGCCCTTCGCCACCATGGGGGTCTCGTTCCTCTCGGCGGCCATCGGCCAGTCCTGGGTCATCCTGGGATCGGCCGTGCTGCTGGTGGGCGCCTCCATCCTGCTCTGGAAGCGTTACGTGTGGAAGGCGTTCGTCGCGCCCGAGCCGGTGGTCGTCGAAGCTGTGCCGGCGGGGTGATCGAGCTCGTCCCGCATGCCTGACCTCGACACGACCTTCCTGCTGGCAATGGTGATCGTCTTTTTCGCCGCCGCCATGGCGGGCCTGGCCGGGTTCGGCTTCTCCATCGTCTCGGTGCCGGTCCTGCTGTTGCTGTACGAGCCCTCCACCGTGCTCGCCCTGAACAAGATCCTGACGCTCGGCACCACCTGGATCATCCTCGTTGGCAACGTTCACCATATTTCCTGGCGACACCTCCGGCGACTGATTCCATTCGCCCTCGTTGGCCTGGCTGCCGGGGTGTGGGTCCTGAAAGCGCTGGATGCCGACGCCATTCGTCTGATCGTGGGCGTCTCCGTGCTTGGATTCGCGCTGCTGCTCCTGAGCGGCGTCATCCACCACATTCCGGAGCGCCCGTGGATGGCCCCGCTCACCGGTCTGGTCAGTGGCGTCTCGTCCACCTCCACCGGCATGTCCGGCCCGCCCCTGGTCCTCTTCTTCACGGTCATCGCCATGCCCGTGGAGATCTTCCGGGCGACATCGGTCAGCTACTTCCTGCTGCTGGACCTCGTCGGCTTCCCGGTCCTGATCTCCCAGGGCATCGTCTCCCGCGACGATGTATTGCTCTCGCTGTGGCTCGCGCCGTTGGCGCTGGCGGGCCGCTGGGCGGGATCGTGGCTGGTTCCATATGTCTCCCCGGCTGGCTTCCGGCGAGTGGTGCTCGGGCTGTTACTCTTGACGGGATCGATAGCGATAGCCAACGTACTCGTGGCGAGCTAGACCCGGCTCTGCACGAGTAACCCGTAGTGCGGGCACGAGGGGGAGGGAATGGGGTAATGCACGACGATTCCACGAGGGGACAGTTCGAAAAGGGCATGCGAGACGTTCTCAGCAAGAACTGGTGGATTCTGCTGTTGCGCGGCATCGCCGCCATTGTGTTCGGCATCCTGGCGATCGCCTTGCCGGGCCTGACCCTCTTCATGCTGGTGATCGCATTCGGCATTTACACCCTGTTCGACGGCGTGATCGAAATCTGGAACGGCTTTTCCCACCGGCGGACCAACGACCGTTGGTGGGTGGATATCCTCATCGGCCTGGCGGGCGTGATCGGCGGCATTCTCATCATGTCCCTCCCCGGCGTGACCGCCGTGGTCGCCATCTACTTCATCGGCGCCTGGATGGCCATAACCGGTATCCTCCAGATCATCGCCGCCCTCCGTCTCCGCGCGGAAATCTCCAACGAGTGGTGGTTGATCCTGTCCGGCGTGCTCTCGGTCATTGTGGGACTCTACTTTCTCGCCTTTCCGGGCAAAGGCGCGGTAAGCCTCGTCTGGGTCATCGGCATCTACGCCATCCTGTTCGGTGTGATGATGGCGGTTCTGTCGTTCCAGGCCCGAAAGGGGTTCGAATAGCCTCCGATCCGGTTTCGTGTAGGGTGGATGCATGAACAAACACCCATCCTCGCTTCGCGCCGCGCTTGAACGCACGAGCCGGTTCACCGAACTGCTTATCAAGCACGCCATCATCTGGGCCGCCCAGGCCATCGTCCTGCTGTCGATGGCCGGGATATTCGCCGGCATTGTGGTCAACGACTACGAGGATGCCATCATCGTCATCGTGGTCACCGCGGGGATTGGCGCCACGGTCATGCCGGCCCTGTTCCGGCTGGCGGTCCGCTTCGCGCCAATCATCTACCCGGTCATCACGTTCCTGCTGTATGCCTGGACCCTGCTCCTGCTCGACCAGGTGCTGCCCGGCTGGAAGATCAGCAATTGGTGGGTGGCCGGTCTCACCGCCGCCGTGCTCACCGCCGTCTCCGCCTTCCTCGGCAGCTTCCTCTCGCTCAGCGACGACGCGGCCTGGCGGCGCTACGCGCTGAATCCCATCCGAGCCCGGTACGCCGGAAACGGAGTGACCCACACCGATGTTCCCGGCTTCGTCTTTCTCGAAATCGATGGCTTGGCCGCGCCGGTCCTGCGGAACGCGATCCAGGCCGGCTACGCCCCAAACCTTGGCCGCTGGCTGGAAGAGGGATCGCACACGCTCACCGAATGGGAGTGCGACCTCTCATCCCAGACCTCGGCAATGCAGGCCGGCATCCTGCTCGGCGCCAACCACGACATTCCCGGCTTCCGCTGGTACGACCGCGACCTTGGCCGGGTGGTGGTTTCGAACCGCGCCAGCGATGCCGGCCGCATCGAGGAGGAGCTTTCCACTGGCATCGGCCTGCTGGTGGACGATGGGGCCAGCCGCGGCAACATGTTCTCTGGCGACGCTCACGACAGCCTGTTCACCTTTTCCAGCCTGTCTCGCCCCGCCCCGAACAGCAAGTCGGAGTATTTCTTCTTCTATACCAACCTGTACAACCTGGCGCGAACCATGGCGTTGTTCGTCGCGGACTTCTTCCACGAGATCCTGTCGGCTATCTGGCAACTGGTCCGCAACGAACGCCCCAGGGTTCGCCGCCTGAGCGTCTACCCGTTCGTCCGGGCCGCGACCACCAGCATCCTCCGCGAGCTGAGCACCTTTACCGTGGCGGGAGACATGTTCCGCGGCGTGAGCGCCATCTACACCACGTACGTCGCCTACGACGAAGTCGCCCACCACTCGGGCATCGAGCGCGGCGACACGCTGCGCGTGCTGCGCACGATCGACCGCGACATCGGCCGCCTGGAAAAGGTCGCTGGGGAAGCGCCTCGTCCGTACCACCTCATCGTGCTCTCCGATCATGGCCAGACCCAGGGCGCGACCTTTCGCCAGCGGTATGGTGAATCGTTGTCGGACGTGGTTGAAGCGGCCATCGCCTCATCCGGGTCCCCGTCGCATCGCCACCACATCGTTCGCCCCACTGAAACAAGCGAGGAAGGCTCGCAAATGGTCAGCGTGCTCGTCCGCGATTTCCTGCGCAAGGACGACCACGAGCACCCGATCGTGCAACGCGCCCTGCGCGGCACCCGGATCATGGGTGACGATGGCAACGGGCTCGAAGGCGGGGAGACCGGCGATGTGCTCGTGCTCGCCTCGGGAAACCTGGGCCTGATTTCGTTCGCCAGCGCGCCCGAACGGCTTACGCTCGAAGCACTGGCGGCGCTCCATCCAGACCTCCTTTCCACACTTGTCGAACATCCAGGAATCGCCTGCATCCTGGTCGAAACCGACTCGCGTGGGCCGATGGTCATCGGGCGTGGCGGGTTTCACGCCCTGCGGGATGGAGTCGTCGAGGGGACAGACCCGCTCGAAGGGTACGGTCCCAATGCACCATCCCTGCTGCTGCGTTCGAGCGGATTCCGCAATGCGCCGGATATCCTTGTACTCGGCGCCTGGTGGCGCGATACCGCCGAGGTGGCCGCGTTCGAGGAACTGGTTGGTTCTCACGGCGGCCTGGGCGGCTACCAGACCCGGCCCTTTGTCCTCAGCCCTTCCGGGCTGGAGATCGGACCGGAACCGATCGTCGGCGCGGAGGCTGTGCATGCGGTTTTCAAGCGGTGGATCACGGCCACCGGTCAAGATGGAAACTGACGGCATGAGCGACAACGAACCGCACCCTCACGATTCCACCATCACGGTGATGACCGCCAATCTCTGGAACGGCCTGGCGCCCGATGCCCAGGCGATCGAGGCGATTCGCTTGTCCGGGGCGGAGATCATCGGGCTGGAAGAGCTGAATCGCCGCCAGGCAGGGGTGATCGAGGACGCGGTGAGCGATCTCTACCCCTGGGTCGCCACCTTCGGCGACAGCTACGAAGGGCGTGGCGTCCTCAGCCGCCTCCCGCTGGTGTCGGTCGAACTGGTCTACATCGTCGCCGACCGTCCCGATGTCCTGGCCGTCGTCGATACCGGAACCGTGCTGCTGTCGGTCATCGTTGGCCACCCTCGACCCCAGATCCTGCGCCGGGGCCGCGTCCGGTTCCAGATGTCATCCTTGCGGCAAATCCTGCGGTTGGGCCGGTTGGCCCGCGAGCATTCGCCCGCGGTGCTGCTCGGCGACTTCAACATGAGTCCCCGGCATCCTGGATACAACCGCTTCGAGAAGTTCGGCCTCACCGATGCCTACGTGGCGGGTGGGGTCGGAGCTGGACGAACCTTCCCAATCCGGATGCGCGTGGCCGGGGCCGAACGCGACCCCGGCCTTGCCCGGATCGTCTCCACGCCGCCCATGAAGCGGTTCGATCACATCTGGCACACCCCGAACATCCGCACCGACCAGGCCTGGATCGGACCGGATTCCGGCTCCGACCACGCGTCGGTCGTGGCTCGCCTCATCCTCCCGCCGGGCGTATCCAGCAATCGCCACGAGGACGTTGAGTAGGTCCAGATTCCTGGACCATGCCATGCCCATTTGAACCATGAAATCCGGTCAACCGGGACCGTTTGTTGTAGGTCCCATCTCCATGGCGGTCCTGGAGTGAAACTTCCCCAAACTGGCCCCTTTGGATGGCGAGGCCGCGGCCCGTTGGGAACTGTTTCGCGAATGAATACGTCTTCATGCCAGTCGGAAGACAACAGCGATCAGTTGACAACCCATGGAATGTGTCAGGCATGGCCTGGCAACGTTGGAATCAGGCAATTCCAGTGGGCGATGCCGCGCGCCCTTCGCGCCGTTCAGGATGCGGTCGGGCATGGATCGGCTCGCCGCGCCAGGCCATGTCGCCATGGAAGAATCGAGGTGGATTTGCGCGAGAAAACCGGTTTGGGTTGGACGGATTGACGCGACGAATCATCGACAATGGACCGCGAAAGGACATCACCCCATGAGACGAGATCGGCAGATTGCCCTGCTGCTCAATGACGCGATGAACGGTGGCCTGAGCCGTCGCGACGTAGTGCGACGCACCACCGCCCTTGGCCTCGGCATGCCCGCGTTTATCGCCCTCCTGGGACGCGCCCAGGCTGCCCAGGCGCGCCAGGGCCACAGCCCGGTGGCATCGCCCGCGGCGGCGGCCGGCCCGCCGGTGGCCGAGGTCATCCCCTCCACCCGCGAGTTCGAGGGGCGGGAAATCGTCGATCCTTATGCCTGGCTCGAGAATCCCGACGATCCGAACGTTATCGCCTACCTGGAAGCCGAAAACGCCTATACCGAAAGCGTCCTTGCCCCGACGAAGGACCTGCAAGACACCCTCTACAACGAGTTTATTGCCCGTATTCCGCAGGACACCAGCCAGGTTCCCTATCGTATCGGCGACTATTACTACTACGCACGATTCGAGGAAGGCAAAGCCTACGAGATTATCGCCCGGCGGCTTGGCAGTCCGGACGCCGAGGAGGAAATCCTGCTCGATCTCAACGAAATGGCCGGTGAATACCTGGTGCTTGTGGCGTTCACGCCCAGCCCCGATCACCGCTATATCAGTTGCGTGCTGGACGAGTCTGGCGGTCTCGACTACACGATCCATGTGCTCGATACAACCACCGGCGAGATGCTGGAAGACGTGATCCCTGGCGCCGATGGATGCGCCTGGGCCAACGACAACGCAACCCTCGTGTACACGCGCCTCGATGACGCGCTCCGGCCATTCGAGGTCCTGACCCACACGCTTGGCGACGACCCAGCAAGCGACCCCGTGCTCCTCACCGAGCCAGACGAAATCTTTGGCCTGTACCTGTTCAAGCCGAACGACGGCCGGCACATCATTGTGACTCCCTATGCCTACGGGACGACCGAAGCCCTCTATATCGATGCCGATGGCCCGGACTTCGAGCCGCAAATGCTCGCCGCCCGTCGTGAAGGTATCGAAATCTATGCCGACCATGGAACAGCCGGCTTCCTGATGTTCACCAACGAGGACGCCCCCAACTTCAAGATCGTCGTCTCGGCGGACGACGCGGCGTCACCCGTCTGGACGGACCTGGTTCCGGCGCTGGAAAGCCGCCTGATCGATGGCTTCGACGTGCTCCGCGACTATCTGGGGGTCTACGGCCGAGAGCATGGCTTTTCCCAGGTCTGGACCTATTCGTTCGCGGACGATTCCCTCACTCCCATCCCGTTCGACGAGGAGTCGTACACGGTCTACCCAGGAATCAACCTCGACTTCGAGGCCACCACCCTGCGCATCGGCTACACATCGATGGTGACGCCGTATACAGACTACGAGATTGATCTGGAAACCAACGAGAAGACGCTGCTCCAGCAGTCCGAGGTGCGCGGGAATCACGATCCCGATGCCTACGTTACCGAGCGCGTTTTCGCCACCGCCCCAGATGGCACGGAAATCCCCATCTCCCTCGTCTACCGGGCCGATCTCCGGAATGGCGAGCCAATGCCGCTCCGCCTGGACGGCTACGGGGCGTATGGCATCAACTCCGAGCCCGAGTTCAGCGCGCTTCGCCTTTCCCTCATCAACCGTGGCGCCATCTATGCCATCGCCCACGTTCGCGGCGGCTCCGAGCTGGGCAGGTACTGGTGGGACGAAGGCAAGCTCCTGGACAAGAAGAACACCTTCACCGACTACATCGCCTGCGCCGAGCACCTCGTCAGCCAGGGCTACACCACGGCTGACCGTCTCCTCGGCAACGGCGCAAGCGCTGGGGGGCTGCTGATGGGCGCGGCCGCCAACATGGCTCCCGATCGCTTCGGCGCCATCGTTGCCGATGTGCCGTTTGTCGATGTGCTCCGCGTGATGCTCGATCCCACCCTGCCTCTCACCACCGGTGAATATGTGGAATGGGGTAATCCCGCCGAGGATGAGTACTACGAGTACATCAAGAGTTACTCGCCATACGACAACGTCACCGCCCAGGGCTACCCGGCCCTCTACATCACCGGCGGCATCAACGACGATCAGGTGCCCTACTGGCAGCCGGCCAAGTGGACCGCCAAACTGCGCGCCACGAAGACGGATGACAACGTGCTATTGCTCAAGGTCAACCTGGGCGCCGGCCACCAGGGCGCTTCCGGCCGCGACGCATTCTACGTCGAGACCGCCGAGATGTACGCCTTCATGCTGACCCAGATGGGGATCGCTGGCGTGGAGGACGACACCATTTCCGGCAAGGTGGTTCCAGCGGGTTTGGCCATGGGCCGGTCGCTCGCCACGCGAACGGTGGCCAACCGGGCGAAGGCGGCGATCCAGGCGGACGCCCGCCGCGTTCGCGACCGGTACTAACCAGTCGACTTCTCGCGTCACGGGTCCGGCCAGCCTGGCCGGACCCACTTGGGTTGGCTCCGATGGGTGCGTGGTCATGGAGCGACGTTACGGGGCCGGGGTTCCTTCGCTGGCCGCGGTCACCGTGGGCGTTTCGTCTCCATCGTCGCCCAGGATTTCCTCGCGGAACCCGAAACCAGCCACCGCGATCGCCACCAGGATCGCCAGCAATCCCGCGAACGGCCGGCCCCGGATCACGAAGAACACACCCGCCAGCAGGCAGGCTCCGGCCACGATGATCGTGATGTCGAACAGGCTCACCCGGACATCCACCTCGCCATTCCCGCCAGCCCCGGCTGGTCAGGTACATCGCACATAATCGCTCACCGGCGTTCAGGTCCCGCGCCCTCCAGTTCCGGCAGTCATGATCGTACCGCGCCCATCGCGATACGTCGCCCTGGAATCAGCGCGTACAATTGGCGCAGGTCACACGATGAATTGCCCGGGGATATGCCAGACCGCGATGGTTGGTTCATGACCCCGGATTTGGCGAGCGAAAGGAAACGGCGTGCGCAGGTTCGCAACACTCTTCTCCATGATTGTCCTCGCGGGATTGCTCGTTGCCTGTGGTGGCGACGATGACAACGACGAGCCTACCGTGGCGCCCACGGCCGCCGTCACCCCGACGACCCAGATCGAGCCAACCGAGGCGGACGCCCCGAACGCCGCCACGCCCGTCGCGTCCCCGGACGCCTCGCCCGTCGCGTCGCCAGTGGTCGACGTGGCCGCCTCGCCGGTGATTGGTGTCCCATCCATCGAGGTTGCGTCGCCCATCGCCTCTCCGGTCGATACAGCCATTCCGGGAGCATCGCCGGTCGCGGACGCCTCGCCCGTCGCCGGGGCGCCGCCTGTTGGTGAAGGCGCGACGGATGACGAGGAACCGGCGGAAGTCCGGCTGCTTAGCGGGACCGTCAACCTCCCCGGCGCCGTCAACGAGCGCTTCGTGATTTCAGGCGATGGCTGTGTCGGTCTCGGCCGCTATGCTGGAGTCCAGGCGGGGCAGCAGGTGGTAATCAAGGACGAACGTGGCGCCATCGTCGCGGTCACCACGCTCGCCGCCACCGACAGCCAGGTCGATTGCAGTTGGACGTTCGAGGCGGAAGTCCCGGTTTCGGATTTCTACGCGGTCTCTCTCCCGCTCATCGCCGAGCACGTCTTCACCGGCGACGATGTCTCCCGGACCAATGGCGATGTGCATCTGACCCTTCCGTAGGGCAGGCCCCGGACTCCGGCCAGCGCCGCTTGATACGAAGGTCACTGGACCATCCCGCCCGCCAGGCGGGATGGTCTGGCGTTGTTTGCGATAACAGATATATCATTTCGTCCATCTCCCCGAAATACAGACGAAAACACCCTATTCCTTTGGCCTTGAGTCACGCATACGTACAGCGCAGTGCGGGAGGCACACCCCGATGGTGGGAATCCGGGGATGAAACACCGGGTCATGATGGCCATGTAGAGGGTGGACATCTCAAAAGGACTACTGCACAATGGCCCCACGTACACAAACCCATGGGGTATACCTTTCCGGCCCACCAGCGAAAGGAGCGTTCGCGAGAGCGTATTGACCAACCCTGACGTGTACACAGGGTACCGTCAAAGGAACCAGCAGAACATCAGGGAAGTGTTTCCACACATCAGGAGAAAGAGTCAGTCATGGACGAAGTGACAAACAATCGCCTTTCTCGTCGAACGCTCGTCGGAGCAGCCGGGGCTGTTCCGGCCATCGCCCTCGCGGGAACCGCCGCCGCCGCGCCAGCCTCCGAACAGGCCACCTCCAGGGCGATAGCCCAGGACGCCAACCTGCCAACCCCCCGCGAGCAGACCGTCGTCATCGAGCAATCGATCATCAACGTCTGGGACAGTTTCAATCCATTCATTCCGAACGGTGAGGCCTATCAGTACGGCTACGGACAGATCTGTCGTGAGTCCATGTTTTATGCGAACTTCCTCACTGGCGAAATCCGCCCCTGGCTGGCCGAAGGATACGTATACAACGACGATTTCACGCAATGCACGCTGACGTTGAAGTCGAACGTAACCTGGAATGACGGCGAGCCGTTCACCGCCAACGACGTGGTGTTCACGCAGACCCTCTTGCTGGAGAACCCGCAATTCAACCAGGCCGCGGCCGCCATTCGCGATGTCGCCTCGGTTTCCGCTACCGACGATCAGACGGTGGTCTGGGAATTGACCGCCCCCAATCCCCGTTTCCACTACCGTTTCCTGGCCGGTATTGTCAACGACGGGTTGCGGGTGGTGCCGCAACACATCTGGGAAGGTGAGGATGCGGGGACGTTCAAGTTCAACCCACCGGTGCAAACCGGACCGTACGTGCTGCAAGAGGCGTCCAGTTCGAAGCTCTACTACCACTGGGTGAAGGCTCCCAACTACTGGAACAGCGCCGAGTTGGACCCCGCGCCGGAAAATGTGATCTTCCGGCAGGTGGGCGAGGTCGATGCGTCGGTTCAGGCCTTCCTGGCCGGCAACATCGACATTGGAAGCATCGACTACCTGAACCAGCAGGTCATCGAGAGCCAGTACGATCAGACGGCCCGGTTCGACTTTCCCGACCCTTGTACCCGCGGCTTTTATTTCAACACCGATTCGCCGAGTGGCCTCTTCGCCACACCCGAGGGCCGCTGGGTGATGTCGCACCTGATCGACCGTGAGGTGATCGGCACCACCATCTGGCAACCATCGTCTCGCCCCGCCACCTATCCCTGGGCGGACTACGATGGCTGGCAGCCATGGGCGCCCGCCGAGGTGATGGATCAGTTCGACCTCACCTACAATGTGGAAAAGGCCAACGAGTTGCTCGACGCGATGGGCGCCACCGAGCGCGATGGCGATATCCGCATCCTCAACGGCAATCCACTCCGGCTGACCATGATTACCCCATCCCAGACCACTGGCCTGGAGTATCAAATCGGCTCCTCCTTCGCCAACACAGCCCGCGAAGCGGGCATCGAAGTCGAACTCAAGAGCCTGCCTGGCTCGGCGTTCGGCGATGCCTTCAACACCGGCGAATATGACCTGAGCTGCCACTGGATCTGCGGCATGCAGTTCGATCCGAATCAGCTCTACCAGAACTTCCATTCCCGCATGTACAAGCCGGTTGGCGAGCGCACGGAAGGTGACCAGGCCTCGGCCCGGCTCCAGAGCCCGGAACTCGATGCGCTCATCGAGCAACTCGACACCATCGACGTCGAGGCCGAAGCCAGCAAGCCGGTCTTCGACGACACCCTCAACGTGTTCATGACCGAACTGCCAGCGGTGGCGAGCATCCAGACGATCTATCCCACGTTCTTCAATACGCAGTACTGGGTTGGTTGGCCATCGGCCGACGATCCGTACACGATTCCCGCCAACTGGTGGAGCCATTTCCTGTTTGCGATCGCCAACCTGCAGCCAGCGGGCGAGAGCTAGCCGACCGCCGGGGCGGTGGCATTGCCACCGCCCCGGCGTCTTCGTAACGTGGTATTCGGGTTCCGCCAAGAACCCATCTCCACGCTGGGCCAAATGTGACCTCCATGCGCATCGCGCCGATGGGTGGCGGTATCCGGGGGTCCCAGGAGTTCCTTCATGGTTGTAGGCATGCCCTCGGTCGGCGATATCGAACCCGGCATCGAGGACGAACAGGTCGAAGCGCAGAGCGGGCGTTTGAGCCCCACCGCCAGGTACATCCTGCGACGGTTGGGACTGTACGTCATCACGCTCTGGGGTGCTCTCACCGCATCTTTTTTCTTTTTCCGGATGCTGCCGGGAGACCCAATTTCGGGCATCATCTCCCAGTTGCAAACGCGCGGTCAGTACTCGTCGATCGACGGTTCGCAGGACATGGTCGAGCACTATCGGCAAGAGTTCGGGCTCGATGGCTCTCTCGGGGACCAGTACATCAGCTATTACAGGAAGATTTTCACTGATTTCGATTTTGGACCTTCGGTGTTGAGCTATCCCACGCCCGCCACCGACCTTATCCTTCGCGCGTTGCCGTGGACGCTTACGTTAATCGGCGTTTCCACCATACTGGGTTGGCTCATCGGGGTGCTGCTGGGAACGCTGATTGCCTGGAAGCGCAAGTCCCGCTGGGCAGAATGGTCGACCAATTTTACCCTTGCCTTCTCCCATATCCCGGCCTATTTCGTGGCGTTGATTCTGATCATTTTTCTTGCCTATCGCCTGCCAATCTTTCCCTCCAGTGGCGCCTACGATACGAGTCTGCAACCTTCATGGTCGCTCGAATTCATTGTGAGCGTGGCAAAATACGCAGCCTTGCCGATCCTGGCCACCGCCATCGTCGGCGCCGCTGGCTGGCTGATTTCGACCCGCGCGCTTGTCATCAGCATTCTGGGTGAGGACTTCCTTACCTTCGCATCGGCCAAGGGGCTTTCAAACCGCCGGGTGTTGACATCCTACGTATTGCGCAACGCCTGGTTGCCGCAGATCGCCGCCCTGGGTTTGGCGATGGGCAGTGTGGTGAGCGGGAACGTCCTGATCGAACGCCTCTTCCGGTATCCGGGAGTGGGCAACCTGTTGATCGACTCGGTGATCATCAAGGATGTCAATACGGCCATGGCCGTGGTGACACTATTGATATTCCTGGTGCTGACGATCAACCTGATCATCGATCTCTGCCTGCCGTTGATCGACCCGCGCGTCAAGCTGGTTGGCTAACGCTCACCGGAGGTATCCATGGTTTTCGTTCGACTTTTTCGCGAAAGTGGCAAATTCCGGCTCGGGGTGATCATCACGCTTGGCCTGATCGTGCTTGCGCTGTTGCGCGATCCCCTGCTCAGGCTCGCCATCGGTGATGTGGATCCCATGAAAGTCGGCTCGTTCGGCATCTTCGTCGACCCCAGCAGCGACCATTGGCTGGGAACCGACCGGTTCGGCCGCGATGTCCTGGGCCTGGTCCTCATCGCCCTGCCTGTTTCGCTCACCGTGGCCTTCCTTGCCGGGGCGCTCTCAACGGTGCTGGGTGCGGTCATTGGCATGGTTGCCGGCTACAAGGGCGGCAGAACCGACAGCACGCTGCGCACCATCACCGACATGTTCATCGTTATCCCAACCCTTCCGCTGATTATCATCCTCGCCGCCAACACCCGGAACCTTGGCTCCTTGAGACTCGCGTTGGTTCTGGCGCTGTTTAGCTGGCCATTCGCCGCCCGGGTCATTCGTACCCAGGTGATGTCGCTGCGCGAGCGCCCCTATGTGGAACTCTCGCGGATGACCAATCTCTCGGACCGGCAAATCGTCTTCGGTGACATCCTCCCCGGCATGGCGCCGTTCGTCGCCATCGGGTTTGCCCAGGCGTCCGTTGGCGCCGCCTTCGCGCTCGTCGGCCTTACCATCCTTGGCCTCGGCCCGTCCAGCCAGATGGACCTTGGCCGCATGATCAGCGAAGCCCTCGGCTATGGCGTGATCTCGCTGGGCAAGGAGTTGATCTTCGCGGTTCCGGTCATCCTGCTGATCCTGCTCTTCCTCGGTCTCGCGCTCATCAGCCAGGGCATGGAAGAGTTCTTCAATCCACGATTGCGTAGCCAGGCATGAGCAGCCCCGACGACACGATGCCAAGGACAAACGCAATGGTAGATACCGCCGGTACGGCAACCCTCGAAACCACCCAGCCCCAATTGGCTCCGGAACCAGCCCGGCAGCCGCTGCTGGAAATCCAGGATCTCGCGATCCACTTCCGCTCCAAGCGCGGCCTGGCCCGCGTGGTCGATGGCACCACGCTCACCATCCATCGGAACGAAATCGTGGGTGTCGCCGGTGAGTCCGGATCGGGCAAGACGACCCTCGTCGAGGCGATCCTCCAGATCATCCGCTTTCCCAACCGCGAAACCCACGGCAAAGTCATCTTCCACCCGCGGTCCGGCGAGCCGATCGACCTGATGAAAGCCAACGAGCGGCAGATGCGCCGCCTGCGGCTCGACGAGATTGCCTACGTTCCCCAGGGCTCGATGAACTCGCTGAATCCCGTGGCCCGCATCGGCGACCAGATCGTGGACGGCATGCTCGACCATGGCATCAGCGCCCGTGAGGCCCGCTCTCGCATTCCCAACATCCTCGAGCGCGTGGGCCTGGAGGAACGCGTCGCCCGCCTCTATCCCCACGAACTCAGTGGTGGCATGAAGCAGCGCGTCATCATCGCCATCGCCATCTCGATGAGCCCATCCCTGATCATCGCCGACGAGCCGACCACCGCCCTCGACGTCAACGTGCAGCGCAGGATTCTCGCCACGCTTGCCGAACTCCGCGACGATCTCAATGTGGCGATCCTCATCGTGAGCCACGACCTTCCCGTGCACGCACAACTGGTGGATCGCATCGCTGTCATGTACGCCGGGCAGGTCGTCGAGGCCGGAGACATCCGCTCCACGGTCAAGACCTCGCTCCACCCGTACGCACGCGGCTTGATGAATGCCATCCCGTCCATCTCGAAACCGCGTGAACGGCTCGAAGGCATCAGGGGAGCAACCCCCAGCCCGCTCGCCTGGCCCCCTGGCTGTCGCTTTAACAATCGCTGCCCCCACGCCATGGATGTCTGCTTGAATGTTCCGCCGATGCTGGTGGAGGCCCAAACCGGCGAACGGGACACCCGCGACGGGATCGTCACGGTTGTCAAAGGCCGTCAGGTCGCCTGCCACATCTATCCGGAATCAACGCCCCCCACGGCCAAGGGAGATGAAACGGCATGAGCACCCCCGCGGAGAGCAACACGCCACTGCTGGCCATGGACCGCGTCACCACCATCTTTGGCTCCAGTCGCAACGCAACCGTCGCCAACGACAAGGTGTCGCTGGAACTCGCCGAATCGCCGCCACGGATCCTCAGCATCGTTGGCGAGAGCGGCTCTGGCAAGACCACCGCCGCCCGGACCCTGCTCGGCCTGCAGCCCCCCACCCATGGCAAGGCGCTCTGGCGCGGCAAGGACATCTACAAGCTCTCGCGCCGCGAACGGATGGAGTTTCGTAGCGATGTCCAGGCGGTGTTCCAGGATCCCTACGGAATCTACAACCCGTTCTATCGCATAAATCGCGTCTTCGACATGACGATCAAGCAGTTCAAGCTTGCATCGTCGGCGGCGGAACATGACAGGTTGATCGAAGAGGCGTTGGAGGTTGTTAACCTCCGCCCGCCCGATGTGCTCGGCCGCCACCCCCACCAGTTGAGCGGCGGTGAGCGCCAACGCGTCATGCTAGCCCGCGCCTATCTCATGAAGCCGCGCGTCATCGTCGCCGACGAAGCGATCTCGATGCTCGATGTCGCGGTCCGCGCCGTCATCATGAATATCCTGCTCGACTTCAAGGAACTCCAGGGCATCTCCACCCTCTTCATCACCCACGACCTGTCCGCCGCCTACTACCTTGGTGGCGACATCATGGTCATGCGCAAGGGACAGGTGGTCGAAACCGGCAACGTCGAAGAGGTGCTAAAGAACCCCCAGCATGTCTATACTCAGCTCCTGCTCGACTCGATCCCGTCGCCCGATCCCGACCAGCGGTGGGTTGCAAGCACTTCCGACATCGAGCGCCTCGAGGCAGAAGCCGGCGTCTCCGAACGCGCCGTGGTGTCGTAGGCCGGCGGGTTCGGCACGCACAAGGGCAGGTCGCCGATCGGTGACCTGCCCTTCCTTGTCGCGCCCACGTCTCCGTGCTCCCGCCTGCCCCGGGAGGAAACCCATGCGTGGCGCGCGCCCGATGGCATGGCTGGATCTCGCTCCCAGCCAGGATTTCCGTACTGGGTTGACGAAGGGTCACGACACGGTTTGCGGAACGGTCAGTGGCAGCCATCTGCTACCATGTCCGCACTCCAGGACTTCAAGGACACTTGAAGTCAACCCCTGATGGAGAGGATATGCCATGGCATCCAGCGTGCGAACATCGACGTGGTTCACCATTGGCGAACTGGCCAAACGCACTGGCGTCGCCACCTCGGCCCTGCGCTTCTACGAGGAGCGCGGGCTGATCAGTTCGGTGCGCAACGAGTCGGGCCACCGGCGTTTTCCCCGCGCCGTTGCTCGCCGTGTCTCGTTCATCGTGTTCGCCCAACGCGTTGGATTGACGCTTGAGGAAATCGGGCAGGAGCTTGCCCGTTTGCCCAGCCACCGCATCCCGCGGGAGAAGGACTGGGACCGCCTGACCACCTTGTGGACCGCTCGCATCGAAGAGCGAATCCAGGAATTGCGCCGCCTGCAATCCGGTCTCACCCGGTGCATCGGCTGCGGCTGCCTCTCACTCCAGGAGTGCGCGGTCATGAATCCCCACGACCAACTGGCGGAACACGGTCCCGGGCCTCGCTACTGGTTCGGCGACGAGCCGCTCGCCGGGCGTGGTCCTGGCGACGAGTGACGGTTCCCGGCAATCAGGCGGTTGGCTGCCGCTCCCGCTGGATGGTGATTCGATGCTCGCGCTGGATGCGGCGTCGCTTCACGGTCGGGCGTGGGCGGTACGCGGCGTAGGCGGGCGCATGTTCCCCGGCGCCGGGCGGAGTTCGGTCGATTTCCACGCGCACGTCGCCAGTGGAACTGGCGTTCACGGTGATGTCCGGCGGGCCGATCTGGCGTTCGCCAGCGCCGTGCCCGGTGGCGAGTTCCACCTCGGTCCCGGCGTCATCGTCGCCGCCGAGCGCCACCAGCACCGTGTCGCTCTTCTCCGTGTCCGGCACCTGCAGGCGCACCCACAGGAATTCGAGCAACACCCGGAACACCGCCAGCGTGGGAACCGCGAGAATCGCGCCCAGCGCGCCCGCCACCTGCGTTCCGCCGATCACCGCCACGAAAATCACCAGCGGATGCACGCGCACCGCGGTTCCCTGGATCCGCGGCGTGATGAGGTTGCCTTCCACCTGGTTGATCGCCACGTACAGGGCCGCCACCACCACCGCCATCTCCCACGAGATGGTGAGGGCCACCAACACCGCCGGGATACCGGCCAGGAACGCCCCCACATATGGCAGGATCGCCGTTACCGACATCCACACGCCAAGCACGATGGCGTAGGGAATATCCAGCAACAACAATCCGGCCGTCGCCATCATGCCCTGGATGATGATCGAAATCATGAGCCCGGCCAGGTAGCGCGAAAGCGACTCCCCGATTGTCGACCACAGTTTCGCGGCATCGGGCCGGTAGGCCGGCGAGAACGACGAAATGAACTGCTCGCGAAACCGCGGGATATCGATCAGCAGGTAGGTGGCGACGAAAATAACCCCGAAGCTGGTTATCGCCAGCGAAAACGAGCGAGTCAGGCCCTCTATGGCCCCATTGAGCGCCTGTTCCGCTACCGCCTGGGTGCGATCCAGGAGGTTCCCCTGTACATCCTCGATCACCAGGTCGGGATGACGGTCGATCCAGCCGCGCTGGTAGAAATTCATCAGCACGTCGCGTGCCGTTTCCTCCACCGACGCCGCGATCGCTGGAATCTGCTCGGCGAACTGGCTAATTTCCTTGATCGCGAACGGCACGATCAGGATCAGGCCGATAATCGCCATCGCCACCACCGAGCTGATAACGATCAGGATCGCCAGACCGCGTGGCATGAACCGTTCCAGCAACCGCACCGGAAACGAGAGCACCAGCGAGAAGGTCGCCCCGATCAGGAGCAGCCGCAGCACGCTTGGGGCAAGCGAGAACAGCCAGATGACCGCCAGCAGGATCGCCGCCAGCAGGATCAGTCTGGTGCGTTGGGTGATGTAGATCGGGGTTGGCGCCATGTCCTCGAGGATATCGACAACCTGATCGGTTGGCGAAGGGCCGGCGTCTGGTTTGGATACCCGCGATCTGAACAGGGAACGGCGTGCGTTCTGGAGGTGCTGCATGTGCGAGCTGGGTCCCGTGGCTAATCGTGAACGGCGGAACTGCCGGGATCAGGCTGGCTCCATGATACGCGACCCGCCCTTCCGGCACGCCTGGAGGTAACTCCTATCCCATATGTCGGATTTAATGCCTAATCCATAGTAGATGTATCAGAATTAGGACTATTTGCATGTGAACCTTAATTGCGATACCATGGGCGCACGTTGCCGGAAGCACGGTACGTTGCATGGATGATGAGTCGCACCATGGAGGTGACGGATGTTGCAGGTACAGCAGGGACAGTGTGGCTATTGCGTTCACTTCGGTGAGAACGAGCCCAGCGAGCAGCCGAAGCTCATCCAGATTCGCCTGAAGGGTGAGGCCCCCGACGACCTGGTCGAGAAGTGCGGGCTTCCAGCCAACCAGGAAGTCGGCCTCAAGGTCAGCCCGATCAGCGGCTGCCGTGGCTTCGAGCCCGCGCCACAGGCGTAAAACCCGCTCCCATCCTGCGGGAACAACAGGAAAACACCCAGACGGCCTATTCGCCGTCTGGGTGTTTTTGAATTTTCCGCCATCACCAACCACACCATACTGGTAGCGGCGAAGTTTATCTTCGCCTGGCAGACATCTCCCCGCTCACCGCCGGCATTACCAACCGCGTCGCGCGCGTTCTCGCTCCACCAGCACCAGGCTGTCCCGTGTCCATTGCTGTGCATCCGGATGCGCCATCATGCCGTCGAATGTGAGCCATTCGACCGCCGCGACCTCATCTGGTGAGGCCGCGAAGGGTGTGCCCGTGAGCGAGCGCGCCAGCATCACCACATCGAGCACGGTCTCCTCGCCCACGCCAAACGTATGGGATTCCACGTACACCACGGGCTCATCCAGCTTCAGGCCGGTCTCTTCGTGTACCTCGCGGCGGGCCGTTTCCTCCAGGATGTTGCCCACCGGAAAGCCGGGATCAACCTTCCCGCCCGGAAACCCGACCCACCTCGCGCCATACGACTCCCCGTCGCCCCGCGTCGTGGCGAGATAGCGCCCATCGCGCACCACGGCGACTTCCACATTCACGATCATCAGGTGCGAACTCATCGGTCTTCGATCCTCCATCGTTCCTAACGAAAAGAGCTTGCGCCAGCAGGCGGAGCGGATGGATTCGCGTCGCACACCGCGGGCCGCCACTTGCTCATCGTATGCGATGCGTCGTGCCCAATCGCGGCGGGTTCGCCCGTACCCGGTGACGCGAAGATCGCCTGTTGCCGGTTTCGCTTGTGTGGAATCCTGACACGCGTAGAGCAATCCGGTAGCGGTGAATCGCGTGTCTTCGCCCTGTTTGGGCGCGCGATCCTCGCGAATGGCTCGCCCCTGGACCACATTCGGACGCAATCTTATGTCGATATAACGGTTGGTGCAAAAGGCGAGTCATGCTGCTACCATGAGGCAATTCCGAATTCACCCTTGACTAATCGTGGGAGCGCTTCCACAATTCCACTATCGTTTCCGGAAAACCGGGAAACTGAATACGGGTCCCAGTTCGACGGCGAAGTGCGCACTTCGCCATGGACACAGCGAATCTCATCTCGATATGGCGTCATCTCGTTATCCATGGAGGTGTTTCATGTCCGGTAAGCGAAGTACATTCTCGCGTCGCGGCGCCTTCAAGGCCGCCGCGGTCACCACCGTTGGCCTCAGTTTCGCCAACGCGCCTGTCGTCGGCATCCGCCGCGCCGGTGCCCAGGAGACCACGCTCACCTGGATGTCCAACCAGCGGCACGACAAGGCGGTGAAGGAAGAACTCTTCGCCCGCTACGCCGAGGAAACCGGCGTCACGGTCGAAATGCAAATCTTCGCCGACGAGTATCCCGATCAACTCAAGCTGGCCTTCGAGTCGGGCAATCCTCCCGACATGTTCAACATGAACCAGCCCCGCCAGCAGGCCGAAGCCGGCTGGAGCGAGCCGCTCACCGCTCTCGTCGATGCCGAGCCAGGCTTCCGGGAATCCTTCATCCCCGGTTCCTTCCTCGAAAACCAGGGCATCTACGGCGGCGAGATTTACGGTCTCCCGATGTATGCGCAAACCATGCGCCTGTACTACAACCGGCGTCTCTTCGAGGCGGCCGGTCTCGATCCCGCCGCTCCTCCCACTACCTGGACCGAGCTGCGCGAATACTCGAAGGCCATTTCGGATGCCGGCACCGGCGCCTATGGATTCATCTTCGGCGACAAGTTCCCGTGGGTCTGGGACATGAATGTCCTCCGGCTCGGCGGCGGCGCTGGGGCGTATCCATACGATTGGTCGACCGGGAGCTACGCCCACAACTCCGATGGCTTCAAGCAGGCCATGGAACTCATCATCGGCATCAACGACGACGGCGGCCTGTTCCCCGGCGTCCACACGCTCACGGATGACGATGCCCGCCAGCAGTTCTCCATCGGCATGGCCGGCATGATCATCGGCGGTTCCTGGAACCCCGGCGTGTTCAACGACCAATTCACCTCCGAGGAGGATTGGGAAACCGCCTTCCTGCCGTTCCCCGATGGTGGCCAGACTGGCCGCATTCGCCAGTACATCGGCGACCGCTACACCATCTCCGCCCAGAGCCAGAACAAGGAAGCCGCCTGGGAGTTCCTCAAGTGGCTCTACTCGGCCGAGATCATGACCGAGATGTTCGAACGGGGCATGGGCGTCATGGCAGTCGCCGCCGCCAATACCGGTGAGTCCGACGTCCGCGGCATCCCCAACCTCGCGCCAACCGAGAACGATGTCATCCCGCCGCCCGAGCCGGAACTCCCGACCCAGACGCCGGACAACACCACCACGCTCCAGATGATCTTCGACGATCCAGGCAGCATGGACTCTGCCCTCGCCGATCTCGACGAGCGCTACAACGCCGCCTTCGAAGCCTCGGTCGCCGATGGCAGCCTCGTTCGCGAGGACTACGTCGTCGCCGATTGGGATGGCATGACCTGGGTCTCCGGCGGCGCTCCGGATGAGACCGCCACTCCGGCGTCGTAGAACTTCCGGGTAGCCCCGCGACCTCGGGCTGGCGGGCCATCCGGGTTCACCCTCCTTCAACGACGGTGAGCCCGGGCGGTCACACGAGGTGAGCCAGCCGCCATTCGGCGGCTGGCCGCGGGGAATGGGATGGCTGAACCATGGCGATGACGGCGCCGGCCGAGAAGGCCGGGGGAAATCTCGTATCGGAAGCCGCGGGATCGAAGGGCAAATCGCTCTGGGAACGGCATGGCCCGGCGTACATCATGTGCATGCCAACCATCGCCCTCTTCCTGATCTTCATGGCCTTCCCGATCTGCTACGTGCTGTACACCTCGACCCTCGACTGGAACGGGATCGAAAGCGCCTTCAAGGCCCCGTTCGTGGGGCTGGATAACTACGAACGCCTGATTCAGGACGAACTCTGGTGGCGCGCGGTGCGGAACACACTGCTCTATGCGGCTATCAAGATCGTGGTCGAGCTACCGCTCGCGCTCCTGCTCGCCGTCGTCCTCAATTCCGGCATTCGCGGTGTCGTCGGGTTCCGCACTATCGGGTTCATCCCGGTCATCACCAGCATCGCGGTGGTGTCGCTGGCCTTCACGTTCTTCTTCTCCCCGCTGCCTGGCGCTCCGTTCAATGAGATGCTGGTCAACCTCGGCATCATCGAGCGGCCCATCGCATTCCTTGGCGAACGCGCCACGGCATTCTGGACAGTCACGGGCATCGCCATCTGGCACGACCTGGGGATCAACATGGTCTTCTTCCTGGCCGCGTTGCAAACGGTTCCCAAGGAACTTTACGAGGCCGCCAAGGTCGATGGAGCCAACGCCCGCCAGCGGTTCCTCCATATCGACGTGCCTGTCATCCGGCCATTGACCGCCGTTATCATCACGCTTTCCCTTGCCGGCTCGCTCAAGGTTTTCGATTACTTCTCGGTGCTCACCGGTGGTGGTCCAGGGTTCTCCACGACGACGATGGTGCTCTACATGTTCCGTTACACCTCGTTTGGCGGGGGAGGGCTTGCCGGGGCGACATCCCAGCCTGAGGTCGGCTACGGCTCGGCGGTGGCCATCGGACTCGGTCTCATTATCTTCGCGGTCGTGCTGCTGCAGCAGTATGTCAATCGCCTGCAGGATCGGAGGGCGAACTAATGGCAACCGACGCCAACGCCCCCTCCTCGCTGGACACCCGTTCATTCGAGGTGGCGGTCGATCCCGATCGTGGCCGCAAGCGGGTGACCGGAGCGCTTTCCAGCGTGGTCAAATACGGCCTGCTCCTCATCTATATGGTTATCTGCCTCTATCCATTCGTCTGGATGGTGGCGACATCTCTCCGCGATCAACGGTCGGTCTTCACCTCCGGCTCATCGCTCTGGGTCTCGAACCCGAACTGGCAGAACTACGTCGATATCTGGAACTCCGCCAATATCCCTCGCGCCTTCATCGTCACCATCGTCATCACCGCAGCCTGCATGGTGCTTACCATCCTCACCACGTCGATGACGTCGTACGCGCTGTCGCGGTCCAATTTCCCCGGGAAACAGGCCATTCTCTTCTGCCTGCTCGCGACACTGCTGATCCCCGGCGAAATGCTGGTGATCCCCACCTTTTATGTGAACCGCACCTTCGGTTTCGTGGGCGATGGCAAGGCGCTCATCGCGGTCATCCTCGTCACCACCGCCGGCGCCCAGGCGTTCAACGTCTACCTCATGCTCGGGCACTTCCGCACGATCCCCAAGGATTTGTTCGATTCCGCCGAACTCGATGGCGAAACCTACTTCGGCACCTACTGGCGAATCGCCTTTCCGCTGATTCGGCCCGCCATCGCCACCATCACCCTGCTTACCTTCATGGGCGTCTGGAACGCCTATCTCATCCCGCTCGTCTACCTGGCCCCACTGCCCGAATGGCAAACATTGACCATCGCATTGGTACAGTATTCGAAACAGTTCCAAACGCTCTATCACATCATGGCCGCCGGGGCAGTCATTGGCCTCGTGCCAGTCATCCTGGTATTCATCTTCCTTCAGCGCTATTTCATCCAGGGTCTCACCGACGGCGCGACGAAGGGCTGACACATCGACCATTGACGGAATGGATGGGGGACGAAGGACCCGGGCGCATGGCTGGCGCCCGGGTCTTTCGCGTCCGCCGATCTTGCATGGATACTGGCTGATGCGGAGTCCGGAATGTCCTACGGATTCCGGCTGAGGGCCACGGGCAAATGGGGCTACAGACTCTGGCTACGCACCGCATGGAAAGAGGCGTGATCCGACGCCAGAGCCGTAGCCCCGTACACTGTGATCCCGACACGCCAGGACCCACTCGCCATCTGCTCGCTGGTCTGCCCCTATACGCGCACGGTCAGCACGTCGCGGGATACCGAGACATGCTCTGTTTCACGCCAATTCACCCGGACTCCGTATGAAACCGGCGCCAATCGAACGTCTCCGCGCTCAGAAAATGTTCATCATGCCGAGCGGAGCGAGGCATCCCCGGACGAAGGCCATGGCGGCGAAGCCGCCTCTCCCATGCTTGGCGATGGCGCGAGATGAATTCGACCGCTACCAGACCCTTGCGCGAATGAATTCCCGGGCCGGAGAAACGGGCTGCTGGAAACCTGAATCCTGGATGGTCGCTATCAGGCCGGGTGATGATCCAGCACGTCGTCCAGCCAGTCGAAGATCACCTGCGACCTCCGGCCCATCGCCTTCGGTTCGCAGTGGAGATCCGCGCCCTCGGCGGCGGTGAACCGCGCGATCGTACCCGTACCCTCTGGCAACGCTTCGTACACCTGGTCGGACTGCCCCGGCCAGAACGACTCGCCCTCCGGATCGGTCACCAGCACGGGGCAGGTCACCCCGTCCAGCACGCCATCGAGCGTATAGTCGCGCAGCAGGCGCAGCAATTCCGCCACCGAATCCGTCCCGTAGGGATAGGTGCGGAACGCGACGGTGAACGCCAACTCGGGAGAGGTCGCCGCCTCTTCCTCGATCATCGAGTCTATGCCTTGCGTGATCGCGGCCAGCTCGTCACCCTCTGCGGCATAGAGTTGCTGGAGCACCTCATCGAACTCCGGTGGAAAATTCGCCCGCCACGAAGTGCCAACGTCGAATACTCCCGGATCGGCCACGGCCGCCGCGATCCGGTGTTCGAAGGCCACCGCCCGTGGAACCCAGTAGCCAGCCTGGCTCACTCCGGACAGGGCGATGCGTTCGGCATCGACATCGGGCATGGTGAGCAGGAAGTCGACGACCGGGGTAATCACCGCTTCCCAGTCGGGCCGGAAGTACAGGTTCTGGCGGAAAAGTGCCGCGTTCTGGCCGGGACCGTCGAAAATGAGTACGTTGTAGCCACGTCGCAGGGCCGCCGCCGCGCCGAACGTCCACATATCCGTGTCGCTGCCATCGCTGCCGTTGTTGAGGATGATCCATGGCCGGGCGGCGCCGGAATCGTCGACGCGCAGGAGATAACCCGGCAGGGTCGTGTCCTCATAGGGAATCTCGACCATCTCGGCTGGCACATCGAGCCGGGCGAGGAAGGCATCGAGGCAATCACGGTGCATCTCCCAGTTCGTCACCAGCCGCTCTGGCGAATCGGTCCCGAGCGAAAGCCAGGTGGCGCTGGCGTAATACGCGGAGGCTCGCAGGTACGCCTCCCGGGCGCTGATCCTGGCCCCGGCGGCATCGCTGGCGTCACCGATCGCCTTCAGCCGGTCGCCCAGTTCCACCCAGGCGTCGCACCAGCTCGCGTAGTCGCCATCGGTGATGTTGGAGGCGGCCGCGAAGCACTCGCCGATGTCGGCGGCCTGCTCGAACGTGCCGCCCAGCTTGAGCAGGAACTCGAAGTTGAACGTCTCGTTCTGGAAAATCACTGGAACGGTGGTAAACGCTTCGGCGACTGGAGTGGCGGCCGGGGTTGCCTGCATGCTGGATGCGGTCACGGCGCTGTTGGACGCCAGCAGCGCGAAGCCGCCCGCGCCGATGAGGGCCGTGCGGCGCGACAGGCGCGCGCCTGGCATCGACCACTGAAGGTAGTGACGAGAATCGACCATGGAGAGTCCTCACTCGATTGGAGAATATGGCGGTCCGGACTAGTTGCATGAACCCACATCCACAATGTCGTAGCGAGGAACCGCTGTCAATCCCCATTCATGGTCGATGAGGCGACCATGCCAGAAGTCCCGGCCTGTTCCGGCGGCACTCCACCCGCCGGGCGGCGCCTATGGGATGCTGGACTCCACACCGCGACATCCTGGGAAAGCCAGGGGCGAAGGGAGGCCGCATTGTTCACGCTTGAACCGATTGGCGAGGATGATTTCGAGTTCCGCTACCAGGTGTACGAGTCCACTGTCAAACCCTACCTCGATGAAACGATGGGGTGGACCGGCGAGCAGCACCGCGCCGCGATCCGGTCCAACCTGGCCGGAAGCACAACCCATTTCGCGGTCGTGGTGGATGGTGTCCGGGCCGGAATCGTGCGGATAGTCGAGCGGGACGAGACGATCACCCTGGAGCAGATCGAAATCCTGCCCGAGTTCCAGGGGGAAGGGATTGGCACGGCCCTGATCGGGTCGCTCATCGAGCGATCCCGGCTCACTGGCTGCCCAATCGATCTCAGCGTCTTCATCACTAATCCGGACGCGAGACGGCTATACGAGCGGCTGGGGTTTAAGATGGTGTCCGAATCCGACCGCGATATCCGGATGCGATACACGCCGGCTCCAGGCACAAGTTAAGGAAGCAGGAGAACCTCATGGATCGACCAGGAGCCGGGCAACGAACGATCAGCCGGAGAAGCGCTCTCCAGGGCGCCGCCGCCACGGGAATGGCGCGCTCGCCATGGATGCGTGCCACGCCCGTGGCGGTCGGCCAGGCGCGCCATTGCCCTCTCCGCGGGGGAAGATCATGTGTGCCGCCCAGTCCACGACTCGCCGCGATCATCGCGAATTAACGCTATCCGCCGATCGATCGGTGACAATACCCGCTGTTTCGAACCACCGTCGAACTGGAGCCACTCGCATTGAGCGCACCGGCCACCCTCGCCCGAAGACTCTCCACCACCGATGCCGTCGTCATCGGCCTCGGCTCCATGATGGGCGCCGGAGTTTTCGCCGCCTTCGCTCCCGCCGCCCGCGCCGCCGGGAGCGGACTCCTGATCGGCCTGGCCATCGCGGCCATGATCGCCTACTGCAACGCCACCGCCTCCGCCCAGCTCGCGGCCCAGTACCCCACCTCTGGCGGGACCTATGTGTATGGCCGCGAACGTCTCGGCCACTGGTGGGGATTCGCCGCTGGCTGGGCATTTATCGTGGGCAAAACCGCCTCCTGCGCCGCCATGGCGATGACCGTCGCCGCCTATGCGATATCCGGTCCGTGGTGGGTCGAGCGGCTGGTCGCCATCGCCGCCGTGGCTGGGCTGACCGGCCTCAACCTGCGCGGAATCACCCGCACGGCCCGCGCCACAATGGTCATCGTCGGGATCACGATCACCTGCCTCCTCATCGTCGTTATCGCTATCCTCGCCTTTGGCGCCACCAGTAGCGACAACCTCGGCGGCATGTCCGCCTTCGGTGAAGGAGGTCTGTACGGTATCCTCCAGGCGGCGGGCCTCCTCTTCTTCGCCTTTGCCGGGTACGCGCGAATCGCCACCCTCGGCGAGGAAGTCCGCGATCCGCGACGGGCGATTCCCCGCGCCATCCCTATCGCGCTTTTCATCACCGTCGCCGTATACACGGTTATCGGCATCACCATCCTGATTGCCGCTGGCCCCGATCTGCTGGCCGAATCAGCCGCCCCGCTGGTCACCGCCGTCCAGGCGGCCGGAGTTGGCGACGTCGAAGCGGTCGTTCGCATCGGCGGCCTGGTCGCCAGTCTCGGCGCGCTCCTCGCCCTGATCGCTGGAATCGGCCGCACCACGCTCGCCATGGCCCGCGAGCGAGACCTCCCCGCCTGGTTCGCGGACGTCCACCCGCGCTACAAGGTCCCTCACCACGCCGAAATCGTCCTCGCCGGACTCGTCTGCGCCATCGTCCTCGTCGCCGATGTCCGCGGCGCCATCGGCTTTTCGTCCTTCGGTGTTCTGCTCTATTACGCCATCGCCAATGCCTCGGCATACACGCAGGACAACGCACATCGTCTGTGGCCCCGCTGGCTGAACGTCTTCGGGCTCGCTGGATGCCTTGTCCTCGTTGCCACCCTCCCCTGGCAGTCGAGCGCCATCGGTCTCGCGGTGATCGCCGCTGGCCTGCTCGGACGCCTCCTGCTGAAGGGTCGCCCGTCCGGTTAGCCGTCCGGGTCGTGGGAACACCTCGTCACGCCACATCGCCTGGTACACAATGCACCGGAGACGTCCGAACCTTACACAGCGCGCGAGGAGACCGATGACCACCACCGATACTGCCCCCCGACCCGCCCAGCTTCAGATGATCCGTCCGCATCTGACGGACGAACCTGTCTTGCCGCCCCTTCCCGCCGGCTACGCCATCCGCCTTGCCCTGGGCGAAGCCGATGAGCGTGACCTCTCCCATGTCCTCACCACGGCGTTCGAGGAGGAGTGGTCCATCGACCGCGTTCGCTCCTCCCTCACCGCCGCCCCCGATGTGCTTGCGGTGTATGTTGTCACCTGGAACGATCGCCCGGTCGCCACCGCGTCCAGCCGCCACGACGCGGAGAAGTTTCCTGGCATGGGCTACGTTCACTGGGTCGGCGGTTTGCCCGAACACGCTGGTCATGGCCTCGGCTCCGCCCTTATGAATCGGCTCATGCAGGACTTTCGCGACCGCGGTTATCAGACGGCCATCCTCGAAACCGACGACCAGCGCCTGCCCGCCATCAAGGTCTACCTCCGCCACGGCTTCCTGCCCGTCTACGATGTGAAGGGCGAAGACCACCGCCCTCGTTGGGTATCGGTTTTCCAGCGCCTCCTCGCTCCCCGCCGGTAGTCGCGCGGCTTCTCCCCGCCACGGGAGCGGCGATCTCGCGCCCGTTTGATACGACACCTTTTCGCAGGGGATGGCCTCGGACGGGGGATGCGGATTGCGCGCGCGGCGTGCGTCCAGGGGTGACATGCCACGCGCTCGCCATTGCTGGACGCCGCGTCATGCCTTGAATGCAGCGAGGCCGGTCCATGCACGGACCAGCCTCGCTGCGTTGCGTATTCGTCTGGGAATCAGCGGCCGTTAGGGCAGCGCGCCGATCACGTCGTCCGCGTCGAGGATATCCATCGCATCCTCACCGCTCGCCTCCACGGTGTCCTCGGCCAGGTCGAGCAGATCCTCGTCCAGGTTGCTCGCGGTGGTCCGCAGTTCGATGAAGACGTGCGTATCGCCGCTGATGATGTGCGCTTCCAGGATCACCACCACTGGATCGTCGGTCGAGTTGTCCACGTACATCACGGCCACGCGGTTCGTCTGGGTTCGGGTCAGCGCCACGTCCGTGTCCGCCGAAAGCCCGAGCACCGACTCGATGTAGGCAGGCTCGACCATCGCCTGGAGCAGCGCGTCCGCGTCCGTCATCCCGTGCGCCGGCTCGATCGTGATGTACAGCAGCGCCTCACCGCTCTCCGCGTCGGCGAGATACACCTCATCGACGCCACTGTCCGTGTGGGAAAGGATGGCGGGATCGTGCGCCGGGCTCAGCACCCAGTCTTCGGTCCATGTCACCGGAACGCCATGCTGCGGGCTGACGTAGTCTCCCGTGCCAACCAGGCCGGGCAGGTCGGTCGAGGGGCTGGCCACCGGGCTCGCCTCGGCGGTTGGGGTGCCGTTGGGCGGGTCGATGATCTGCTCGGTCGCGGGAACTTCGGTCTCGACCGGTTCGGTCGGCTCTTCCGTTTCGACGGGTTCAGTCGGAACCTCTGTTTCCGGCACTTCAGTTTCGACTGGCTCGGTGGGTTCCTCGGTTTCGACTGGTTCGGTCGGCTCTTCGGTTTCGACGGGCTCCGCGCCACCTTCGAGCGCTTCCAGGATGTCGTCGACATCGAACACTTCGAACGGATCGTGGCCATCGACATCAATGTCATCGTCGATGCTGTTCAGGATGCGCTCGTACTCATCGGCGTCGAACAGGTCCAACCCCACCCAGAACGTGAAGTCATCCTGGCCCGGATCGAGCGCGATCTGCATGTACACCACGTGCTCGTCGTTCGGGGCCACGTCGCGAGCCACGATCGCCACATGCTCGTCGTCGCCATCGAGCAGCAGCACCTCCGCGTCTTCCGAGAGGAACAGGTTGTCCGTCAGGAACGACGGGTCCCCCATCGCAATCAGTACCAGCTCCAGGTCCATTGGTTGAGTCGCCGGGCTGAACCCAAGAGACAGCACCGATGTCTCCGATTCGGTGTCCGTCAGGAACACGATATCGCCGAGGTCCGGGTCGGACGCCACGGGACCGTCGAAGTTGCCGCCAATGGCGTGTTCCACATCGGGATTGTTCGGATCACCCACCGCCCAATCGTCGGTCCAGGTGATTTCCACATCGAACTGGGGGCTGACGTACTCCCCTTCCTCGATCAGGCCCGGGAACTCGTCGTCCCCGTCGTCGATGTCCTTCAAGTCCTCCTGGAGGGCCAGGGCCGAACCGCCAGAGCCCAGGATCAGGAAACACGCGATCAGGAGACGTAATGGGGTTAGCCAGCTTGTCGGAAGCGTCATGGAATGAATCCTTCTCGCAATGCACAAGGCTGAATCCCGGACCGCCCAGCATTCGCCAGACCCGGTTCACGTGGTGTTACATGGTCAACGTTGTATCAGGTGTCCCCGGTTCCATGCAATAGCGCCGGAATCACTCCAATGGCCCCCAATCTTGCAGGGAAGTCGCGATTTCCACTCCCCGGACCAATCTCCGGAGCCGCGTATCCGCCTCTTGCCGCGTCTCCCTTGATGAGTTGGTCGGCCTGGCAAATCGCCCACGTTTCGCCATTGATCTCCTGCCCAAACAGGCGCACGGCCACGGATTTGCCACGATCGGCGGCGATCTGCTTCAGGCGTTCTTCCGCCACCGAGAGCATGCCACCCGTTCCGCACGCGCCGTCGTAGATGAGCTTGAGCGAGGGTGTCACCTCATCCGCCACCGGTACCAGCACCAGGTCGGCCATCAGCGCCACCACATCCCGCGGGGTGAAGTGCTCACCAGCCTCTTCATTGTTTTCTTCGTTGAAGCGCCGGATCAGCTCCTCGAAAATCGTACCCATCGCGTGATTGTCCCGCCCTCGGCAGGTTGCCAACCGGATTCGGGCCAAGATTGATGCTGGGATCGACGAAGCGCTGGATGAGCGGACCAAGCCGGTCGGCCGCCACCAGCTTGGGAATCTGGGCGCGGAACTCGAAATGCCGCAGCAACTCGCGCACGTTCGGCGAGTAGCTATCGAGGTAGTTGAGGAAATTGGCTTCCAGTTGGGTCGAACTGTTGAGGAGTGACCGCAGCGTGAATCGCGAGGTGTTGTAGAAGTCATGGCCAGCCGCTTTGCGCAGGATTTGGTCCGGGTCTGTGATGCTGTTTTCCCGCGCCCACTCCAACTGAGCCAGCACCTCGTTCTTGGTTGGCTCCAGCACCGTGTCGAATCGCCTCAGCACCATCATTGGCAGGATGATGTCGCGATACTTCGTCTTCTTGTAAACGTGGTGCAGCACCTCGTCGGCAACTCACCAGACGAATGACACGATTTGACCATGTTGAGCCGAATGCATTGCGTGCGCTGCCTCTCTTGAGATGTATCGTTTTCCCTATGCATTGTAGGAAGCCCTGGGAGTGATGTCGACACTGTGCTTCACCGAATTGCTTTCAGCGAGTTCCCGAAGCCCGCTTCCAGCACTCGATGACTCTCTGCCACTGGCCAGTTTTCGGCGAGGTGGCGGGTCTTCTTCGTTTCGATGCGTTCACTGGGTATGGCGCGGTGCAAAACGGGTGAGATATACCTGTCCCGCCACCAGACAGTACGGAAGTCCTAAGCAGCCGTGGAGCGTGTGCCTCGCTGAGAACTGTCGGCTGCTGTATGGACTTCCTTAATTGGGCGATGGAATGCATCCCGCTTTCCGCGCGCCGCTCTTGATGACCCGGTCATTGCCTACCCACCGACCATCCACACACGGAAGGACCAGTCGATATGCACGTCGCTGCGCACGACAACATGACTACCGAGCCAACATTAATTCCGGTGCCTACATTAATCCTCAACCCCAAAAACCCCGCCACTCCGGGCAGAATCGCTCCCGGAAGTCGATTAAATGTATTAATGGATTATTGTTGGCGAAAAACACATCGCCAGACTATCGATCATCGCCGGGCCAACCCTCTTTGCTCATCCCCTCACGACGCTCCTTGTTCCGCCACATGCGGCGTCCTATCCTGACACCAGTGGCACGGCTCCCGGATGGACCACCAGACAACACGGATCGAGGAACATCATGACATCACGTATCGGCATCATCGGCGGCTCCGGGGTGGAGCGGCCCGATGAGGGCTTCGCCGAACACGTCATCGAAACCCCATACGGCCAGGCGCTGGCCTGGATCGGCGAGGGCGACCAGGAGGGCGTCGTCTTCC
>CAZUPA010000005.1:0-4987 GCA_964622205.1 uncultured Sphaerobacteraceae bacterium
CTAGCGCCACCAATACAAGCAACCACTCGTCGGACGTCCATCTGTACTCCACCATCGCCCTCCCCAGCGTGGCCCGGACCGGCGATTGCAGCCTCCTGGCCGGCGCGTTCTCCGCGGAATGTCCGATGCTTGCCCGATACGTCCTGGTTGATCTCGACGAGCGCTTTGGCGCGCGTGAGTTGGCCTGGTGCGTCGCGTATCCAAACGGAGCTTCGTGAACGATGGAACGTCATCGCATAGGGAAGCCGTTGATGCTCCAGTAAATCCGAATCAGGGACGAGACGGCATCCCCGCCGATGTCGCTGGCGATCGCTCCCCATGGGTTGCTCTTCATGGTCGATATCATCACGCGACCATTCCGCCCGAAACATGAAATGACGATTTGGACCCAAGTCGCAACGGCTTTCCGAGGGTCCCGATATGTCGATGTCCCTGTATCCGACATCCTGCAATAAATGAGCTTCCTGTACAGCGCTTGCGTTGAATCGAAACACCAGATCACCTGGTATGAGAGCAGGAATCGGTGGGAATTTCTCATGCCCGGGAATGCCGGTCGCCTTGCCCGCTGACGCCGTCGCGTTGACTCCCGCGGCCACGGTGCTGCTTGGCCATATCCATCGCGGTCTCCGGCGCAAATGAATCCGGGCTGGACGTGATGAAGATCGAGCAGTCGTAGGCTGTTGGAGAACCGTGGAATCCCCACCGCTCGTGGGCCCGGAGAACTTCCTCGACACGTCCGCTGCCAGTGATTGTCGAACTGATCCATGCGGCGCGCACACAATGGGCCGGCATACCGCTGGCCCATTGTGGCGTCCTGGCCCAATCCTCTCGCGGTGGAAGCGATTCGCCACGTCGCCAGGGCGAGACTATCCGGAAGGGTGGGGAAAGCGGTCGATCGGAGGAGCATACTCGTAGGTGGAACTCCGATGGTGTAAGTCGGAGTTGTCGCACGTGGGGAACGTGTGGAATCCGGTAGCGGTGGTTCGATGGCTGGGACCAACGCCCGGGCCGGCTGGCGTATCCCGGGCATCGCGAGTCGCGGCGCCCGGGAGCCCCAAAGGAGACGGATATGGCACAGTACCAACACGCCGAGGTGGTGACGGTGGACGTGCGGGAGATTGTCCCGCGCGAGCGTCATCCGCTGATCTTCGATACCTTCGATGCCCTGTCGGCGGGAACATCGATGCGGCTGATCAACGATCACGATCCCAAGCCGCTCTACTACCAGTTGATGGCGGAGCGCGAGGGCAAGGTCGAGTGGGAGTACCTGGAGGAGGGGCCCGAGACCTGGCAGGTGCGAATCACCAGCGTCGCGTAATCGAGGTTGTGGGTAGAAGGGCGTTCACCGGTGGCTCCGGTGGGCGCCTTTCGTGTTTCGATTGGGGAGCAATTGGGCGCACGGGGCGGAGGCGCCGGCGGGGATGCACGTATGCCCGAGCCGCGAGACAGTCGCGTGACCATCCCGCCGTTGGGATAGAGTCCCGAAGTGATGATCTGCCGTCATCGGCCGGAAGCGTGAGGTGAACACAAGGTACACCATCGAGGTGAACGGCGCCGCGTGGTGGCTGGAGGAGGCCGGCGATGGGCCGCCGGTGGTGCTGGTGCATTCCGGGGTCACCGATTCGCGGGCGCGGGACGCGCGGTTCGCGGCGTTCGCGGAGCGGCATTGGGTGGTTCGCAAGCGTTGTGTGGGAGGCGTATGATGCGAGTGGGTCCCAGTCGTCGCTTCCGCCCTTCCCCAGAGGAGATTGCACCATGGCTGAGGAACTTCACCTTCACTGCCGGGATGTTGGACCAGATTGTGACGCGGTGGTGACGGCCGGGACCGAGGAAGAGATCCTCGCCCAGGTGGCGGCGCACGCGAAGGAGGTTCACGGGATGTCTGAGGAAGAGGTCAGCGACCCCGCATTCGTGGACCACGTGAAGGCGCAAATCCACGGCGGCTGAGCCGGGAACTGTCCAACGATGGATCCGGAAAGGTAATCGAGATGAACGGTGCGCGAATGCGCGGGCCGCTGGTGATCGCGGTGTGCTTCGTCGCGATCGTGGCAAACCTGGGGATCGCGTTCGGCCAGGAAGCATCGCCGCGGGCATCGCCTGCCTCCACACTCCCTCCGGAACCGAAAATCCGGGCGCCCACAGCAACTCGCCATCGGAGATGACAACCACCGTGGCGTCGCCGACCTGGCGCGAGGCGATGAGCGGCTGTCCGGCGACGCTGTCCATGGATGTCATTCGCCAATCCCGAGAAGAGAGCGGCGAGCCAGTCGAATGGCTCATCGCCGCCGGTTCGCATTCCTCCGAGCCTTTGATGGTGCTGTCACCATGATGCCATGCTCTCGTCTGAAGGCCGATGTGGGACGGGGGCGCTGGACTGGCCAGATCGGGTGCGGGGCGTGATGATGACCTTGCCGGCGCGGCGATTGAGGTTGGGTTGTCTCGCACGAATCGCGGCCAGCAGGATTGGCCCTGAGATCAGGCCAGGCCGATACGGACGGCGATGGCCGTCGCCTCGTGGCGGTTGTGGACGCCGAGCTTGGCGTAGATGTGCTCGGCGTGGGACTGGACGGTGCGCTCTCCGATAAAGAGCGCTTCGGCGATCTCCCGGTCAGTCCTGCCCGCCACCAACAGGCGGAGCACGTCGCGCTCGCGGGGGGTCAGGTTGAATGGCGCCGTGGAGGACGCGGCGGATGTTGCCGGGATGCCGGTCTCCGCGGTCACGGCGAGTGCTTCGACGATCGTCTCGTCCAGTGGCGCGGCGGCTCCCGCCGACCATGTCGCGTCGAAGACCGGCTCGCCGAGCGTCAGTCGCAAGGCGGCGATGGCCGCGTTGTAATCGGCCTGCTCCGCCGGCAGCATCTGGGCCCCAATCACACGTCGCAACGTCGCCGCCGCTCCAAACAGGTACGTCGATCCAGCAGGGTCGGACCTGGCGACAACCGCTGCGATCCCCTCCAGGCAGGCGGCAACGTTCCAACGATCACCCAGATCGAGGAACCGCGTCAGCGCTTCCGCGAAACTTTTCGCGGCCGTGGTCGCGTCATCGCGCGCGGCCGCCAACTGCGCCAGGCTCTGCAGCGCCGACGATTGGACGTAGGTGTTGTCCATCACCCGAGCATCGGCAAGCACCGACTGATAGAGCGCCTCTGCCCGCTCGAGATCGCCGCGATAATGGGTGGCCCGCGCGGCGATGAACAGCGCCGTTAGGGCTCGGCCCGGCTCATCGATCTCTTCGAACCGCGCGGCCGCCTGACCGGCAAGCGCGGCGGAGGCCGGAAAATCACCCAGGAAGAGTTGCAGCAGCGCCTGGCCAAACACCGCGAACGCGATGGCTGGCGTCGCTCCGGACTCCTCGGCTACGTCTTGCCCCTGCGCGATCATTGGCATCGCTTGCGCGGGACCGAGATGGAAGATGGTGAGGAGACCGAGGCTGACGATCGCTCGCGAGCGCACGATCGGTGATGTGTCGCTGGCGGAATCGAGCTCAAGCGCGCGCTCGAGCCAGGCGCGTCCCTCCGCGAAGTGGCTGTGTTGGAACCAAAAGAGGGCCAGGGCCCCAGCCAGATCCTGCGCTCCCTCCGCGTCGCCAATCTCCAGCAGCCAATCGAGCGCGGCTCGCAGATTGGGATGCTCAGCCGCGAGCCGATTCAGCCATCCAATTGCGTTGGGGCCGTTGTTCAGCACGACCTCGCCCGCGTCCGCGAGCGCCGAGAAGTAGCGCGCATGTGCCCGCAGCACGGCATCCTTCTCGCCGCTGGCCGTCAATTGCTCCAGCGCGAACTCACGGATCGTCTCCAGCATCAGGTAGCGCGGCGCGGGCTCCTCGACCGTGCCTTCCAGACCTCGCACCAGCAGCAGGCTCTTGTCGACGAGCGCCCCGAGACCCTCCAGGATGTCGATCTCGGTCTCACCGGCCGCCGTACCCACCGCTTCGGCCGCCTCGATGGTGCAGCCGCCGGCGAAAACGGCCAGCCGCCGGAAGAGTGCCTGTTCACCGGGCGAAAGCAGGTCGTGGCTCCAGGCGATCGTGTCCCGGAGCGTCCGTTGGCGGTCCGGGGCATCACGAGGGCCACCAGTCAGGAGCCGTAGCCGCCGGGCGAGATGAGGCAGCAGGGTAGCCGGAGGGAACGCGCGGACCCGCGCCGCCGCCAGCTCGATCGCGAGCGGCAACCCGTCGACGCGGGCGCAGATCGCGGCGATCGCGGCGCTGTTGCCGGGTGTCAGGGCGAAGCTGGGATCGGCGGCCCGCGCGGAGGCGACGAACAGCCGGATCGCGGGGACCATGGCCAGGCGCTCCATGCCGGTGGCCTGGGCCGGGTCTGGCAGGGCGAGGGGAGGAACCGGGTACTCGTGTTCTCCGGCCAGCCGCAATCGCTCGCGACTGGTGACCAGCACCATCTGTCGCGGGCAGGCATCGAGGAGGTTGCTGACCAGGGGGGCCGCGGCCAGCACATGCTCGAAGTTGTCGAGGAGGAGGAGGCACTCCCGTTCGCGCAGGGCGGCTTCGATGGTTCCTTCGAGGGGTTGGCTGGCGGTCTCGCGGATGCCCAACGCCTGGGCGATCGCCAGCAAGACCAGGGAGGGATCGCGAACCGGGGCGAGGGTAACGAAGGCAACGCCGTCGGCGAAATCTCCGGCCAAGGCGGCGACGAGGGCCACGGCGGCGGCGAGGGCCAGGCGCGTCTTGCCAACGCCACCTGGTCCAGTCAGGGTGATGAGTCGTACATCGTCGCGGAGCAGAAGAGCGCGCACGGCCGCAAGGGCACGCTCCCGGCCAATGAGTGGAGTCCGGGCGATGGGGAGATTGGACCTGGGTGTGGGCTGCGTGCTGGGCATTGAATGCACCGGCTTCACGCGCGGGCGAGAGACTGCCAACATCATGGCGGGTTGGCGGTCTGTCGTCAACCCGCCACCAGGGCCATTGCATGACGCCGATACGAGGCGTGTCGGAGCCTTGATGCGCGGATCGTTCCTGTCTCCCGTGCGG
>CAZUPA010000005.1:5087-36545 GCA_964622205.1 uncultured Sphaerobacteraceae bacterium
CGATACGAGGCGTGTCGGAGCCTTGATGCGCGGATCGTTCCTGTCTCCCGTGCGGGGCGCCCTGCACGCCTGCCACCGGGACTGGGGCCAGAGCGGACGCGGCATCGCCTGGCCAGCGGTCACGTGTCGGCGGCGTGCCCACGGCACGCCGCCGACACGATTACCCCGGGATTAGGAACCGCCGCCCGGTGGCGTCCAGGCACTGGGTAGGTCCGTCCGGAAATCGAGGAGGTTAACCTCCTCCGGGTGGATGGCGATCCGTGTCCAACGCGTGAACGTTTGCCTGCCCAGTTCCAGGAACGGCTTGCTACCCGCCTCGCCCAGATACCGCCGGGCCATCGCCTCGTACTCGGGGAAGAACCCCTCGACGTCGGAGACGGCAGCGGCGCCGCGGACCGTGAGGACCTGGTAGGGCCACTCGTCGCGATCGATGACGATCGCCACGGCTGGCCGGTCGGCCAGCACCCGCATCTTGGGCGAGTTCGGGGGGGCGCCCATGAGGATTTCCTCGCCCGTCCAGTGGAACCACATCGGCACCACCCGGGGCGTGCCATCGTGCCAGGAGTAGGCCAGGCGGGCCGGAATCGTCGACGAGAGCAACGCCCGCACGACAGGGTCGGTCCGCAGGACGGTTCGCGCATCGCGTGTGGACATGGTGTTTCCTCTCTGTTGGCGGACCGCCGATGGGACGGCGTCCGTTTCGTGGTTGTCGTCAGCTTACCGTGAAGACCTGGAACATGCCCATCAGGGCGTGGGGGGCTCCGCTCTCCTGGTCGGAGACGAAGCACGCAACGCCGTAGGTTCCGGGCGCCAGGTCGACTTCGATCCAGATCGTTTGCCCCGCGGAGAAGATCACCGAGGTGTAGAGATCGTGAACATCTTCAGGACCAAGTTCGCTCACAGCCGGGGTTCCGGTGAAGCTCAAGTTGATAAAATCCGTCAACTGGCCGGTGGTCGTTCCATCCGGGAGACCCGCGAGATCCAGGAAATGCGGCTGGACGCCGGTGTTGGTCAACCGCCAAATCTGGGGACCAGCCTCCAGGGTGGCCGGCATGGTGAAGCTGAACTCCGAGAGCAGTACCGGGATTGCATCCGCGATCTCCTCGGGTGCGGTCGTCTCTCCCGTCACCAGCAGCTTCGTCGCTGAATCAGTCGGTTGAACGGCGTCCGGCGCCGAGGAACGGTCGACGTTGAACCACCAGTCGCCCGCCGCCAGGTCCACGACGACCGCGTCCGTCTGACCACCACCAGCGCTCGGTCCGCCAGCGAAGGTCGCATCGTAGAGCCATGTGGGGACATCTTCCCCGAGGATGCCGTCGAGCGCGTCCTGGTCGCTCATGCCCGCCGGTGTGGCAAGGAAGAGAAGACCGATGACCTGGTCGGCGGTTTGGTTCTCCAGGGTGACGAGATAGCGCCCGGCGGTCAGATCGGCGGGGATGCCAGTGACGTCGGTTTCGGTGGCAACGACGCTGATTTCCGGGAGTCCGAGATCGCGGAGGAGTGCGAAGTCATGTCCCGGCGCCGCGGCTGGCGATGCCGTTTGTGCGCTGGTTCCGGCAGCCGGCGCGATTGCGATGAGCGACAGGACGACGATGACGCATGCGGTGAGATGTCGAATCATGTGAATTCCTTTCCAGGAAGTGGCGATCGTGGTTTCACTTGTCCCGGTAAATGGCTCGTCTGGTTACGTATAGCCGACCACCATCCAATCCAGACCGGCAACGTGCTGGACCGTTATGTTTCTGAACCCGGCCTCCGCCATCCACGATCGGCAATCGGCGCCGGTGTAGCTGCCGCCGCCCGTGGTTTCGATCAACATGATCAGGCTCGCGAGCAGGCTCGCCGCGCGATCCCGGCGCTCGTCGTCGATGAGTTGGTCGTAGACGATCAACGCGCCGCCATCCGGCAGGGCCGCATGGGCCCGTTCCAGCAGCAGCTTCCGCTCGTAGAGAGCCCAGTCGGCGAGGATGTTCCCCATGACGAGGACGTCTGCCCTGGGCAGGGGGTCCGCGAAAAAGTCGCCCGCGGCGAAGCGGAGGCGGTTGCCCAGGCCGAACGAGGCGACGTAGTCAGCGAAGATCGGGGCGAGTTCCGGCAGGTCGAAGCCGGTCCCGGTCAGGTGATCGTGAGCCAGGGCGAGTTGGACTGGGACGTTTCCCCGGGACGTGCCGACATCGAGGAAGGTGCGGTAGTTGGTCCACGGGAATCGATGCGGCAGGGCCCGCGCTGTACCCATGCTGAGGCCGGTCATCGAGCTTGCGAACTGGCGGAGGCGGGCAGGGTCCTGGTACAGCACACCCCAGAAATCATCGCCGCCCTTCGATTCGTTCTGAGGTTGGCCGGTTCGCAAACCGTCGGTCAGCGCGCCGAAGAATGGGTACAGCCGGTCGTTGGTCATCTCCAGCCAGGCGCCTATGTACGACGGTTTGGCGCGGTCGAGGTAGAGGCCGGTTTCGGCGGTGTTGGCGTAGCAGCCATCCTTCCGCTCCAGCATGCCCAGCGCGACGAGTGCGTCGAAGAAGTCCTCCGCCGAGCGCGGATGGAGGTCTAGCCGATGCCGCAACGTCCCGGCGTCGAGCGGTCCGCCGGCCAGTTCGGAGAAAAGCCCGAGCTCGACCGCGCTTAGCAGCGCCTTCGACCCGAAGAAGGCAAATCCGAGGTCCAGGATGCGATCGGTTGACGGTTGTTCGGCCATCGATTTCTCCCCTTTCACGACCAATGGGCAAAGATGCCCGCTGCCGGTCGATCGTAGACCGATGGTTTGAAGGGCGCATCGTGGGAATTGCGGAGACGCGGTACGGAGGTTTGGTCAGAGGGGAAGGGCCAGGCCTCCGTATTTCGCGCGAATCGCGGCCAACGGGATTGGTTCCGAGATCGGGCCGGGCCGTGGCGGGGATCGTGAGTGTTCTGGCGCTTTTACCGATCCGGAAGATCTATTCGGCCTGGGATGGCGGAAGACCCAGCCCAGCCATGGGGGCGCCTAGACCTTGAGCGAACCGGCGAGCCTGTTGACCGCGGCGGCAGTGGAGGTTGGCGCTGTGGACAGCCGCCTATACTTGAAGGAACTATCGCGGCCATGATTGGTTCGTGTCGCCTCCGGAAGACGGCCGGTCGCGACAGAAGGAGCATCGCATGATTCCCAGTATTCTCTTTGGACGAACCGGACACGACAGCACGCGGATCATCTTCGGCGCGGCGGCCCTCAGCGCCGTGACGCAGGACGTGGCGGACAGGACGATGGAGCTGGTGCTGGAGCATGGCATCAACCACATCGATGTCGCCGCCTCCTACGGAGACGCCGAAATCCGGCTCGGCCCGTGGATGCCCGAGCACCGCGGCCGTTTCTTCCTGGCCACCAAGACCGGCGAGCGGGAGGGCGGAGCCGCCTACGACGAGATCCAGCGGTCCCTGGAGCGAATGCGGACGGACCACGTCGACCTGATCCAATTGCACAACCTGGCCGAGGAGGACGAGTGGGACGTGGCGATGGGGCCGGGCGGCGCCCTGGAGGCGGCGATCCGGGCGCGAGAAGAGGGGCTGACGCGATTCATCGGCGTGACAGGCCACGGCACGCAAATCGCGGAGATGCACAAGCGGTCGCTGGCGCGGTTCGATTTCGATTCGGTGCTGCTGCCGTACAACTTCCCGATGATGCAAAATCCTCAGTATCACGCCGATTTCGAGGAGCTGGCGACGATCTGCCTGGAGCGGAACGTGGCGATGCAGACCATCAAGAGCATCACCCGTGCGCCGTGGGGCGACCGCGAGCAGCGGACCTCCACCTGGTACGAACCATTGGAGGACCAGCCGTCGATCGATACCGCGGTGTGGTGGGTGCTGGGCCGGCCGGGCGTGTTTCTGAACACGGCCAGCGATCCCGCCTTGCTGGGGAAACAGCTTGACGCGGCGCACAGGTTCGACGAGCGGCCGAGCGAGCAGGACATGGTCGACCTGGTATCCACCTGGGCGATGGAGCCGCTCTTCACCTGACGCGCGGCGTCCGAAATCACGGAAACACGGACACGGAAACGACGCACTACCGTACCTGGGGTGCGTCGTTTCCGTGTGTGCGTTGTCATACGGCGAGGCGGGCGGGCGCGTCGTGAGTGCGAGCCGCGCAGGCGATGTTCCGGCCAGCCCGCATCGGTGGCGTGTTCGTGGTGAGCCCATCGGTGTCGCCCGCGCGCTGGGCGATGGACGCGATGGCGAGGTTCATTGAGCTGGCGCTGATGGTGAGAGTCAGCCCGGTATTGGCGTGGGCTGGGGCGGGAGCGGCGTCGCAATCGAACCGGTCGCCGCTGATGTCGATTGAGCGCGCCGCGAGGACGTGCGTGGGCGTGGCCCCGGCGCCCGGCGTGCCGGAGAGGACCGTCACGGTGAGCGCGATGATGGCGGTAAGTGCGATCGAGGAGCGTGCGAACCGGTTCATATGCATCCCTGCGCGGCCACGTCGTATCAACCTGACGCCACGGTAGCAACCGGTTCTTCCGAAAATCTTCCCGGATCTTCCGGGGTGGATCTGGCTGGGGGTGTGGGAGCCGATTGGGCTCGTGATGGAAGGCCGGAACGCGGCAAGCCCCGCCGGTTTCCCGGCGAGGCTCACTGTTGGAGGATGGCTTGTTTGTCAGGGCTCCAGGCTCGCGATCTCGTCTTCGTCGAACAGGAGCGGGAGCGGGTCGCCATCAAGTGACACGGTGTCCTGGACGACGGGGTACATGGTCGTGAGCCAGTCTCCCTTTGCCTGCAGGACCACCATCTGGAAGGTGTCCCGGTCGATCATGGCGCCGCCAACGTACATGAACACCGTACGGCCATCGTCGGTCTCGATCAGGACAAGATGGGCGGCGGAGTCGTCGTCGTTGGTGGTGAGCACGATCTCGCAGGTCGCGGTTTCCAGGTCATCGCAGAAATCAAGATGGGCGGTCACCACGTCGATGGGAGCCTCATCCGTGGTCTGGGAGGTGATCCTCACGAGCGTCGAGGTCGATCGGTTCCAGATGGAAAGGGAGTCGGCGCCGTCCGGGCTGGAAGTTACCGCCGGGATGACATCACCGTTGGAGTCGACGGGTTCGTTCAGGATCCACCCGTAGTCCTGGCCCTCCATGGTCCACGTCACCGCGTAGCCATGGTTGGGGCTCTCGTACTGGTTGAGCCAGATCATGCCGGCCTCGCCGTAGGCGTCGAGCGCGTGGACCAGGGAGTTCCTGAAGTCCTGGAACGAGGAAAGTGTGTTGGTTCCAATGATCGTCACCGGCGCGGCGTTCTCGGCGGCGTCGATGATCTCGTCGACGATGAGGGCCTCGCCCACTGGAACCCCGTCGACGGTGATTTCTCCCGCGAAATGCGGATAGTCGGATTCAGTGCTGTCCAGCCTGAAACTCAGGTTGAACTGGACGATGAATTCGCCGTCGCCGGTGATGAATATCTCATCGTAAATCACCACCGGGTTGTCGTCGGAGGGCATCCGGGTAAGCACGACCGACGAATCGCCATGCCGGCGGAGGAGCACCTCGTTGTTCGTCCGATCGACTTCGGATCGCGCCAGGCGATAGGCGACCTGTCGCGCGGTAAGGCCCTCGGGGTTAGGCCGGCTGGAAATGGTGACCTGGTGGGCGGTGGGGCTGCCGGAGCCGCCGAGGAGCCTGATGCGCGTGGACTGGCTATTCTCGTCCATGCTCCACTGGTTGGGGCTGCCGTCGAACACCCAGTTGGAGGACCAGGTGACGGAGGCGCCGGAGAAGGGGACGTCCCAGGACGTGGGCGAGGCGATTCCGAGATCGGCGGGTGAGATCAGCGTGTCGTTGGCCTGGGCGGCGTCCACGATCTCGGAGGCGTCGAGGATGTCCCCGAACGCCGCGGCGGAGTTCGAGACGTCGTCAACCACCGACTCGTGCGCGCGTTCGAAGCTGTCGATTGGCGCGAGTAACTGGGTCCAGAGCAGCCGATCCCCGTCATCGGTTTCCGGAACGACGAACTCGTTGTGCGAGATGTACACCTCGCCTTGGGTATCGGCGACAAGGTAGACGACGAGAACCTTCTCGTCCGTGGCTTCCCTCAGGATTTGTACCGAGGTGGAGTCCAGCGGGTATTTGGACATCGTGGATTCGACATACTCGGAGGCGGACGGCATACCGGCCGGATCGCCGTAGCGGTCGGTTATGCGCAGCACCGCGGAGTCGTCTTCGTTCCAGAGGTCGATGTGGTCCCCGTAAGCGGCGGCGAATACTGGCACGCGCGCCTCCTCCCAAGTGCCCATGAAGAACGGCGTGGGGCCAGTCATGGACTCGTTGACGGCCCAGGGGCCAGACCATTCGATGGTGAAGCCATTGAGTGGGGATTCCCACTCCGTATCCGAGACGAGCCCGGCGTCCTCGAAGTCATCGACGACATCGGCGGCGTGCGATCCGGCCGCGGCTGGCGCCACGACTGACACAAGCGACGCCACGAGGCCGAGCAGGGCGACGATCGAAATGGGGAACTGGGCGGTTTTCATGAGTGGTCCTCTCCAGGAGTCGACTTCGAGCGGTTTTGACCATAGTGGAGAGCGATTCTTCCAGTAATCTTCCGGCGCGAAGTACGAGGAGGGGCGCTTCCGTCCGGCGTGGCCAGGCGGATGATGCACGACCGCCTGATTGTGGTTGTGAGACGGGAGCGAGGGACATACGCTTGACAGAACGATTCCGACACGAATGGTCGGAGATTGGGGCGACGATGCCCCTCGGAACAAGGCGGTGACATGGCTGAATCGCGCGCCCGGGCCGAAGACATACTCGAATCGCTGACACGAGTGATCGCGCCGGGATTCGGCATCAACGTGGTGGACCTCGGGCTGGTCTATGGCGTCGAGAGCAACGATGGCGTCGCCACCATCACGATGACCTTGCCAACGCCCACCTATCCATCCCGCGACGACCTCGTTGCGACAATCGAGCGCACCGTGCGGCATCGCCACGAGGGCATTCGCTCGGTGGTGGTCGACCTCGTCTGGGAGCCAGCCTGGCGGGAGGACTTCATCACGGCCGAGGGCGAGCTGCAGATGCAGGCTCCAATCGATCCGGGGACATCCGATGGCGAGGTTACCGGCGAGCATGTGATGGATTCGCTGCACCTGGTGATCGACCCGGAGATCGGACTGAACATCGTGGATCTGGGCCTGGTCTACGACGTGGATGTCGAGGACTCGCGGGCGACGGTGACGATGACGCTGACGACCCCCGGCTGCCCGCTTCACGCATCGATCGAGTCGGCGATTTCGCGGGTGCTGGAAACGCGGCATCCCGCCCTTTCGGACGTGGTCATCGACCTGGTGTGGGATCCACCATGGGACAGGGACATGATCACGGAGACCGGCCGGGCACAACTCGGCTGGCACTGACGGCCCCATGACGCCGCCAGGCTGACGGCGTCCACGCGGAATCCATGGGGCCAGGAGGACGAAGATGACCACCACGGGCACACCGATTGAGGCGAACTGGAAGATCAGCGAGGTGCTGGAGGCCTATCCGTCGCTGCTGGACACGCTGGTCGACCTGACGCCGGCATTTTCGAAGCTGCGCAACCCGATCATGCGGCGGGTGCAGTCGCGCCTGGTGACGGTCGGGCAGGCGGCGGGCATCGCCGGACTCGACGAGGGCGAACTGGTTCGCACGCTGAACGCCGCGGCCGGAATCGAGGTTGTCGAGGTTGACGTGCCGGAGGCGAACGTGGCCGGGCCGGCCGTTCGGCCGTCCTGGGCGGGTACCGCGCCGGTGGCGGCATCGCTCGACGCTCGGCCACTGCTGGAGCGGGGCGAGGAGCCGTTCGGCGCGATCAGCAAGGCCGTGCGCGATGTGCCGGTGGGCTCGGTGTTCCAGTTGGAGGCCGGGTTCGAGCCGGTTCCGCTGTACGACGCATTGGGTCGCCAGGGGTTCGATCACTGGACCGAGAAGCTGGCGGACGATCACTGGCGGGTGGTCTTCCTTAGGGTGCGCGAGGCTGGGGCGGACAAGGCCAGCGAGCCGGCTCCGATGGACGGCGACTGGGAGTCGATGGCGAGCGCGGAGGTCACGATCGACGTGAGCGAGCTCGTGCCGCCCGAGCCGATGATGAAGATCCTCGCGACGCTGGAGGACCTGCCCGATGGATCGACGCTGCTGGTGCATCATGTCCGGCGGCCGATGCATCTCTATCCTCAACTCGATGACCTGGGGTACGGCCACATGACACGCGATATCGGACCCGGCCAGGTCGAGGTGCTGATCCACAAACCAGCGGCGGTGGAGGCTGGACGGTGATGGGCATCAGCGCGCGACAGGCTCCGGCCCTCGACTTGCCGGCCCGGTTCATGGCGTTGTCACTGGCGTCGTTCGCGGTGGTCGCGCTCTCGGCCCCGTGGACGCTGCACATGACGCAGGGATTCTTCACCGACTTCCGGCTTCTGGCGCTGGTGCATCTGGTGACGTTGGGCTTCGTCGGCTCGATGATCATCGGGGCGAGTTACCAACTCACGCCGGTGGTGTTGCAGACGCCGCTGGCATCGGTGACCGCGGGAAGGATCTCGTTCTGGTTCTACGCGGCCGGGCTGGCGGTGTTCCTGGCGGGGCTGTTTCGTACATGGTTGCCGGGGCTGGCGATCGGGGGCACGTTGCTGGGGGTTGCGTTCCTGCTCTACACGGTAACCGTGTTCATGACCTTCTGGCGGGCGCCGTACCACGAGGTGATCGGCTGGCACATCGTGCTCGGCATGGCCGGGGCGCTGATGGGCATGTCGATGGGCGTGGTGCTGGCGTTCAACAAGAGCAACGGCGTGCTGGGCGATGCCTACCTGGGGTTCCTGGGCGCGCACATCGCATTCATGATCGGTGGGTGGGTGGCGGTGACGCTGCTGGGGGTGGCATACCGGCTGATCTGCATGTTCACGCTCTCCGAGAAGTACTTCCGGCCGTGGCTGGCGTGGACCGAACTGGCGCTTGTGTTCGCCGGGTCGTGGGGATTCGCGACCGCGCTGCACCTGGAATGGCCGCGCTGGACCAGCCAGGCTTCGCTGGCGATGCTGTTCGCGGGCTTCGTGTGCTTCGTGGTCCAGGTCGAGCGCCTGTACAGGATGCGGATGCGGAAGGCGGTGGACATCCATATGCCGTTCATGATCGCGGCCGGGGCGATGCTGCTGGCGGTTCCGGTGCTGGTGTTCGTGGGGATCAGCCAGGGCGTTCGGCTGAACGACCCGATCTGGGTGGCGTCGGTATGGCTGGCGCTGATTGGGGTGGCGGGCACGGCGATCCAGGGATTCTTCTACAAGATCTCGACGTTCCTGGTGTGGCTGAAGCGCTATGCGCCAGTGGCGGGCAAGGGCAAGGCGCCGAAGCTGGAGGAGATGTACAACCGGCGATTGGCGCTGGCCGGCTTCGTGGTGTGGGTGACATCGGTGGCCGGTGGGGCGGTGTGCCTGCTGGCCGAACTGGACGCGATGCCGCTGGTTGGGGCCGGGATGGCGGTGGCGGCGCTCTGCTTCCTGGGCAACGTGGGCGGGATCGCGCGGCACTGGGCCGGCGGTCCGCGTCTGGCGATCCGCGAGCCGGTGATCTCGCGGCAGCCGCACCTCCGTACCCGGTAACCGGTTCCGGGGGTCAGGCCGCGCCCGAATCCTGTGTACCCACCGTTGACTGGCACACATGCGGCATACGCCGGACTCCTGCGGCATCAGCCACCAGTGTCGGCAATCGCCTGCATTTCGGCGGCCGGAAGGTCCTCGTCTCCTGGCGATGAAATGGTTTCGCTGGTCATCCAGAACCGCAGTACACCCAGAATTACCAGTTGGATGAACAGCGTCGAGAGCGCGGCGAACTGGTTGGCGGCGAAGGCGAAGATCTGGCCGAAGAAGATCTGGACAAGGGTGGCGGCGGCCAGCACGCGGTAGCCGGTCAGGCGATCGCGGCGGATGATGAGGATGACCCCGGCAACGGACATGGCGCCAGCCACGAACCCTGAGACAAGCGTGCCCGCCTCGACGAGCGAGACGCCATCGGCGAGGTCGAACTCGTCGTCGATGGCGGCGAGGATCAGCGTGCCAACGAACGAGAGCGCCTGGATGGCGAACCCCGCCAGGACGAGGCCCAGCAACCACTTGCCGCTGGTCAGCTTCCAGTAGCGATCCATTGCCTTGTCCCGCCAGCGGAAGAGCCGGGAGTCCTCCTTGACGTGACTGACATCGAGTTCTTCGAGCGTCGACCGCAGCGACCGGGTGTACGGGGTGTCGATTCCTGCCTTGTCAAGGTGTTCGAGGCCGGCGTTCCGGCCTGCTTCGTCCAGGCGCCCAATGACGTACTGGTCGAGGCACTGGGTGGCATAGAGGATGCGTTCGCTGGGCGTGATGGTGTCGAAGCGGTCGATGCTCCGCGAGGCGATGAAGAGGATCACGAGAATGGCGTAGATCAGGGCGATGGTGGGCTGGAAGAAGTAGTCATTTTCCTGGGTGATGAACTTGCCGAGTTCGTCGATGAACATGCCGAATCCGAAGCCGCCGATGAGAGCGGCCACCGGCTTCCAGACGGCGCTGGCCATGATCAGCAGCATGCCGAAGGCGATCACCATCGCCAGACCGCCCCAGAGCATGTGGGCGATGTGGAGCGTTCCGCCGCCGACCTGCGGATAGCCGGTGAGCTGCAGGTAGAGCCGCACGCCGAGGACGGTGATGACCGACGAGACGAGCCAGATCTCGGTGTAGATCGGGCTGGAAAGGTCGCGGACACGATAGGGAGTCTTGACGAGCGGGGACGATTTCTGGCCATCGCCGTTCGAGGTGCTGGTTTCGGGCATGCGAGATGGAGTCCTTCTTCGATGACTGGCGAATCCCACCGGTGTTCATCATAGGAGAGGCATGGGGATTCGTCCCGTACATGACATGGTAGGCGCGAGCGCCGCTCGACTGGTCCGTTCGTGAGCGCCGAAAGGCGGTCGGCGATTCAGGCATGCGCGCCGGAAACTGGTCCAATTCCCGGGGAAACGCGAGGCGAGTCCGTCGTATCGCGATAGCATGGTGAGGCGTAACCTTCGCGCAGGGAAAGCAGGAAACTCAATGCCAGACCAGACGTCGAACGACTGGGATCCGCGTGATCCAGAAGCGCTCGCCGGGCAGCGGCGTGCCTACGATGAGATGCGGGATACATGCCCGGTTGCTCACAGCGACGCCATGCACTGGTCGCTGTTTCGCCACGCCGATGTGGTGGCGGTGCTCGACGACCCCGAAACATTCATCAACTCTTCCCGGCATCACGCCATCCCGAACGCGATGAATGGTCCGGAGCACGCCATCCATCGCGACATCCTCGCGATGCACTTTTCGGAAACCGGAATGGCGGAAACCGAACCGCGCTGCCGCGAACTGGCCCTGGAGGCGATCCGGCGAATCGAGCCGCCGGAAACCATCGATGCCGTGGCGGATTTCGCGGAGCCGGTCGCGTTGCGGACGATGTGTACCTTTCTCGGCTGGCCGGATAGGACGTGGACCCGGGTCCTAGCCTGGATTCATGGGAACCGCGAAGCCACCTTCAGGCGCGATCGCGAGGCGGGCCGGGCGCTGGCGGCGGAGTATACGTCCATGGTGGTCGAGGCGCTGGAAGATCATCGCCAGCGCGGCATCGACGACGACGTGACGGGCCGCCTGATGCACACCGAGGTCGATGGTCACCGCTGGACCGACCAGGAGATCGTCGCCACGCTCCGGAACTGGATCGCGGGGCATGGCACCGTGGCGGCGGCGCTTGGCATCGTCGTCGCCCACCTGGCTGGCGACCAGGAGCTGCAGCAGCGGTTGCGGGAGCATCCCGAGCTGATACCGGCCGCGATCGACGAGATTCCCCGGATGGACGGCCCACTTGTCTCCAATTCGCGGACGACGTCGCGCGAGGTGACGATCGATGGGCGCACCATCGCGGAGGGAGAGCGGCTCTCGCTGATGTGGATCGCCGCCAACCGCGATCCGGCGGCCTTCGACGCGCCAGACGAGGTCCAGCTCGACCGGGACCAGCGTGGGAACCTGCTCTATGGACACGGTATTCACTATTGCCTTGGCGCCCCCCTCGCGCGGCTCGAGATGAAGGTGGCGGTGGAGGAACTTCTGGCGAATACAACGTCGTTCTCGCTGGCCACGGACGGCCCGCTGGAGCGTGAGACATTCCCCGGCAACGGGTTCGTGGCGATTCCGATCCAGGTTCGTTGAGGCTTTCTCCATCGGCGAGACATCCTCGCCACGGCGGCTTTCGGAGCCGTCGTAACATTTCCGTGACAAATACTTCGATCTCGGATGATACGATGTCGAAGTATTTTGCCGGTGCGCGCGAGCGCGCCGTGTGTTTCGCGTGAGGGAGCCTGGATTTTGCATCGACTAACCGCGTTGTCACTCAAGAATCGACCGGTTGTGATCCTGCTGACGTTGTTGGTGGCGATAGCGGGCACGATCGGCATCAGCCAGTTGCAGAGCGAACTGCTGCCGGATATGGAACTCCCAATCGTGACCGTGATCACGACCTATCCGGGAGCGGGGCCGACGGATGTCGACGCCCGGCTGTCCGGCCCCATCTCGCAGGCGATCTCGGGCCTCCCGGGCGTGGCCGATGTGCAGACGACCTCGTCCGAAGGATTCTCCGTGGTCATCGCCGAGTTCGACTACGGCGAGGACATGAATGCCCGGCAGGACGATGTGCGGCGCGCGGTGGACGCGGCGCAACTGCCCGCGGAGGCCGGGGAATCCCAGGTGGAGCGGATCAGCTTCAACCAGTTCCCGATCGTGCAGGTGTCACTCTCGTCGGAGACGCTTTCGCTGGCCGAGTTGCGGGAACTCGCGCTGACGGAGTACGCGCCGGCGATTTCGTCCGGTGATGGCATCAACCGGGTGGACGTGATCGGCGGCAGCGACAGCATGCTGTCGATCCAGCTCGATCCCGCCCGGATGTCGGAAACGGGCGTGACCGCGGAACAGGTTGTGGGCGCCATGCAGGCCAACAACCTGACCGTGCCGGTGGGCGCCATCGAGTCCGCCGGCGGGACGCTGCCGGTCCGGATCAGCAGTGAACTGACGACCATCGATTCGCTGAACGCGTTGATCGTGGGTGAAAGCGGCGAGGGCGAGAGCGCCGAACCGGTCACGCTGGGCAGCATCGCCACCATCGAAGTGGTGGAGACGCCGGGCACGGGCCTGGCCCTGATGAATGGCGACCCGAGTGTCTCGCTCGATGTCTACATGAGCCAGGGCGGCAACACGGTGGACAGCGCCGCGGTTGCCCGGGAAAAGCTGGACGAGGTCAACGAGCAAATGGCGAACTCCGGGACCGACGTGGTGTCCACGGTGGTCTTCGACCAGTCTGTGTTCATCGAGGATTCGATCAGCTCGCTGGTTCGGGAAGCGGTGCTCGGGGCGGTGTTCGCCGTCCTGGTGATCCTGGCGTTCCTGATGAGCGTGCGCTCGACGCTGGTGACGGCGATCTCGATTCCGCTTTCGATGCTGGTGGCGTTCCTGTTGCTGTGGTGGCAGGGCATCTCGCTCAACATCATGACGCTCGGCGGTTTGGCGGTGGCGGTTGGCCGCGTGGTCGATGACTCGATCGTGGTGCTTGAGAGTATCTTCCGGCACGTCCAGAAGGGCGAAGACACGAAGACCGCCACGCTGGAAGGCACGAAGGAAGTCGCGCTGGCGATTACCGCCTCGACGTTGACGACGGTGGCCGTGTTCCTGCCGCTGGCGCTGGTTGGCGGCCTGGTGGGTGAGATCTTCCGCCCCTTCGCGCTGACCGTGACGTTCTCGTTGCTGGCCTCGCTCCTGGTGTCGCTGACCATCGTGCCGGTGCTTTCCAGCTACTTCATCAACCGTGACAAGATCCGGCCGGTGAAGGTCGACGGGACCGTGCTCACCCGGGCCTACGAGCCAGCCCTGAAATGGGCGCTCAACAAGCCCGTCTGGACGCTGGTGATCGCGACGGTGCTGTTTATCGGCTCATTCGGGCTGGTGCCGTTCATCGGGACCTCATTCATCCCGAGCATGGGCGACAAGAGCGCGATGATTACCATCGACCTCCCGCCGGGTTCGTCCCAGGAAGCCACGATCGAGGAGGCCAGCGAGCTGGAAGCGGTGGTGCGCGAGAACTCCGAGGTCGAAAGCGTCCAGATCCAGGTGGGTGGCGATGGCCTGGCGGCCGCGTTCACCGGAGCCGCCAACAACCGGGCGACGATGACGGTGGTGTTCGACCACGATGTCAACCTGGAGAGCACGCTCGAAACGCTCCGAACCGAGTTGACGGCTGCCGCTGGAGCCGATGCGTCGGTGACAGTGGAGAATGCCGCGGCGGCCGGGAGCGGTGGCAGCAGCGTGGAACTGGTGGTCACCGGCGATGACTATGCCCTGGTGAGCGATGTGGCAAACCAGCTCACCGAGCAGGTCATGGGCGTCGAAAATGTCACCAACGTGACCAACGACGTGGTTGGCGCGAAGCCGGAACTGGTGGTGACGGTCGATCCCCAGGCGGCGGCCGCCAATGGCACGTCCACCGCGCAAATCGCGCGGACGGTCAGCGAGGCGTTGAATGGCGTTCCGGCCGGGACCATCACGATTGACCAGCAGCCACTTTCGGCGCAAATCGTGATCGCCGGGGCGACCGATGTCGAGACGCTGGCTCAACTCCCGGTGGCGGGTGGCGGAACCGTGACTTTGGCGGACGTGGCGACCGTTGAAGAGCGCGAGGGACCAACCCAGATCAACCGGATCGGTGGCGACCGCTCGGCGACGGTGTCCGGCGTCATCACTTCGCAGGAAACCGGATCCGTGATCGCGGATGTCGACAGGATCGTCGCTGACTTCGATGTTCCCGATGGCGTCGAGGTCGGAGCCGGCGGCATCGCCCAGGACCAGGGCGATGCGTTCACCAGCATGCTCTACGCGATCCTGTTCGCGATCGCGGCGGTCTACATCGTGATGGTGGCGAGCTTTGGTTCGCTGACGACGCCGTTCGTGATCCTGTTCAGCCTGCCGCTGGCGATCATCGGCGTGCTCCTGGCGCTGTTCCTGAGCGGCAAGACGCTTGGCCTGCCCGCGATGATCGGCCTGCTGATGCTGGTCGGTATCGTGGTGACCAACGCGATCGTGCTGCTGGAGTTCGTCATCGAACTGCGGCGCCGCGGTTACGAACTCAAGGACGCGCTGATCGAGGGCGGCAAGACCCGCCTGCGGCCGATCCTGATGACCGCGATCGCGACGATCCTGGCGTTGACGCCGCTGGCGCTGAGCAGCGAAGGCGGAGCGTTGATCGCCTCCGACCTCGCGGTGGTGGTGATCGGTGGTTTGCTGACCTCCACGTTGCTGACGTTGTTCGTGGTGCCGGTCGTCTATGAACTGATCGCCCGCTGGCAGGACCGGCGAGGCAAGCCGAAGCAGGCCGATGAGGCGGGAGTCGCGGCGGTCGAGGCCACCCAGGTCTAGCGAGAACCGCGACGATTCCCGTGCGAGCCACCGGCGTAAGAACCGGTGGCTCGCGGCTGGGAGGAGCGTATGGACGGAAGAGGAACATCGCACATTGAGGCGGGCGGCCGCGAGGCGAGCATCGCCGAACTGCGGCAATTGCTGCAGGACATGACGTGGACGTCACTCCGGGTGCAGGCCACGTTTCTCGCGGAGTACGGCCTCACGAACTTCCAGGCACTGGTAATCCGCGCGCTATCGGTTCAGGATTCCCCGCCAGACATGGCGTTCCTGGCCGAGATGACGGCGCTACCGCCCAGCACGATGACGAGCGTGGTCGACCGGCTGGAACGGGACGGGCTGGCGGAGCGGACAGCTCACGCCACGGACCGGCGAAAGGTGCTGGTGTCGCTGACTGGCACAGGCTGGGAGGTGCTGGAGCGACTGGACGCCGAAGCAATCGGGTTCACCACCGACCTCTTGCGAGACGTGGATGATGACTCGCTGGCGGTGGTGATAGGCGCATTGAACCGGATGAACGAACGGCTGAGGCATCTCGACGAGTCGTGAGCGTCAGCCCGTGGGTTGGGCCGGGGGCGCTCCGAGGCTGTCGACGAGATGCCTCAGCTTGTCGAAGTTGCGGCTGAACCAGACGGTATCGACCAGTCCGTTCGTCACGCTGAACTGGGCCACCGTCGACAGTACTCCGTCCTCCCAGACAAGCAGGGCCGGGGCGCCATTCAGCGGTTCCACGGTATAGCTCCAGAGTCCTTTCGCGGCGTAGCGGTTGGTGAGCCCGGCCAGTCCTCGCGACACCCGATCCACACCCAGAATCGGGCGGCGAGCCGCGCGGCGGTGGGGACCGCCATCGCTGATCCAGGTCACGTCTTCGGCGAGCAGGGCGGCCAGGCGATTCACATCGCCGGACTGGAGCGCGTCGAACACCTTGCCCAGCACGATTTCCAACTCGGTGGGGGGTGGCGACGGCCTTGGCGCGAACTCCCTCATCCTGGCCCGTGCCCGCCGGAACACCTGCCGGCAGGTCGCCGCCGGTTTGCCGAGCAGGTCCGCTATTTCGTCGTAGGGGATATCGAAACTCTCGCGCAGCACGTAGACGACGCGCTGGTCGGGAGTCAGCCGGTCGAGCATGGTCAGGATCGCCATCGACACGGCCTCGCGCTGTTCGGCCTGTATGTCGGGCCCCGGCTCCGGGTCGCGAGTGAGGAGTGGTTCGGGGAGCCAGGGGCCGACGTACTGCTCGCGCTTCACGCGGGCGGACTTGAGGTAGTCGAGAGAGAGTCGCGAGACGATCGTGGTGAGGTAGGCGCGGATCGACTCGACGGCCGGCGCCCCGGCATCGAGATAGCGAACCCACGCATCGTGGACCAGGTCTTCGGCTTCGCTGGCGCTGCCAGTGAGGCGGTAGGCCACCGAAAACAGGTAGGGGCGCACGCCCTGGTACGTAAGTGAGGTTTGGGCCTGGGTCTGGACCGTGTCGACACCCCTCTCGTGTTCCGCCGGTCCGGCGATCCTTCACATCGTTGGGACGGATCGCCGGGGTTGGTCATGGCATCAGCCTAACCGGACTATGCCGTGGCCGATACTGGCTCTTCGGCCGGGATGGTGAATGCCTCGGGTGGGATGCCCCAGGTAATGCAGATCCGGTTCCAGACATTGATGGTGGCGACGGCAAGGGTGAGGGTGGCGAGATCCGCCTCGCTGAACTGCTCCCGCGCCTGGGCGAAAACCTCGTCTGGAACGTGCTGGTTCTCCAGCGTCGTCACCGCTTCGGTGAATGCGAGTGCCGCCTGCTCGCGCGGGCTGAACCAGTCGGTCTCCCGCCAGGCGGACAGCACGTGGAGGCGATCTTCGCGCTCGCCTTCGAGGCGGGCGTCTCGCGAGTGCATCGCGAGGCAGTAGGCGCAGCCATTGATCTGCGAAGCGCGCATCTTGATTAGGTGCAGCAGGTGCATGTCGAAGCCGCTCTGGCGAAGGAATTGCTCCAGCTTGAGAACGGGGGCCTGGATGGTGGCGATGTTCTGCCGGTCTTCATAGCGGGTGGACATGTGACCCTCCTGGGTTGACGGGGCGGCGCCAGCCGCTCCAGCGTGTCGAGCGGGCGAATCTTCGCCCTCCTGACCAGTAGACGATCGACTTCGCCGCGATGTGACACGTCGAGCGGTCCGGCGATGGACCGTGGTTCTGGGATCCCCTGATTCCGCGCGGAGCCAGGGGATTGGCCGTCCCGCGCCCGGCCCCCCTACCCAGCGGATCGCTTCGGCGCGTTATCATCTGCGGACAAAGCACGCGCGGCGACGACCATCCGGGGCAGCGGCCCGAGGGGGCACCGTTGCGCGTCGCGACTGGGTCCTGTCGATTTACGAGCGAGGTCAAGGGTTCATGCCGGATGTATTGATCGTCAACGGGCGGATCGTCGATGGAACAGGCAACGCATGGTTCCACGGGGACGTGGTTCTGTCCGGCGAGCGGATCGAACGAATAGCCCCGGCGGGATCGGTCGATCCCTCGTCGGTGGACACCGTCGTCGACGCCAGCGGGCAGGTGGTGTCTCCCGGATTCATCGATATCCAGTCCCATTCGATCATCGCCTGGCTCAACGATTCACGGTCGATTTCGAAGGTGACCCAGGGGGTGACCACCGAGATCCTGGGCGAGGCGTGGACCCCCGCGCCATTCGGCGGGGAGAACCTGACGCCGTTCGGAACCGTGCTTCGCAGCTATGGCGTGGACATGGCCGAGGAATGGGAAGCGCGGGCAAGAACGTGGACCCGGTTCGGCGACTGGCTGGCCGACACCGAATCGCGCGGGGTTTCGGTTAACTTCGGCTCATTCATCGGCGGGAGCACCGTCCGGCGCTACGGGATGGCCGAGCGGATGGGCGAACCATCTGAAGAGGAGCTTGCGCTGATGCGGCGGGTGACGGCCGAGGCGATGGAGGACGGCGCCTTCGGGGTGGCGACGGCGCTGATCTACCCGCCGAACGCGTTCTCGACTACTGATGAGTTGGCATCGGTAATGGAAGTCGTGGCCCGGTTCCGGGGTGTGCATATCACGCACATCCGGTCGGAGGGCGACAAGATTCACGAGGGCCTGGACGAGGCCCTGGAGATCGCGGAACGCACGGGCGTCTCGACCGAGGTCTATCATTTGAAGGCGGCGGGCCGGGACAACTGGCCGAAGATGCCGAAGGTGATCGAGCGAATCACCGGGGCCCGGGCACGCGGGATCGACATCGCCGCCGACATGTACCCCTACGACGGCGCGGGAACCGGGCTGGAAGCGTGCCTGCCACCCTGGGCCGACGAGGATGGCCAGCTTCAGGCGAACATTCGCGATCCGGAGAAGCGTGAGGCGATCCTGGCCGAGATGCGCGATCCAGGTGGCGACTGGGAGGCGATGGGCCATATGAATGGCCCGGAAGCCGTGCTGCTGGCGCAGTTCTCGAAGGATGAGAACAAGGAATTCCAGGGCAGGACCCTGGCCGAGGCGGCGGAGATGCTCGGCCTGCCCTGGCAGGAAGCCGCCCTGGAACTCTTGACGCGCGAGGGCACCGACATCTTCTGCATGTACATGATGATGAGCGACGACAACCTCAGGTTGCAGTTCCAGCAACCGTGGATCAAGTTCGGCACGGATGCCGGGGGAATCGATCCCGAAACGGCCGCCAGTCGAGGTCTCGTACATCCCAGAGCCTATGGAACCTATACCAGGATCATGGGACGGTACGTGCGCGATCGCGGCTGGATGACGCTGGAGGACGCGGTGCGCAAGGCCAGTTCGGCGGTGGCCGACCGGCTCGGGCTGCGAGACCGGGGCCTGCTGCGCGAGGGGATGTACGCCGACGTGATCGTATTCGATCCGGACACGGTGATCGACCGCGCGACGTACACTGATCCACACCAGCTCTCGGAAGGCATTCGGGACGTGTTCGTGAACGGCACCGCAGTCTTGCGGGATGGCGTCCACACGAATGCGAAGCCGGGAATGCGCGTGAATGGACCAGGCTATGTCGAACGAAGCAATTGACCCGACCTGGGCGGATGCGCAGGCACAACAACACCAGCTTGAGGGAGCACGGCGCTTCTTCGGCGAGGTGGACGAATACAGGGCCGTTGGATCGGCGCCGCACCTGTTGCGAGTGCGGGTGGATGACTCCTGGTACGTGGTGCGCCAGTGGCCAGATGGCACGCTGCCCGGGAACGTCGAGTTGACGGCGAAGGCTCTGAAGGCCGCTTCGGCGGTCAACGGCGTGTTTCCGGCGCCGTTACCGGTGGAGGACAGCGACTCGCCGTGGTCGGTGCGGGTGGGCGACCGGCTGGTGTCGGCCGCGAGCTGGCTGCCGGGCCGTCCGCTGGCGCGGTACGGGGACTTCCGGACGCCGGATGGCGATGCGATCGATGTGCCTCTTCCGGCATCGGCGCCGCCGGGCGACGTGTTGCTGGCGGCCGTGGCGGCGATGGGCCAGTTCCACGGCGCGACGGAGGAACTGGCCGTCAATTCGGGCGGCGGCTCGCGGAGTCTCACGCGGCTGATGAAGGACACCCAGTCGACCTGGTCCCAGCAACGGCGCGTGGTTGGCGACAAGGCGGCGAACGCCCCGGAAATCCGGCGCTGGCTGCGCTGCGGTAACCGGGTGCTTCCTGTCGCCCACGAACACCTGGAGCAGTTCGTGGGGAGCGCCGCCACCACGACGCTGATCCATGGCGATATCTGGCCCGTACACCTGCTGGCCGAGGGAACGGGCGCTGACCGGAGGCTGACCGGCGTCGTGGGTTGGTCCTCGGTTCGTGAAGGGTCGCCGTTGATCGACCTGGCGCACCTGGCCGTGCATACGGGGAGCTGGTCCGGGGCGTTGGCGGAATCGGTGCTGTCCGCCTACGCGGAGACGGGGAAGCTCAGCCCCGTGGAGCGGCGGATGCTGCCGGTGGTGGCCGTGCTGGACCTCGTGCCGCGGGTGGGGCGCCTGCTGTACCTGGCGTATGTGGATGACCGGATGATCGGGCATGAATCGCAGCCTGTGTTGCGGAGTGGCATGAAGCAGTTGCTGGTGTCGCTGGAAAACCTGACCCATGTGTTGGCGCCGGATACGGAGTGGAGCCAGCGCAAATACCAGGACAACCGCCGGACCCGTATTCAACAGGCGTCTAGAAAACCTGACGGAACAGGAACGAAACCAGGCCGCCCACGAGGATCAGGCCGATCACGCCAAGGGTAATCACCAGGAACACGGACAGCAGGCTGAGGAACGCGGATCGCTCGCTGCGCCGATGGTCCCGTTTCTCGGCGAGGGTGGGTTGCCGTTTCAGCTTGCTTGCGTACGGGTCGATGCCACCGGACGCGGGACCGGCGAAGCCGCCAACGTAGCGCTTCATGATTTGGTCCTGCACCTCCTGGGCGCGGATCGTGCGGTCGTAGGCGACGCGGGAGACCGGGTTCGAGAGAACTCGATAGGCTTCGTTAAGGTCCTTGCAGAGGTCCTCGGCGGCCGCGCGCTGGTCGGCGCGCACCCTGTCTGGGTGAAACCGTTTGATGGTTTCACGGTACGAGCGGGTGATGTCCGCGGCGGATGCGCTGTATGGGACATTGAGCAATTGATAGTGGTTGTCGCGATCCGGATCGGCCGGGCGGGTGGTGGATTGCTGGTTGCCGGCCCGGCTCGACCGGTCGCTGGGACGTGCCGCCATGGAGACTCCTCGATCGGTGCAATCGGGGTGGGGTGGAATGATTGGGCACGGGTACACTCCCGATCCGAGCCACATTGTACCGCTCGTGCGCCCCGAACCATCCACGCATGCCATTTCGACCGTGTCCCTGGATCGTTGCGGCCCGTATTGCGCGAGCATCGCCATCGTGCGCCGGCGCCGTACGCTCCCCGATGACCTGGCTTCTCGTATGATTCGTTCACGGCGGGCCTCCCGCGTTCGCGATTGACCGCGCCACCACTCTTCCGGGGTCCGCCGGAACCGCGGAGCACGAGCGTTCACCCGGAGCCCCCGCCATGCATCGCCCCATCGTTAAGACCATCGAGATACGCCGCCACGCCGAACGTCACAAGCCCGGAGTCAACCTCAACGCGCGTGGCGTCGCACGAGCACGTAACGCGAGTGCCCGTGACCGTGCCTTCGCGCTCGTTGTTACCAGCCCGTTGCCGCGCGCCATCCAGACTGCCATCGCGATGGGCCACGGCGTGGACGAAGAGGACTGGACCATGGCCTCGATGGGTGGCGCCATGAACCATTTTCCATGGGACGTTTCATTCGACGCGATGCGGCGGGCGATCCAGAGCGATCCGGTCGCCGCCGCCTATGCCACCTGTCAAACCGCCCAGTTACGGTACTACCTCTCTCGCATACAGCCCGGTGAAGCTCTTCTTGTGGTTTCCCACGGCGGAATCGCGGAGGCCGGTATCATCGGACTGCTTGGCGATGTCGACGCCGGGGCACTCGGACCGCCGCTCGATACTTGCGAAGGCGCGCGGCTGGAACTCGACGGCGACCGGGTCGTCAGCGCCAAGGTCCTTCGCTTCGAGGGAGACCATGAAGTCGAGGCGGCGCCATGAGCGGTATCGCCATCCGAACCGCCGCGCCCGGAGAAGCCGAAGCCATCACCCAGATCGCCATGCGCTCCAAGGCTTACTGGGGTTACGACGCTCACTTCATGGAGACCTTCCGGCCCGAACTGACGGTCACCCCCGGCCAGATCGAACGCGACTACGTCGCCGTCGCCGAGTGGGAGGACCGCCTCGCCGGTTTCGTCCACCTTCGCCCCGAGCGCGGGGATGTGCTGGAACTCGTCTCCCTGTTCATCGACACCTGGGCCATCCGGCGCGGAATCGGACAACGCCTCTGGGACCACGCCATCGTCCATGCCCGCGAGCACGGATATCGCGCGCTGGCGCTGGAAAGCGATCCGAACGCCGAGCCGTTCTATCTCAAGCAAGGCGCGATCGAGACTGGCAAACGCGAGTCGAGCCTCATGCCCGGGAGAGTGCTGGCATTGATGACCATCACGCTCGACTGAACGGTTCCTGTTCCGCTCCTCCGCCGGGCGTGGGCATGTCGAACGGGGCGATTGTGCGGCCAGGCCGTCAAGAGCGGTAGAATGAAGCATCGGTGAAGAACTGGAGCGTCGGCACGGGACCCTCACAGGTCCCGGTGCTTTGCGGTATTGGTTTCTTAGGGCTTTCCAGGCGAGCGGCTACATGCGCCCAGCGCGCGAAACTGGACCGGCGAAGCAAGTGGTAAAGGGGGACTGAGGTGGGGATGAAGATCGAAGTGGTGACCGTTCCCTACCGGTATGACCAGCGCCGGGATGGGTCGGGCCGTGGACCAGACGCGCTTCTCGAGGCTGGCTTGATCGACCGGCTGAAAAAGACTGGGCTGGACGTGACCGGGGTCGCCGAGGCGGTCCTGCCAGACGAGGACAGGGCGGATGGCTCGATCGCGGTCAACGTTGGGCGGCTCGGCGCGCAAACCGCGCACCTGGTCGCGGAGGCGCGTCAACGTGACTCGGGAGTGCTGGTGATCTCGGGCGACGATACCGCCATGGTCGGCGTGGTTTCCGGCTTGCAGCAGGTGCATGGCGCCGACGCCAGGATCGGACTGGTGTGGCTCGATGCCCACGGCGATTTCAATACGCCGGAGACCTCCTACAGCGGAATCCTGGCCGGCATGCCGGTGGCAATCCTCGCCGGGCTGGCCGGGCCATTGTGGCGGGGAGCCGCCGGGCTCGCGGCTCCGGTCGCGACGGACAGGATCGTGATTTCCGGCGTGCGCGACCTGGATGAGCGGGAGGAGACCCTGCTCAATTCCACGGATGTGAGCGTGGTGCGCGGAAACGACGCGCAAGGCCACCAGAGGGCGATCGCCCGGCTGGCAAAGACCTGCGACCTGCTTTGCCTGCACGTTGATCTCGACCTGCTGGATCCGGCGCTGGTTCCCAGCAGCGCCACGCCGGAGCCCGGAGGGTTCTCGATTCCCCAGGCAGCCACATTCATCGAGACAGTGCTCGCCACCGGCAAGGTCTGCGTAACCTCGATGGCGGGGCTGAACCCCGGTGGCGGCCTGCTGGGGCGGCGGTCGGTGGCGTCCACGTTGGAACTGCTCGAAGTGGTGATTCCTCGATGGGCCATCGTTGAAACGGATGAGACGCCAAATGCCGACGCATGACACGCCCGACCATCCCCTGGCGGCGATCCTGCGATCCGCCTTCGATGCGCAACTGGAATCCGGCGAGGTTGACCTGGTTGTTGGCTTGGACCTGCCCGAGTTCGACATCCAGGCCGATGAGTGGACCCTGCACCTGGAGGGTTGGCCAATCGCGACGGGATTCGTGGCGCTCGATGACGAGCCAGCAACCGAGCGGGAGCGGGAGTCGGCGCTGGATGCCGCGCTCGACAGCCAGAACATGGCCGCGCTGCGGGACGTGAATCGCCAGTTGGACAACGGGCTCTTTGCCATCCTGATCGACTCCGCCGACGAGTTGTCCATGGTGCTGGCGGCGGCGATCGGCACGCATCAGGCGAGCGACCTGCTTGACTCGCTCAACGGCGAGCAGGACGCGATTGAGTCGCTGGACGGCGAGGACGAGGACTGAGCCGGGAACGGTGAGGCGGCACGCGAGTCTCCATTGGGCGCCGCCTGGACCAACGCTCGCCGAGCATTGACCGAAATCCACGGATCCTCGACCCGCGCAAGTGGGTCTGAGGATCCTGTTCCCGTTCCCCAAAACCTTAAGCCGGGATTCAGGAAATCATTACCCGTGGTTCAGACGGGGACTCCAGACTTGGTACCTGGAACAGGCCTTCGCGCCTTGAAATCCAGTTGGTTCACATACAACGGAGTTTCACCATGTCCGATAAAGGTTCGTCATCGGCCGGGATGGTTGCGTTCCGCAACCGGACCCGGCCCCTCATTACTCTCGCGGCTACGCTGGCGCTGATGCTGGCGATCGTCGCAACCGGCGTCTGGGTTACCGGCACAAGCGCGGAAAGCACCCTCCCCGATGGGCGGGTCGTCACGCTCGGTCTCCAGGAGTCTGAACCCAGCGCCGACCCCACCGCCAAGCCGGATTCGACCACGGCTGAAGACCTGTCCACGGCGGATGTCGCCGAACTGGCCAACCCCGCGGTCGTGACCGTGTTCACCTTCGTCTCCGAATCCCAGCAGCCGGGGATGTTCGTTCCGGGCCAGGGCATGGAGCCGGGCGACGGTGGCCGGGGCCTCAAGCCGGACGCCGAGGAGGATACGGATGACGCCGCCGCGCAAGTACCCTACGGGGCCGGTTCGGGTTGGATTTACACCCAGGATGGCTATGTGGTGACCAACGCCCACGTGGTTTCCGGCGCGGATTCCTTCGTGATTCAGTACTACGACGGCACGCAGGTGGAAGCCGAGCTGATCGGAACCGACACCATCCAGGACGTCGCGGTGCTCAAGATCGACCTCGGCGCGGGCGAGACCGTTCCGGCGGTCGCGAATGTTGGCGATTCGAGCGCGGTGCGCGCTGGCGACGAAGTCGTCGCCATTGGCAGCCCCCTGGGCGAATTCCTGAATAGCGTCTCCGAAGGCAACGTCGGCGGCCTGGACAGATCGCTCGACGCCGGCAATGGCACGAGCCTCGACAACCTGATCCAGCACGATGCGGAGATTTCGCCGGGCAATTCTGGCGGCCCCCTGTTCAACATGCGGGCGGAAGTCATCGGGATGAACGTGGCGAAGATCGAAACGGCTTCTACCAACGGCGCGACGGCTTCCGGCCTCAATTTCGCGATCGATGGCAACACCGTGGTCGAGATCGTGGACGAGATCATCGAGCGGGGCGGTTCGGTTGCCTACCCGTACGTGGGTATCCAGACCCAATTGACGGAAGATGGCCCGGTGATCGTTGACGTGCAGGCCGACGGCCCGGCGGCGGATTCCGGCCTCCAGGCTGGCGACATCCTGCTCGGCATCAATGACGAACGGGTGGATGCCTCGACGAGCTTCACCTCGATCCTGATGGGCCACGAGCCCGGCGACACGGTGTCCATCGTCGTGGACCGCGACGGCGAGGAACTGTCCTTCGACGTGGTGCTCGGCGAGCGCCCGGCCAACATTTAGTCGCCGTGCCCCATTCATGCAGGGTTCAGGATTGGCTCAGCCAGGATTAAGGCGCTGCCCATATGATGAATTCATGAGCACGCGACAGCCGGCGTGAACGTGGCTCATCTCTCTCCACACTCCAGCACGACGGCGAATCGTTCCCGCAACGGACGATTCGCCGTTCGTGTGTCCGGAAACCGGCGTGGCGAACGTGGGGTACCATGGGGCCACGCTGGTGAACGGCGGGTCGTCAAGGGGCGGCGCCGTGATGACGACGTACAGGATTGATTGATGTTACCTTCGACACAGGGTTCACGGGTATCGCGTCCGGACCGGCCAGCCGGTTCAACGCGCCTCCTTGTGGTCGAGGACGAGCCCGCGATTTCGGGGTTTGTGCGGCGTGGCCTGATTTTCGAGGGCTACGATGTAACCTTGGCGGAAACCGGCCGCGATGCGCTGGAGACGATCCGCGACACCCCGCCAGACCTGGTGATTCTCGACTTGATGCTGCCGGAGGTCGATGGTCTCGAAGTCACCCGGCGCGTGCGGGCGGCCGAGGAAGCTGGCCAGCTTGCACGAGTGCCGATCCTGATGCTGACGGCCAGGGACGCGGTGCCCGACCGCATCGTGGGGCTCGATGCCGGAGCCGATGACTACCTGGTGAAGCCGTTCGATTTCGATGAGTTGCTGGCCAGGGTGAGGGCATTGCTTCGACGTACCCAGCGCGTGGAGCAACGGGTGGGCGAACTGCTCACCTTCGGCGATGTACACCTGGATACATCGAGCAGGACGGTCACGCGGGATGGTCAGCCAGTTGACCTGACCGCGCGCGAGTTTGATCTGCTGACGCTCTTCCTGCGGCATCCCAACCAGGTCCTGACCCGAACCGTGCTCATGCAGCGCGTGTGGGGTGAGGATTTCTATGGCGAATCCAACGTGTTGGAAGTGGTGGTTGGGAACCTGCGCCGGGCGTTGGAAACAGGTGACCGGCCCCGGTTGATCCAGACGGTGCGGGGTATCGGTTACGTGCTCAGGTCCAGTTAGGTGGTTGCGATAACCCGCCGCCAACGAGAACGCGCGGCGGATGTGGCCGCGCCTTCCGGATCAGCGGAGCCGGCCAGTCCGGTGGTGGATGCGCCGTTCTGGCGGTCGATTCGGTTCCGGCTGACCGGGTGGTACGCGCTGCTGGTCTTCTGCCTGATCCTCGCGCTGGCGATAGCGCTTCACACCTTGCTGGCGCGAACGCTGGCGGACGATGCCGAGTATCGCCTGCGGGCCGCGGCGCTGGAAATCGCGGAGACATCGTCGGTAATTCCGGTCGAAATCCAGGGGCCGCTCGCGCCGGAGAGCAACACGATCGCCATCGATATCGAGCCGCCTGACGAAGCCGCGTTCCTGCTCTCGGGACTCTGGTTCCAGGTATACGATGCCAACCGCGAGCCATATGTGGTCTCCACCGGAAGGTCGGTCAACGAGATTCCTTCCGCCCTGGAAGCTGCGTTGGTCAATCCCGATGAGTATTGGACGGACCGGACCGTGCTGCGGTCGATTTCGGTTGGCGGGGTGGAGTCGATGGTGCTGATCACGCCGCTGGCGCTGCGGATCGACGGCGAAGTCGTGGAGCAGGATTCGCCACCGGGCTGGGTCGTGGTGGGCGAGCCGCTCGGTTCCCGCGAGAAGTTGATCGAAATCACGGATCAGAGTCTGTTCCTGTTCGGCATAGCCGGCGGCCTGCTGGCGATCTGGATCGGCTGGTTGATGGCTGGCCGGGCATTGACGCCAGTGACGAAGGTGACCGAGTCGGCCAGCGCCATCGCCCAGGCCGATGGTGGGGTATCCCTCTCGCGGCGGGTGATCGTTCCGAGTACGGGTGACGAACTGTCGCACCTGGCGTTGACCTTCAACACGATGCTGGACCGGATCGAACAAGCATTCGACACGCAGAAGCGGTTCGTGGCCGATGCCTCGCACGAACTTCGGACGCCGCTGACGGCGGTTCGCGGCAACGTCGACATCCTGGTGCGGGAACTCAATGCTGGTCGGGAGCCTGATCCGACCGAAATGGTTGAGGACTTGCAGGTCGTGCAGCGCGAGAGTGGCAGGATGAGCCGCCTGATCGACGACATGCTGATGCTTGCCCGGACCGATGGTTCCAGCCTGGGCGATTTCCTCAAACCCGAGGACCTCGAACTCAATCTGCTGGCGGCGGAGGCCCATCGTACCGCGGGTCAACTGGCGAACGGTCACAAGGTCAAGCTGGAGACCGGCGAGGCGGTCCGGATCGCCGGAGACCGGGACCGGTTGGCGCAGGTGATGATTATCCTGCTGGACAACGCGATCCGGCACACATCCGAGGATGGAACCGTCACGCTGTCAGTCGACCGGGCGACAGACCCGGAATCTGGCGTGGACTGCGCGCGGGTCCGGGTGACCGATACCGGCGAAGGCATTTCCCCGGAGCATTTGCCACACCTGTTCGAGCGGTTTTACCGGGCGGAAGTGGCGAGATCGCGGGCGTCTGGCGGTACGGGGCTTGGCCTCTCGATCGCGTTGGCGATCGTGCGCGGTCACCAGGGCTGGATCGACGTCGATACGATGCCGGGCCAGGGAACGACGTTCACCGTCTGGCTGCCGTTTGACAATGGTTTCCTGGTCGGCGACGACAACCAGGGTGAGCCTGGGCGGCCTCAAGTCGCGAAGCCGGCCAGGTTCCGGCCAGCGAGCCTGACGCGGAGGGTTCCACGGCGGAGCCCTCCAGCACCAGAATGAACGGGAAGATCAGCCGCCGGAGGCGCCGCCCTTGATGCCGGGATCGGCGAGTTCGGCCGGGTCGAGGATGCGGTCAAGTTCGGCGGCGGAGAGATCGCTGAGTTCGAGGGCGACATCCTTCACGCGGCGGCCTTCGGCGTACGCCTGCTTGGCGATCTTCGCGGCGTTGTCGTAGCCGATAATGGGGTTGAGCGCGGTGACCATGATCGGGTTCTTGTCGACCAGGTCGGCGATGTGTTCGACGTTGACAGTGAACCCGGCGACCGCCTTGTCCGCCAGGATGGTCGATGCGTTGGCGAGCAGTTCGATCGATTGAAGCAGGTTAAGCGCGATCACCGGCAGCATGACGTTGAGTTCGAAGTTGCCATGCTGGGCGCCGGTGGTGATGGCGCTGTCGTTGCCGATGACCTGGGCGCAGACCATCATCGTGGATTCGGAGATGACCGGGTTGATCTTGCCCGGCATGATCGATGAGCCGGGTTGCAGCGCGGGCAGCACGATCTCGCCAAGCCCGGCGATGGGGCCGCTGTTCATGTGGCGCAGGTCGTTGCTGATTTTGAGCAGGGCAACCGCGTAGGCCTTGAGTTGGCCGCTGATCTCGGCGGCGGTGTCCTGGCTGGCCTGGGCTTCGAAGTGGTTGTCGGTTTCCACGAAGGGCAGGTTGGTGCGGGATGCCAGGTCGGCCGCGATGCGCGCGCCAAACTCGACGTGGGCGTTGAGCCCGGAGCCGACCGCCGTGCCGCCCTGGGCGAGTTTCGCGAGCCGGGGCAGGCTGGACTCGATCCGGAGCCGGGCATTGCGAACCTGGGCCGCCCAGCCGCCGATTTCGTCCCCGAGCCGGACGGGTGTGGCATCCATCAGATGGGTGCGGCCCGTCTTGACGATATCGCGGGTCTCATCCGCGCGCGCCTGGAGGGTGGATTCCAGGCGCCCCATGGCCGGAAGCAGCAGTTCGGCGATTTCGAGGTAGGCGGAGACGTGGATCGCGGTGGGGATGGTGTCGTTGCTGCTCTGCCCCATGTTTACGTGGTCGTTGGGGTGGACCGAAGGCGACCCGCCAGAGGCGCGGTTGGCCAGCGTGGCGATGACTTCGTTCGCGTTGGTGTTGGTGGATGTGCCGGAGCCGGTCTGGAAGATATCGAGCGGAAACTGGTCGTCGAGTTCGCCGCGGGAGACGGCCATCGCGGCGTCCTGGATCGCGCGAGACCGCTCTGGATCGAGCAGGCCCAGATCCTGGTTGACACTGGCGGCGGCGGCCTTCACCAGGCCCAGCGCCCGCAGGAACGCGCGCGGAAAGGGGATGCCGCTGACGGGGAAGTTCTCGACGGCGCGAGCGGTCGAGGCGCCGTAGAGGGCATCCGCTGGAACCTGCATTTCACCCATGCTGTCGCGAACGGTTCGAGTGTGTTCAGACATGTTGACCTCCATTCCCGGTCCACATGCGCCGGGAAGCGTTCATTCCGTGCTGAGCTAAATCCCGAGGAGCGCGGTTACGACCATGAACACGCCGGCCGCCAGGAACAACCAGGGGAAATACCGCTGGAATCCGAAGACAAACGCGACCTTGCCCGAGCGGATGAGATAGAGGCGGAAGATGCTGGTTGTGATGAGCATGAGCCCGATCAGCAAGGGGATCTGCACGCGACTATCGCTCCGTTCCGGGGTAACGCTGGCGCAAAATGATGGCCGATACAGGAAGGATACCGTGGATTTGCCCGCTCTCCCGGCCGGATGCGGCCAGGTTCGCGAGTAGATGCCAGGTTGGCCGCCACGGGCCAGGCCTCCGTCGATCAGGCCAGCAGCGACGCAAGGACGAGCGCGATACCCGCTACGAACGATCCGATGGGCACCAGCAGCGGCAGGTTCGTTACTTTGCCCGATCCTCTCAGGTAGGCGAGCAGGAACGCATCCAGCAACAGCACGGGGCCGAAGATCCACAGGACGTCCATGTTCAGATACTCCGGGTGATGACGGGGCGGAGAGGTTACCTGTCGTCAAGGGTACATGCGAACCGCCGGATTCGCGGGTGGCGACGCGGCTTGCTGCCCATTTGTCCCGCGCGGGTCTTGCGGAACGCGCTAAGATCAACGGCACTGTGTCGCGCATATCAATTCAAGGAGTAATTACGCATGGCAATGGAAGTCTCGATCATGCTGGAGGGCCAGCAGGGCCTGACGTGGCCGCGTTGGCAGCGGCTGGCCCGAGCCGCCGAGGACCTTGGGTTCTACGGCCTGTTCCGTTCCGACCACTTCGTGACGCCGGACGCCAACTACGAAGACGCGCTGGAGACGTGGATTTCGTTCGGGTGGCTGGCGTCCCATACGAAGCGAATCGCCTTCGGGCCGCTGGTGTCGCCGGTGTCGTTCCGTAACCCGTCGATCCTGGCGTGGCAGGCGGCGGCGGTGGATTCGCTGGCTGGCGGCCGCCTGCGGTTGGGCGTTGGCGCGGGCTGGAACGCCTTCGAGCATGAGGCCTTCGGCTTCGAACTGGGCGATCTGAATGCCCGGTTCGCGCGGTTGGAGGACTCCCTGAACATCCTCCGGCAGCTTACGCGTTCCACCAGGCCGACCTCCTACGAAGGTACGGAGTTCTCGATCAAGGACGCGTACTTGCAGCCGCGATCGCCGCGCGCCGATGGACCTCCGATCGTGATTGGCGGAAACGGGCCGAAGCGGACCCTGCCGCTGGTGGCGAAGTATGCCGACGAGTGGAACGCCGTGGGCCAGACCGCCGCCGGCATCGTGGAGCGAAACGCGATCATCGACGACCTGTTGGCGAAGGAGGGCCGTTCGCCTTCGGATGTGAAGCGGACGCTGATGACCCGGGGCGTGATCGGCAAGACCGAGGCCGACCTGGCCGCCCGGTTCTCCGCAGAGGAACTGGCGAATTTCCGCTCTCGCGAAATTGTCGTGGGAACACCGGGCGAGATCGTCGAGCGGCTTGGCAAGCTGTCCGAAGCTGGCGTTGCCGGGGTACAACTGCAATGGCTGGATTTGGATGACATAACCGGTCTGGAATTGATCGCCTCCGACGTGTTGCCACAGCTCAAGTGAGCCCGGTTTGGTCGGGTGTTTTCCGGCTGGGGTAGGGTCGCAGCTGTCGCAGCTGTCGCAGCTGTCGCACCGGTCGCGGACCGGTTGCCCAAGTGCGTCCGGTTCGACT
>CAZUPA010000005.1:36645-46059 GCA_964622205.1 uncultured Sphaerobacteraceae bacterium
GTCGCAGCTGTCGCACCGGTCGCGGACCGGTTGCCCAAGTGCGTCCGGTTCGACTATTGTCCGCCCGTCCCGCGGGAACGGGCGCGGAGGCGTGGCTCATGGCCGGCACGAGACCGGCCACGAGCCGGAATCTGACGCGGTCATCTGGATCCCATCTGTCTTGTTAACCGCTCAGGCCCAGGCGTATTCGCCTGGGCCTGAGTCCAACAAGGGGAGTGGGGAGTGGACGTCAGATGTTGGGGATTTCGATCTCGATTGGTTCGTCGAAGGCAAAGAAGCGGAACGACCGGATGACGTTTTCAGCCTCGGCTTCGAGGATCGGGCCGTCCAGTTCGATTTCGAGGACGTGATGCTCGTCGTCGAGCCAGACAAGGACGCCGAGGGGCTCAGTCGATAGCTCGGCTGGGAGGTCCTCCGAGCTGGCGTTGACCTGGGAGGCCATCTCGGAGATGTCGACGGTTCCCGCGATCCGGATGGCGTTCACGCCGTCGATCCGGTCGGCCCCTTCGATGGTGGCGTTCTGGATGAGGTTGATTGAACCAAGTATGAGGCTGTCTGGGTTGACGATCGCGGCGATGTCGCCCACTTCGGAAAACGAGATCCATTCGCCATCGCTGAGCGGGTTCTGGATATAGGCGGCGCCATCGACGCCGACGGCGGTGACGCTCAGCGAGCCCAACGGTGTGCTGGCTTCGATCGTGGCGACGAAATCCTGCGGACGGCGGACACCGCCTTCGATCGAATCGAGGGTGAGCATGCCGAGGATGGACGTTTCGCCGGCGATGGTGACGATTTCGAACGAAAACGTCTCCAGGCCAGCCATGACCTGGGCCGCCTGCCGGAGGTGGGCCACGGCATCGTCCTCGCCCGTGACCTCGAATCCACCGGGTGCTTCAGGGGAGGCTGGGGTGTCCTGGGCGGCGACCAGGGTCAGGCGCGGGGCGGCAACGGCGGCGGCGAGCCCGCCCCCGCCGATCATCAGGAGACGCCGCCGGCCGAGCCGCCGGGGATTGTACGGGGTGATGAGCGGGTGGAACCATGCGCCGGTTTCGTCGCGGACTGTCGTCATTGGAGTCGTTCCTTTCGGTCGAGATCGGCGGTGTACATCGTCGTACCCCACCCTTACGAAACCCATGGTAGCGGTCGAAGATGAAACGATGATGAACGCCGTGTTGTGAGATGGTCACGAATCTGTGTCCACTGTGGCTGGGTGGCAAGCGGTCCCGGAGGCTGTACCCTAGGCGATGGCAAGGCAATGGGTATCCTCCCATCGCGCGGAGAATCCGGAAGCAGGGACATGCACTCGAACGGTCACCATCACGAACCACTTCCACCACCTACCGATGTTGCAACCGACGCATACCTGGAAAGCGTGGTCTCGGCGCTGGGAGACACGCCCGAGACGGTGATCACGCTCCAGTTCCTGAGCGATGGCGCCTGCGAGGTTCTGTGCGTGGGCGATCCTGCCGATCTGGAGGCGCTGGTGATCCAGTCGTCGGAAATGCCAGCCGAGCCGATCGCCTTCGGTTCGAGCGCCGAGGGCATCGGCAGCCTGGTCCCGCACTTGCAACCGTGGGGAGCGATCAATGTGCCCGCCGACCTGGCGGATGACCTGATCGAGCCGATCGCCCAGGCGGCCGGGGTTTCGAGCGTGCGCCTGCTCGACGACGTGTACCACGTGCTGACCGGGCCGGTCGACGCGGGCCTGATGGGCGAGGCGAGGCTACTGACCGCCGCCGACGCCGCGACCGTCAAAGCCGCCACGGACCTGATCGGCGACGACGCGGCCAGGGTGCTGAAGACGATCGACGAGGGGCATGTGGCGGGCGTGATCCGCGATGGCGAGCTGCTGTCGCTGGCGTACACCTTCGCCACCAGCACCCTGCACACTGATATCGGCGTGGTCACGCGCGAGGATGCGCGGTCCCAGGGGCTGGCGACCATGGCTGGCGCGGTGGTGGTGGCGGCGATCCAGGCCGGTGGCAGAACCCCGGTTTGGAGCACGGGCAGCACGAACCTCGCGTCGCTGAAGGTCGCGGCCCGGCTCGGTTTCCGCGAGGTCTCGCGACGCACCTACCTCATCCCCGAATTCGACGATCATCCGGTGGTTGAATCCTCCACCTGATGTGCTTCTGGCACGGCGCCCACGCTGGCTTCGCCGTGCCCTGAACTGGAGTTCCCTTGGCATCGCACGGCGCGGAACGCGTACGCATTCGAACACAGGAGTCGATCTGGTCTGGCGACCTCCGGGCGCTGACGATCGGCTCGATCCTGGCAACCACCATCGTGGCGTTCCAGGGTCTCGCGATGGCGACCGTCGCGCCAATCGTCTCCGAGGATATCGGCGGGCGCGACCTGTACGGCTGGATCTTCACCGCGTTCCTGTTGCCGCAGATCGTCGGCACCGTACTGGCTGGGCGGGAGGTTGACCGGCGTTCCCCGGCGACGGTGTTCCTGGTAAGTCTGGTGATGTTTGGGATCGGCTGCCTGATCGCGGGGGCCGCCAATTCGATCTACGTGCTGTTCCTGGGCCGGGCCGTGCAGGGGTTCGGGGCTGGCGCGATGTTCTCCTGCGTCTACGCGGTGGTGGCGTCGGCGTACGAGGACCACCTGCGCCCGGCGATGCTGGCGGCCATGTCGAGCGCGTGGATCATCCCTTCGCTGATCGGCCCGGCCATCGCGGGGTTCGTGGCCGAGCAGATGTCATGGCGCCTGGCGTTCTTCGGGCTGGTGCCGCTCGTGATCGTGGTCGCGCCCTTGACGTTGCCGACCTATCGCAAGATCGTTCGCGATCCGGTCGATACCCGGGGCGACAAGCGGCTGAGGAATTCGGTGCTGCTGGCGATCGCGACCGGATTGTTCCTGGCGGGGCTCGAACTCCGGCCGTGGTATGCCGGGGTGGCGGTGTCCGCGGTGGGCCTGGCCGGGTTGGCGCCCACCCTGAAGGCGCTTCTGCCCGAGGGCGCGTTCTCGGCCAGGCCCGCGATGCCGGCGGCGGTTGTCTCCCGTGGACTTGGGTTCGGTGGGTTCGCGGTGATGGAAACCTACATGATCTTCGCGCTGAAGGACTTTGGAGGAGCCTCCGCCACCCAGGCCGGCATCGTGTTGACCGTGACGTCGCTGTTGTGGACGGCGGGATCGATGATCCAGGCCCGGTGGGACCGCAAGACGAACGGCACGCAACGGATGCACCGGATCGTCACCGGATTTTCCATCGTGTTCGTGGCGTCGCTGGCCCTGCTCCTGAGCGTCGCGGTGCTCGGCGATATCTGGCTGGAACTGTCTGTCGCCTGCTGGGGGCTCGCCGGGTTGGGCATTGGCCTCGCCTACCCGACGACCGTGACCGTGGCGTTCGAGCAGGCTCCCCCGGGCCAGGACGGAACCGTCTCGTCATCGTTGATGCTGGCCGACCTGTTCGCGTTCTCGGTGGGCGTCGGGCTCGGGGGCGTGCTGCTGGCCCTGGGCGAGGCGGCGGGCTGGTCGACCGAAGGCAGCGTGGCGCTGGCGATGGGGCTGGGCGTGTCCCTGGTGGCGCTCGGCGTTGTGGCGGGAACGAGAACCCGGCTGCCCGGCGAGCGTTACGCGACCTCCGCGGTCGGCACGAACCCTTCGCCCGGAACGTAGTTCGGGCTCTGATGGCGGAAGTAGGTATTGTACACGTCGCAATAGCGCCCGCCCGCCGCCAGCAACGACGCGTGCGTCCCTTCTTCGACGATATCGCCGTGGTCGAGCACGATGATGCGATCGGCATGCTCGATAGTGGAGAGCCGATGAGCGATCACGATCGAGGTCCGGTCGGCGAGCACAACATCGAGCCCTTCCTGGATTTGCGCCTCGGTGAGCGGATCGACGCTGGCGGTGGCCTCGTCGAGGATCACGATCGCGGGGTCCTGGATCAGCACTCGGGCGAGGGCGACCAGTTGCCGCTGACCCATGGAGAGTGCCCGACCGTACTCGCCGACGACGGTCTCGAGCCCTTCCGGGAGCGATTCGATCCAGTCGCCTTCGCCCACGGCATTGGCCGCCTGGAGGACTTCCTCATCCGTGGCGTCCGGCTTCGGGTAGCGGATATTGTCCGCGACGGTGCCAGAGAAAAGGAACGGCGACTGGGGCACGATGCCAAGCTGGCGGCGGTACTCGGGCAGGTTGAACGAGCGGATGCTCCGGCTGTCGACCAGCAGGTCGCCTTCCTGGAACTCGTAGAAGCGGGTGATGAGCTTGCCGAGCGTTGACTTGCCCGCGCCGGTGTGACCGACGATGGCGAGCGTTTCGCCCGCGGGAATGGTCAGGTTGAAGTCGTGCAGCACCCGGGCGTTGCCGGCGTAGGAGAACCCGAGATCGCGGAACTCGATGTGACCGCGGACCCGGCCCGGTTCCTCGCTGGCCGTCTGAACCACCTCGGGATCGGCGTCGATCAGCGAGAAGATTCGCTCGGATGCGCCGAGACCCTGCTGGAACTGAGACCAGAACGAGGCGATTGAGGTCATCGGCATCCAGAACAGCATCACGCTCTGGAAGAAGAGGAACCAGTCGCCAGCGGAGATCGTGCCGTCGATCAGCCCGCGGCCGCCAAGATAGACGAGCCCAACCGTTCCCAGTCCCGCCACGAAAAAGAGCAGGGGGAAGATGGACGCGAAGACGAGCCCCTGCTTCAGCGTGACCTTGTAGGCCTGCTCGTTGATCGGATCGAACTCGTCGTAGAGGCGGCGCTCTTGCCGGAAGTTCTTGGCGATGGCGATGCCGTTCATCGTTTCCTGGATGCTGGAATTGACGATAGCGGTCGAGCGCTGGGCACGCAGGGTCGATTCGCGGGCGATTTTGCGGAAGGCAATCGAGATCAGCACAAAGACCGGTGTGATCGAGATGGCGACAAGCGCGAGCGTTACGTTTCGCGTAAAGAGCACGGCCGTGATGATGACGACCAGCAGGATCTGGCTGAGCAGGTTCATGGTGAGGGTGACGACGGTCGAGAAGTCGTCGGAGTCAGAGGTCACCCGGCTCACGATCCGGCCCGAGGGCACGGTGTCGTAGAACGACAGGTCGCGTTCCATGACAGCGGTGAAGGCATCCTCGCGCAGGTCGAGCACGACATCGCCCACTACCTTCGCGGTGAGCCACTGGCGTACGAAGTTGAACACCCAGGCCAGCACGCCGGAGAAGAGCAACCCGAAGAACAGCAGCCAGAGGGCGCTTCCAGCGCCATCGTTGATGACCTTGTCGATGCCCCAGGCGCCAATGATCGGCTGGAGCATGCTGGCGCCCGAGTTGAGGACGATCATCACCCCGACGATGGCCATCGGGCCGAGGGCGGGCCGGAAGTATTGGCCGATTCGCCGGAGCAGCTCGCCGTCGGAATACTGGCGGTCGAAGTCCTCGGCGTCGAGGCCCTGCATGATGAATCCCATGGGTTACTCCTGGCCCTCGGCGCTGGTTGCGGCGGCGAGTTCGGGTGAAGCGCTGGCGGGCGACTCGATTTCGTCGTAGTGGGCGAAGATCCGGCGGTAGAGCGAGGACCTGCCGAGCAGTTCGTCGTGGCTCCCGGCGTCCACGAGTTCGCCCTTCCTGATCAGCAGCACCTTGTCGGCCCACCTGATCTGTGAGAGCCGGTGCGTGATGAGCAGGGTGGTTCGGCCTTCAAGGATGCGGCGGATGGCCTGCTGGATGGCGTCCTCGGTGGCGCTGTCGATGGCGCTGGTGGAATCGTCGAGCACCAGCACGCTTGGCGAGGTGAGGAGCGCTCTGGCGATGGCCAGCCGCTGGCGCTGGCCGCCGGAAAGCGTGATGCCGCGCTCGCCGATGGTGGTTTCGTAGCCTTCGTCCAGCTCGACGATGAACTCGTGGGCCTGGGCATCCCGGGCGGCGCGGACGATTTCCTCACGGTCGGCGGTCTGGCCGAGGCTGAAGCCGATGTTCTCCGCGACAGAGCGGGAGAACAGGGTGACATCCTGCTCGATGTACGAGATCTGCGAGCGGAGGGAGTCCATGTTCCAGTCGCGCACGTCCACGCCGTCGATCAGGATGCGGCCGCCGTCGACATCGTAGGTGCGGTTGACGAGCCTGGTGAGCGTGCTCTTGCCAGAGCCGGTTTCGCCGACGATGGCGATGGTTTCGCCAGGGTTGGCCGTAAAGGAAACATTGCGCAGGACAGGTGAACCGGCGTAGCCAAAGGAGACGTTGTCGAAGACGATCTCGCCCTTCATGTCGGCGACATGACCACCAGCATTCTGGTCGAGTTCGGTTTCATCCTTCATGAGATCGAGAATGCGGCGGGCGCTGGAGATGCCCATCTGCACCAGAGAAAACGAGAAGGTGGAGATGAAGGTCGGGAACCCAAGCTGCTGGAGCAGGCCGATGTAGGCCACCAGTTGTCCAAGCGTGATGTCGCCTTGCTGGACGAGGTAGACGCCGTGGAGCGCGCCAGCGGCAATCGCGATCGGCAGCAGGAGGGTGGGGAGATACTTCGCCTGGACGAGGCCCTGCACGACCTGGAGGTCGCGGTAGAGGCGGGCGTTGCGATTGAACTTGTGCCGTTCCTGCTTCTCCTGGCCGGTGGCCTTGACGACTTCGATCCCGCGCACGGCCTCGTTCAGCCCGGCATTCAGCATGCCGAACTGGGCGCGCATATTGTTGGAGACCGGGGCGAGCCTGTCCATGTAAATCTTCAGGGTGTAGAAGAATCCGGCGGCGAAGAGGATCGGGACGATCAGCAGCTTGACATCGATGAATGCAATGAAGATGAAGGGGACGACGAGCGCCAGCATCGAATCGATGATCAGGTCAAGGCCCGGTGACATCATGAAGCCGAGCTGGCGGACATCGTTGGTCGATCGGGCCATGAGGTCGCCGACCTGCTGGCGGTTGTGAAAGGTCTGGCTCTTGCCGAGGAGGCTGGTGAACAACTCCAGCCTGCTATCCCGCTCGATGCGCTTGGCGAGCACCTCGACCGTGAACCGGGCCACGACGTCGAAGACGGCGCGGAGGACGACGATGCCCAGCAGGATGAGGGAGATGCGGACGAGGGCGCCCTGACGGTCTCCCGAGGTGTCCAGCACCTCGTCGAATGCCGCGCCGGTAATGCTGGGTATGGCGCCATTCAGGATGGTCGAGGCGACCGCGCCGATGATGAAGGCCGAGAGCAGGAGCCGGTAGCGGGTGACGTGAGAGACGATCCATTGCACGGGAGTGGACTGGTTGAACTCGCGCAGGCTGTCGACGGAGAACTCGGAGCGCGCGCTGCCGGGTCCTGGATCGGTGGCTGGGTTTGGGCGTGACGAGGCAGAGGCCACGGGCATTCTCCGGTTGGCTGGACGCACGGTCATGAAGCGCGGATTCCCTGAAACGGGATGGCGCGAACGTGCCAGTGTACTTCGCGGTTCGCACGGGCCGCCACGGCCGGTCCAGGTAATTCGCAGCATTGTAGAGGCGAACACGCGTTCGCATGTTCTCATGGGTGTACGTTCATGTCAAGAGCGAATGATTCGCGAGATCGCGGCATCGCCACGAACTCGGCAAGGCGGGCCCTTGCCCAGGCCATCTGCCAACCCGTGGGCTTCCCCAGGGGCAATGGCAACGTCAAGAGGAATCAATGCGCGGGAATCAGGCGGGCTTGAGGTCCGCGCTCGAACCAGGCTCCTGGGGGGTGCGGTAATGGCCGCCCTCGACTGTCGCGGGATGGGTGAAGTACTCGCGCAGGTGCGGGATGTGTTCGAGGAAGATCGGCTCGTTGTCGAGCGCGATCCGGAGGAACAACATCAGGTGCTGGTGAACCTGCCCCATGTCGCCGACGTGTGGCGCCACCGGCAGGCCGGCTTGCTTCGCAAGCAACGCGACGACGAGGAATTCGCTGATTCCCGCGAGCCTGGTGCAATCGGGTTGGACGAAGTGGACCGCCCCGGCCTGGATGAGGTTCTTGAAGCCAACCCGGTTGGCGACATGCTCGCCGGTGGCGATCCGGAGCGGTTGGATTTCCCGCGCTATGCGCTGGTGCCCGAGTACATCGTCCGGATGCGTCGGCTCCTCCACCCAGAGGAGATCGAGGTCGCGCATGTGTTGGCAGCGTTCGATGGCCGCCGGCACCGACCACTGCTGGTTCACATCGATCATCAGGTCGACATCGGGTCCGACCGCGTCGCGAAGCAGTGTGGCGCGGCGATAGTCCCGCTGGGGATCGTCGGAGCCAACTTTCAGCTTGAGCGCCAGGAAGCCGTTCGCCACCGCCTGTTTCGCGTTCTCGACCAGGCGGTCGTCGCCGTAACCGAACCATCCGATGGAGGTGTCGTAGCCGGGGTAGCCGTCCGCCAGCACCTGGTCGCGGCGTGAGCGATTGGGCCGGTTGTCTTCGAGCAATTGGATCGCCTGGTCTCGCGTCAGCACGTCCTCGAGGTAGCTGAGGTCGAGCAGATCCACGACCTGGAGCGAGTCGAGATCGAGCAGGAGCTTCCAGAGCGGCACGCCGCGCGATTTCGCCCACAGGTCGAAGCAGGCGTTGGTAAGGGAGGCCAGCGCGAGATGCACCACGCCCTTGTGTGGACCCAGCCAGCGCAACTGGGGGTGGTTGGCGAGCGCTCGCTGCGTTTCGCCGAAGCTCGCCATCAGTTCTTCGATGTCCCGGCCCACCAGCGATCCGGCGAGCATCTCGATGGCGGCCGTGACGAGGTCGTTGCCCGTGCCAAGCGTGAGGACGAAGCCTGTTCCAACAGTGCCATCGTCGTCGTGCAGCAGCGTGACGGCGTAGGCATATTGCGGATTCCGGTGAACGGCGTCCGTTCCCTCGCCGGGTTTGAGCGTGAACCGGGCATCGCGGGTGCTGACCGAAGCGACGGTGAGGGTCATGTGGGGCTTCCTCCTTCGGTGGTGATGGGGATTCGACAGTGGCGATGTGGTCGCGCCCGCGATAGTGTGAAAGGCTGTTCAGCCTTCGTCCGACCACCGGGCCGGGAGTTCGCCTTGCCCGGGCGCGATCTCTTCTCCGAGCCCTTCGATGTTCGTCCAACTGTCCCGTGGGCGATAGCCGATCTTGAGCATCGCGTCCGTCAGGTCCCAGCGGCGGTTCGGGTTGTCCGATATCGCGTAGAACACCCCGTGGCGAACGCCGGTTTCGGTGGCGCACTCGAAGGCGTGGGCGCAGTCGCGCGGGCTGAGCCACATCGCGCGGCCAACGTCGCTCTTCATGACTGGTTCGGGCATGAACCAGCCGATGCGGAGGGCGATGAATTCAAGCCCCCACTCGTCGAAGTAGTAGCGGCCGAGGGTTTCGCCGAACGCCTTGGAGGCCCCATAAAAGGAGTCGGGCCGCTGCGGCATGTCGTTGTAGACGGGCCATTCCGAGTTCTGGTCGTACTTGCCCATGACGTGGTTGGTCGAGGCGAACACCACCCGGCGGACGTTTGCGATCCTGGCCGCTTCGAGGATGTT
>CAZUPA010000005.1:46159-54536 GCA_964622205.1 uncultured Sphaerobacteraceae bacterium
GCCACCGGCTCCGGTGATGAGGACGCGTCGGCTGGAATTCGTGGTCATGGGCGCTGCCTCTGGAGGTGGTTGGCTATTTGTCGATGTGGCGCGCGATCGCGGCCATGATGGCGGTTCGGGTCTGGGCCAATTCCGCGCAGTGGTGGTCCGGGAGGTCGCTTAGCACCGAGTCCAACAGCGCCAGCAGGTCACCGAGTAGCCGGAACTGGTCCCCGCTCGCGATCGGCATATCGCCGGGAAGGTTTACATTCCGTCGGTCGTCGTGTGCTGGCGCGCGCCGGTGCTGGTGGACGAAGCGGGCGTTTCCGATACAGTCCGCGATCATTTGCAGGTGTCGCATAGCCACCCAGGGGTTGCCGCGCCGGATGCCCTTTGTCGCGATGTGGGCCATGCCCAACGATTCCCGGCACCAGAAAACAGTAAGGTCCTGGCACGCCTGGTAATCGAGGCTCGACGGCGGAGAAGTGACTGGCACGGGCTCGCGTTCGAAGACAACCGCCGTCTCCGGTGACCGTTCGGCGGTTGAAGCGGGTGCCCAGTACCAGTCCACCTGCTGGAGACCGTGCGGGCAATTCACGAGCGCGAACACGTACGCGCCATCGGCGGGACCGTTCTGGGGGATGCTGAACGCCATGCTGGCGTCGCACCGGTCCCTCACCCACGCCTCGGGATCGGCGACGACCTCGGTCATGAGGTCGTCGCTCGCCGCGATCCAGATATCGATGTCGCTCAGGTCATCGGCGTTGCCGCGACCGAGCGAGCCCGCCAGCCACACCGCGCGGACGCGTTCGTCCTCTTCCAGTCGCCGGATCAGCGATGAGAGGAGACGTTCGCGGTCCTCACGGTTGGCGTCGTCGTTCACCATGCGAGTTCCAGTGCGTCCGGTTGATGGTTACGGCCACTCTTCGCGGAGGGGAGGGGTGCCCGGCTCGTGGCTGTAGTCGACATTCAATTCCTCGTCCCAGCGCTCGACCGGCCGGTAGCCAAGATCGATGATGGTGTTGGTGATATCCCAGCGGCGGTCGGCGTTTTCCGAGATCGCGTAGTAGATGCCGAACGGGACCTTCGTTTCGATCGCGCCCTGGGTGACGTTGACCATGTCCTTCGGGCCGAGCCACATAGCGCGGAGGATCGAGTGATCCTTCCCCGATTCGAGGCGATGGCGCTCGGTGAACCAGCCGATCCGGAGCGAGATGAACTCCAGCCCGAACGCGTCGTAGTAGTAGCGACCGAAGACCTCGCCGATCACCTTGGACGCGCCGTAGTGCGAATCCGGGCGAACCGGCATCGAGACGTAGACCGGCCATTCGCCGTCGCGGTCGTACATGCCCATCGAGTGGTTGGACGAGGCGAAGATCACCCGGCGGACGCCAGCCTCCTTCGCGGCTTCCAGCACGTTGCGGGTGGCGATGATGTTGTCGTTGAGGATGTCGTCCCAGGGCGCCTGGACGCTCGGGTTGGCGGCCATGTGGATGACGGTGTCCATGCCGTCCATCATCGGCCGGACGCTGTCGTAGTCGGCAAGCACGGCGGTGACGTGCTCGAAGCCTTCGGGCTGGGTTTCCAGGGTGCGGTTGTGAAGCCGCAGATCGTATTGAGCCTTCAATCCTTCGATGAGACAGGTGCCGATACGTCCGCGAGCGCCGGTGATGAGAACTTTCCTGCGAGATGATTCCGTCACGGATTGAACCTTTCTTCCATTGGTGAGTGCGCTAAATGACTTCCAGGACGTTGGCGTCGCCGATTGTTGGGAACGGTGCGTGCGGTTCGGCCTGGTACCAGAACGACGTGGAGGCGATGTCGTCTTGCAGCGCCAGGTAGCGCCGCTTGTCCTCCAGGCTGGACCGCCACCCGAGGGCCTGGATCGTGACCTTCAGGTCTTCCTTGAACCGGATCGGGTCCTGGATGTGCCAGCGGTACATGCCGAAGCGCTGCTGGGCGCGATAGAGGCCATCTGGCTTGATCACCTGGGGCATGCCCAGGAACGGGGTGGAGAAGACGCCGTACTCGCCTTGCGGGTGCTCGAAGTTCCACGCGCCGCCGAAATAGTCCTCGGTGCCGGTGCCGCAGATGGTGGGGAACTCACCGTCGCCATCCATGAAGAACTTGATCTCGCCTTCACCCCACCAACCGTTGTTGTTTACGCCCCAGGCGATGTAGGTGCCCACGTACTGACCCTGGCCCTGTACTCCATCGAGCAGGGTGTGGACTTCCTCGTATGGGAGTGGATTGGAACGTCGCCATTGGGCGTGGAAGTAGGCCGCGTTGTCCGGCACATCCGTCAGCGCGTAGGTGACCTGGTAATAGATGGAGCCGACGGGGTCTGGGGTGATGTTCTCGATGGTGATCCGGGCGCGCTTGCGGAACGGCATCTCCCAGTAGCTGTTGAAGCCGCCGGCCGGATTCACCGCCACCGGGATCGAGGAGATGTTGCAGCGTTCGCACCAGCCGTTGGCGAAGAAGTCGCCCAGGGGCGTTTCCACCGAGGGCGTTTCCTCGTCGTCCCAGTAGATGCGCAGTACGAGCCGCCGCCACCAGGTCGGGTGGACGGTCAGCCAGATGTGCTGGATGGCGCCGGGACCTTCGATATCTGCTACCGTGATGGTTTCATTCGGGCCGACTGGCACGTAGGGCGAAACCTTCCACCCCTGACCGAGTTCCCGCGCCGAGTTCGCGGCCGGACCGTCGGTGGACATGCCGCCCTGGCCCTTTGCGCCGGTGAAGTTCTCGGGGCTGATCGAACGCGTTTCAGCCGCCGACAGCAGGCTGAGATTGCCAAGATGCATTCCAAGTCCATTGAACGATGACATTCCGAAGCCCTTCTGGATCGCGATGGGTCCACGATAGCGAGCGAAGTCAACCAACTCTGTGCCAGCTTCAAGTTGTCGCCGGAACTGACGCGGGTGTCAATCCACTTTCTCGCTGGCGAAGCGAGGTTGCTCCTCCAGGTCGGGAATCCGCTCCACGCCGGTGAGGTAGCCAGTGACGGCGTGAAGCCTGGCGGCCGGGTCGCCGATGTCGATGTGGAGACGATCGGTGGCGATGGCGGGGAACGGATGAATGCGCTGGCTCCCCACGGTGTAGACGCCCGTGATGAGCGGCGTTCCCTGGCCAGGCGCCGATACCGTATGGCGGGTGATGCGCTGGCCATGTTCGATCGCCTCCTCCAGCACGAGGTGGTCGATGGTGACCCGTTGCGGGAATGTGGCCGTGACGAGCGCGCCTGCCTGATGGAGTTCGGCGGGAACTGGCGAGGCGAAGCGTTCTCGGATCGACGCTCCAAATTCGAGCAGGCGGGCTCGGTCGTGTTCATCCAGCAGGCCGGCGTCATCGGGCGGAATATTAAGGAGGAGGTTCGCGCCGAGCCCGACCGACCGGTACCAGATCGCCTCCAGGTGCTGGAGCGACTTCAGCGTGTCCAGGTCGTCGCGGTGCCAGAACCAGTGGCGGCGGATGGCGACATCGCACTCCGGCGGCAGGTAACGCGCGCCGCCGGTGAGCGCGTCAACGCCGTCGTCGAGGATCGACGTGCGGGTGGCGTCCACCGTGTACCAGCAGGGATCGCTGGCGAGCCCGTCCTCGTTGCCGACCCAGCGAATGGTGGGTTCGCCCATGTTGAAGACCATGGCGCGTGGCTGGTGCCGATGCACCACGTCCATAATCGAATCCCAGTCATAGGGATGCTGGTCCGAGCCCGCGCCATCGAACCAGATTTCGAAGAGTTCGCCATAGCCGGTGCAAAGCTCGGTCAGTTGCTGGATGTAAAGGGCATCGTAGATCTCGTGATCGTCCGCCCATGAAGGCTCATGCCGGTCCCAGGGCGAGAGATAGACGCCGAACCCGATGCCGGCCCGGCGGCAAGCTTCGGCGGTTTCGGCGACGGCATCGCCCTTGCCCTCCCGCCAGGGAGACGATCGCACGGAGTAGTCCGTGGTTGCGGTTGGCCAGAGGCAGAAGCCATCGTGATGCTTGGCGGTGAGGATCAGGTGCGCCGCGCCGGCGTCCCTGGCGGACAGGGCCCACTGGTTCGCGTCAAGGTTTGTGGGGTCGAACGACGACGCGGGCAGGGAACCATCGCTCCACTCTCGATCGTGAAAGGTGTTGATCCCGAAGTGGCAAAAGATACCGAACTGGCGCCGCCGTTGGTAGGCGAACTGGCCGGGGGTTGGTTTCAGCGGTGAGTCGGCGGCGGGGGGCATGCGATATCCTCGTGGTCGAAATCGTCTGGTCGTCGCGATACACGGTGTGCGACAATGCCGTGGTCGTGGAGTGTGACACGCGGTCACAATTTCCGGAAGGTGAACGGTCACAGTGTCCGTTCGGGCAACCGGAGAGATGGCGGTGGCCAGGATGGGATTGGCCGTGCGCCAGGGGACACGAAACCGTCATCCCGCGCGACGATTCCAGCACGAAGATCACTGTCGCCATGCGGGTTTGGGCGGAAATGCCCAGTCTCGATACGCCATGTTGTCGTAGCGTACGTACGCACACTTTCACGCTTTTCGGAGGGAAATCGGGACCGCGAAACCATTTACGCGAGCCGCGCGTTTGATTGACAGGGCGGCACGAAGCCGCTATAGTCAATGAGGTAGCGTGCCTTATGTACGTACACCTCGCATGGCTTGGTTTGAGGGAACCAGGTCGTACGCACTCGTGGCATTTATTAGGGTCTGTTTGGATTTCCGGGGCGCGCGGCCGCGTGTCCACCGCATGGGAATCCGGCAACAGGGGGAGCCCATAACAACATGACTGAGAACGAACGCCGGAACAGCGATGTACTTACCCGCGAAGACATGCTGGTACGTGGATTTTCCATAGTAGGACTGGTTTCCCTGTTCCTGCTCGTGCTCCTGATGGTGAACCCGTAGGGCTTGCCACCGGCCGGAGAAGTTTCTGATCGAGCCTGGAACCGGCGCCAGGAATGCATGCGATTGAACGGGCGATACCCCTCTGGTGTCGCCCGTTTTGTGCTTTAAAGGGTAATTGCACGCGAACCAGGCAGGGAAAGGATGGCCGATGCCCATCACGAAGGTGAATGGATCGAAGAAGGTCCGGCTCAGGCAGATCGATCCGGATGAGAAGGGTGGTCTGACCAAGGAGGAGTCGATCCCCTTGTTCCAGGCCCAGAAGGCGCGTATCAAAGCCCTCCAGGAGCGGCTGTTCGCCGAGGACAGGCAGAGCCTGCTGGTGGTGTTCCAGGCCATAGACACAGGCGGGAAGGATGGGACGATCCGGAACGTGTTCTCGGGCGTCAACCCGCAGGGATGCAGGGTGTGGAGCTTCGGCTCGCCGACCGAGGAGGAACTGGAGCACGATGTGTTCTGGCGATATCACCAGCACACGCCCGCCAGGGGAATGATCGGCATTTTCAACCGCTCCTACTTCGAGGAAGTGCTGGTGGTGCGGGTGAAGGGCCTGGCGCCGGAAAAACAGTGGAAGCGCCGGTACGACGAGATCAACGAGTTCGAGCGGATTCTCGCCAACAACGGCACCAGGATCGTCAAGTTCTACCTGCACATTTCTGAGGATGAACAGAGGGAACGCCTCCAGGAACGGCTCGATGACCCCGAAAAGCACTGGAAGTTCAACGTCTCCGACCTGGATGACCGCGCGCTGTGGGACGACTATCAGGAAGCGTTCGAGGACGCGATCAACGAATGCGGCACGAAAGACGCGCCCTGGTTCGTGGTTCCCGCCAACCGCAAGTGGCTCCGGAACCTGCTGGTGGCCAGGACCATCGCCGACACACTGGCGGATATGGATCCCCAGTGGCCAGAGGAAGATCCTGACCTCGAAATGGTGGTCATCCCGGATTGATGACCGGGGACTTCGCGGGGTCGCCATCGAACCAGCGGGAACGGTCCGGCTGGCGTTCCGCAAGGTCTCCGATAGCCGCTACGACCTGTTGAACCTGTTCGCCGCCAACGATCACGCTTTCCTCCAGCACGGGGATGGACGCTCCACCTGATCCATCCAGCCTGAACCACGGTCCCAATCCGTTTCGCATACCGCTCCCAGCCGCGAGACACACCACCGGCTGGTAACGATCAGTCATACAGTTCCAGGTTGCTTGACTCCGGCTGCTTCCCGGACGTATGCTACGTCGGCGTAGTAAATGCTACGATGACGTAGCATCCTGGAATGACGGGCGGAGTGTACCGCTCGCCTGGCACGAAAGAGAGCAGATGGAAACGACTCCAGTTCGAAACCAGTCATCGGGTCCGCTGGCCCGGTGGGCGCGGTTCGCGGCGGCGAACCCCTGGAAAGTGATCGGTGGATGGGTGGTGGCGGTCGCCATCATCGCTGTCCTGTCGAATGCCTTTGGCGCAAGTTACGCGTCGGTGTTCACGCTTCCGGGCTCCGAAACCCAGAACGCGGTGGAACTCCTGCAAGAGCGGTTCCCGGACGCAGCGGGCGATAGCGCCTCGATCGTCTTCCGTTCCACGGATGTCTCGATCACCGATGAAGCGGTGGAGGAGGAAATCGCCGGGATCGTCGCCCAGGCGCGGGAGCTGCCTGGTGTCGTGTTCGTGACCGGACCGGCCGACAATCCGCTGCAAATCTCGCCGGACGGCCAGATCGCCTACGCCAGCGTGCAGTACAGCATGGCGGCGATGGACGTTGAACCGGCGGATGTGGAGGCGCTGTTCGACCTGGTCGACACATCGTCCACGGCCACGCTCCAGGTGGAGGCTGGCGGGCAGATCGTGACGGCCGGAGAGGCGCCGGAAATCGGTTCGTCGGAGATCTTTGGCATCATCATCGCGATGGTGATCCTGTTCGCCATGTTCGGGTCGGTGGTGGCGATGGGCCTGCCGATCGTGACCGCCCTGATCGGCGTGGGCATCGGCATGCTGGCCATGCCATTGTTCGCCAATATCTTCACCCTGCATAGCCAGATCGCGACGGCGTTCCTGTCGATGATGGGTCTTGGCGTCGGCATCGACTATGCGCTTTTCATCGTCAACCGGTTCCGCGACAACCTGCTCCATGGGCAGAACGTGGTCGACGCCACTGGCGTCGCGATCGACACTGCTGGCCGCTCGGTGGCGTTCGCCGGCGTGACGGTGGCGATTGGATTGCTCGGCCTGAGCCTGATCGGGATTCCCATCATCACGGGGCTCGGCATCACCGGGTCGGTCATCGTCGTCATCGCCGTGCTGATCGCGATCTTCCTGATGCCGGCGGTGCTCGGCCTGATCGGTAACCGGATCTTCGCCTGGCGGGCGCCGGGTCTTGGCCGGGCCACGAGTGGCCGGAAGGGCTTTTGGTTCAGTTGGGGCCGCCTGGTTCAGTCCCGGCCGGGAATTGTGTCCATCGTCACGCTGGTCGCTCTGTTGATCGTCGCCGTGCCGTATTTCGACATGAATCTCAACCTCTCGGACGCCGGCAACAATCCCGAGTCGATGCACAGCCGCCGGGCGTACGACCTGATGGCCGAGGGATTCGGACCGGGCAGCAACGGACCGCTGCTGATCGTGATCGAGAAGGATGGCGGTCTCCCGGAGGATGCACTCCCGGCCATCGATTCCACGCTCGGAGCAATCGAGGGCATTGGGGTATCGCCCGCGATGCCGAACGAATCGGGTGACACCGCGCTTGTGCAGGTGGTTCCCGCCACCGGGCCGCAGGACATCGCCACCGAAGACCTGATCCAGTCGCTGCGCAACGACATCCTGCCCGCCGTGGCCAGCGAGACCGGGGTGACCACCTACGTCGCCGGGTCGACCGCCGCGAACATCGACATGAGCCAGCAGATCAGCGACCGGATGCCGATCTTCTACGCGGTGGTGATTGGGCTCAGCTTCATCCTCCTGACAGTGGTCTTCAGATCGCTGGTTGTGCCGTTGAAGGCGGCGCTGACCACCCTGCTCTCGGTGGGCGCCTCGTTTGGGGCGGTGGTGGCCGTGTTCCAGTGGGGCTGGTTGCAGGGGCTCCTCGGAATCGAAGGCACTGGTCCGATCGAGTCCTTCCTGCCGATGTTGTTGTTCGGGGTGCTGTTCGGACTCTCCATGGACTACGAAGTGTTCCTGCTCAGCCGCGTGCATGAGGAGCATGCGAACGGGCGGCCCGCCAAACAGGCCATGCTCGATGGCATCGGCTTCTCCGGCCGGGTGGTGGCGGCGGCTGGCGCGATCATGGCGGCGGTGTTTCTCTCGTTCGTCCTGGAAGACCTGCGCATGCTCCAGATGATCGGGTTTGGGCTCGGCATCGCGGTGCTGATCGATGCGTTCGTGGTGCGGCTGGTGCTGGTGCCGGCGATCATGACGGTGCTCGACGAGCGAGCCTGGTGGTTCCCTGCCTGGCTGGACCGGTTCGTTCCGAACATCAATGTGGAGGGGGCCGCTCCGGAGCTTGATCATGTTCCACGGGTGCT
>CAZUPA010000006.1:0-40530 GCA_964622205.1 uncultured Sphaerobacteraceae bacterium
GCGTGCATCGAAATCGGGGCACCGCAGTTGCGGTCGAGGGCGACGGTCGCCGGAAACGTGGTGACCGGTTCACCCGCCAACGACACGATATCGGCGCTGATGGCGCTGGACGCGGTGGTGACGCTGGCGTCGGTACGCGGGGAGCGTCAGGTTCGGATCGCGGAGTTCTACCCGGGATTCCGGCAAACGGTGCTCCGGCCGGACGAACTGGTGACCTCGATCCTGATCCCGAAGCCGGAACCAGGCGAGCGAGGGTTGTTCGTGAAGCTGGGTCTTCGGAGGGCGCAGGCGATCTCAGTGATTCACTTCGCGGTTGTGGCGGCGTTCGATGGGGACGTGGTGCGGTCGTCGAGGGCGGCGTTTGGATGCCTGGCGCCGACGGTGGTGCGGGGAGCGGCGACGGAGGCGTGGCTCGCGGGCAAGGCGCTGACGCCGGAGGTGTGCGAGGAAGCGGGACGGATCGCGCTGGAGGATGTATCGCCGATCGGCGACATCCGGGGAAGCGCCGACTACCGGAGCATGGTGCTCCAGCGGCTGGTGGCGGACGCGCTGCTCCGGCTGGCGGAGGGACGGGAGCGGGAAGAGTATCCGGAGCGCCCGATTTTGCTCGAATCCGGCACGACATATCCCCAAAGCTCATGGTCGGGTGGGCCGCTCGAATCCGTGGCGGTGGAGGTCAACGGCGAGCGCGTGACCTGGGACGCGGCGGCCACGCGGCTGACGTTGCTGGACGCGATTCGCGAGCATTCGGGCCTGACTGGGGCCAAGGAAGGCTGCGCCGAGGGTGAATGTGGGGCCTGCACGGTGTGGATGGACGGTCGGGCGGTGATGTCCTGCCTGGCGCCGGCCGCGCAAGCGAACGGCTCGAAGGTGACGACCATCGAGGGACTGGCGGCGACAAGCGACCGGAGCAACGAGGGATTGTTGCATCCATTGCAGGAAGCGTTCATCGACCAGGCGGCGGTGCAGTGCGGGTTCTGCATACCGGGGATGGTGATGGCGGGCGCGAAACTGCTGGATGAACGGCCCGATCCGGACCGGGCTGATACCCAGGTGGCGTTGAGCGGGAACATCTGCCGGTGTACCGGGTACACGAAGATCCTGGCGGCGGTCGACCAGGCGGCGAAGGGTGGTGTGGCATGAGCCTGCAAATCACTCGCCCGCCAGCGGTGATAGGAGAGTCGCACCGGAGACCGGACGCGCCCGGCAAGGTGAATGGAGCGACGGCCTATCCAGCGGACAGGATCAGGGCTGGCATGCTGCACGCGGCCGTGGTCTTCTCGCACCGGCCACGGGCGCGGGTGCTGGGGATCGACATCGAGCCGGCATTGGCCATGCCTGGCGTCGTTCGCGTGCTGACCGCCGCGGATATCCCGTTCAATGCGTTCGGGCTGATCGAGATCGACCAGCCGGTGCTGGTGGCGGTCGGCGACGAGGTCCGGTTCAGTGGCGACAAGGTCGCGCTGGTGGTGGCGGAGAGCGTGGACGCGGCCCGGGCTGGGGTGGAGGCGGTCGACGCGCGGTTCGAGGACCTGCCGCCCGTGCTCGACCCGGAAGCGGCGATATGGGACGACGCGCCGCTGGTGAACGCCGCGCACGGTTCAAACGTCCTGGTGCATGTGCCGATTCGCAAGGGCGACACGGACGCGGCGATTGCGGCGGCGGATGTCGTGCTGGAAGGCGAGTTCTCGACGACCTGGCAGGAGCACGCATTCCTGCAACCGGAGGCGGGAACGTCCTGGGTCGAGGATGATGGGCAGTTGGTGATCGAGACCGCGGGACAGTGGCTGCACGAGGACCGGCGGCAGATCGCGGCGATGCTGGAGTTGCCCGAGGATCGGGTGACGGTCCGGTACAACGCGATCGGCGGTGCGTTCGGAGGGCGGGAGGACCTCTCGATGCAGCATGTGCTGGCGTTGGCGGCGTGGTCGATGCGGGAGAGCCATCCGGGCCGGAAGGTGGCCCTTCAGTGGAGCCGCGAGGAGTCGATGCTGGGGCACCACAAGCGGCATCCGATGCGGATCACATGCACCTGGGCGGCGAACCGGGACGGCAGGATCGTGGGTGCGCGGTCGAGGATCGTGGCGGACGGGGGCGCGTACGCCTCGACCTCGGCGGAGGTGATGAAGTGCGCGGCGGTGTTTGCCACAGGGCCGTACGAGATCGAGCACATCGCGACCGACGGGTACGTGGCATATACGAACCACGTGCCGAGCGGGGCGTTCCGGGGATTCGGCGCACCGCAGGCGCATTTCGCGGCCGAGTCAATGGTGAACAGGCTGGCGGAGGCGCTGGAGATGGACCCGGCGGAGGTTCGCCGGATCAACCTGTACCGGGAAGGGAGCCTGGAGCCGACCCAGCAGCCGCTTCCGGAAGGCGTCTCGGCGCTTCCGGTGTTCGAGGCGGCGATGGCCGAGGCGGAGACACGGTTCGCGGAGTCGCGGGCTGAGCAGCTTCCACCGCACATCCGGCGGGGATATGGGATCGCCTCGGGGATCAAGAACGTCGGGTACTCGTTTGGGTATCCGGACAACGCGTCGGCGACGGTGGAGCTGTTCGGCCGGGGCGAGATCGAGCGGGCAATCGTGCGCGTGGGAGCGGCGGAAGTCGGGCAGGGCACGCACCTGGCGATGCGGCAAATCGCGGCCGGGGCGCTTGGGGTGGATACCAGCCTGATCGAGATGGTGACCGACGACAGCGCGCTTGCGCCGAACGCGGGGTCGGCCTCGGCGTCGAGGCTGACGCTGCTGGCGGGTGGGGCGGTTCATGCCGCGGCGAGGGACGCGCTGGAGGAGTATCGCAACAGCGAGGACCGGCATGTGGTGGCGACGGCCAACTTCCGGCCACCGGCGACCACGCCGCTCGACCCGGTGACCGGCGCGGGCACGCCGAACTTCTGCTACGGCTACGTGAGCCAAGCGGTGGCGGTCGATGTCGACACCCGGACTGGCGTGGTGAGCGTGCGGACGATCGTCAGCGCGCACGATGTGGGAACGGCGATCAACCGGCAACAGGTGGAGGGCCAGATCGAGGGCTGCCTGGCCCAGGCGGTGGGCTACACGCTGCTGGAGAACCTGATCGTGCGGGAGGGGCGGTTGATGACGCCGCACTTCAGCACGTACCTGATGCCGACGGCGATGGACATGCCGGCCGAAATCGTGCCGGTGATCCTGGAACTGGCCGATCCCAACGGCCCGTTCGGGGCGAGGGGCATGGCGGAGATGCCCCTCGTGCCATTCGCCCCGGCGGTGGCCGCCGCCATCCACGACGCGACCGGAGTGTGGCTCAGCGACCTGCCATTCACGCCGGAACGGGTGCTGATGGCGATGTGCGAGGCGGAGCGCCCGGCTGCTGATTGAGCGAGCGGATCAGGTTCCGGCGACGAGGCTCCATTCCCGGATGTCCGTGGTGGCGAACACACCGTTGATGGTGAAGGGATCGTTCGCCATCATGCTCTCGACCTCGGCCTGGTCCACCGCCTCGAAGACGATGATGCCGCCCTTCTCGTCGGCGAAGGGGCCGGCCATCAGCAGCTTGCCTTCGGCGACGAGCTGGTTGAGGTAGACGCGATGCTCGGCGCGGTGTTCCATCCGCTTTTCGGCGCTGGCGAACGTGGTCGTGACGAGAAAACGGGCCATCCGGATTGCCTCCATCCATTGGGAACGAATGTCTCGGGAAATGATATGCGTAGTGGGCGACGTGGGGGATAGCCTTACCCGGCAATCGCCTGATTTCCCACTGCACGGCGGGATGCCCGAACGCGATACTCCAACTATAGTGAATCAAGCCTCCTCGTTCGTACCACAGGAAAATCGCCATGAGGCTCAGTACCCACAACGACGAAAGTCAACAACGCATGGAGCAGTTCGCCTCGGTGCCGTTCATGTCCGATGCGGTGTCGCACCGGCTTACACCGGTGGCGCGCCGGTTCTCCACCGAGAGCATGTGGCGGTCGCTGCACGACCTGCCGATCGTCAATTCGTGGAAAGTGGTCAGCGACTCGCTGTTCCTGGTCACCACGTTCATCCTGGGCCTGATCTGGCTGGTGTTCTTCGTGACGGTGGCGGCGGTTGGCCTGGCGACGATCGTGATCTGGGTCGGGATTCCGCTCCTGGCGGCGCTAGTGGCGATCACGATCTGGACGGCGCAGATGGAGCGGGACCGGCTGCGGGTGTTCCTGGGCGTCTCGATCGCGAGCCCGTACCGGTACTTCCCAGACGAAGGGGCGCCGTGGAAGAAGGCGTGGGGGCTCCTCCGGAACCCGCAACTGTGGCGGGACCTGGCCTACCTGCTCCTGCTGCTGCCAATGGGAATCCTTGGCATCCTGTTCGTCTTCCAGCCAGTTGCCTACATGATCGCTCCACTCGTCTTCGTGCTGGGCGGCGATCACAACGTCAATGGATGGAACATAACGTCATTCCCGGAGGCGGTTGTCGCCTCGGCGGTCGGCATGATCCTGGTGGTGCCGTTCAGCGTGCTGGTCAACCTGACGGCGATCCTGAACGGGAAGGTTGGCCAGCGATTCCTGGCGCCCTCCCAGGAAGAAGTGCTGATCGAGCGGGTGGAGGAACTGACCGAAGCGCGCTCGGCGGTGATGCGGGCGATGCACCTGGAGCGGCGCCGGATCGAGCGCGACCTGCACGATGGCGCGCAGCAACGACTGGTGGCGTTGGCGATGGATCTGGGACGGTTGCAGGACAAGCTGGAAAGCGACCCTGAAGGCGCGAAGGCGTTGATCGACAGCTCGCACGAGGAGTCGAAGCGCATTCTGGCCGACCTGCGCGACCTGGTGCGGGGCATTCACCCGGCGGTGCTGACGGACAGGGGGCTGGACGCGGCGATCTCGGCGATCGCGGGGCGGTCTCCCGTGCCGGTGGAAGTCGATATCGACCTGAAGAGCCGGCTGCCGGAAGAGGTCGAGGGCACCGCGTACTTCGTGGTGGTGGAATCGCTGACGAATATCGCCAAACACAGTCAGGCGAGCCGGGCGCGGGTGTATATCCACCGGAAGGGCAACTGGCTGATCCTGGAGATTTCCGACAACGGACGTGGCGGGGCCAACCTGGGGCACGGCTCGGGATTGCGGGGCCTGCAGGACCGGATTCTTGCCCTGGATGGCCGGTTCTCGCTGTCGAGCCCGCCGGGCAAGGGAACGACCATTTACGTGGAGATACCCTGCGGCTGATCTTCACGCACAACCCGATATCGAGCTTGCACCTCGCGCCACTCATGGCGCGGGGTGTTCGCGTTCACGGCCGGAAGTCGAGCCTGGCGATTGGTGAATGGGCTCGTGCTCCCGTATGCTCAGGGCTGAGGGGGCACATCGCTTCCTGACAGGGTCACTCATTTCCAGGCGGTGAGCAGGCGATGCGGGTTGCGATAGCGGAAGACGCGGTGTTGTTGCGGGAGGGGCTGGTGCGGCTCCTCACCGAGAACGACTTCGAGGTGATAGCGGCCGTGGACAACGGTGACGACCTCGTGGAGGTGGTGACGCGGGAACGGCCCGATGTGTCGATCGTGGACATCCGGATGCCACCGACGTTCCGCGACGAGGGCCTGCGGGCGGCGATCGAGGCGCGGCGCCGGGTGCCGCACACGCCGATCCTGGTGTTCTCCCAGTACGTCGAAGAGCGATACGCGGCGGAACTCCTCGAGGGCGGGACGACCGGCGTGGGATACCTGCTGAAGGACCGCGTGGCCGATGTGCGGGAGTTCGTGGTGGCCGTGCGGCGAGTGGCGTCCGGCGGGACGGTGCTCGATCCGGAAGTGGTGACGCAACTGGTGACCCGGCGGCGGCGCGACGAGCGGTTGTCGTCGCTGACGCAGCGGGAGCAGGAAGTGCTGGCGCTGATGGCCGAGGGCAGGACGAACAATGCCATCGCCGATGCGCTGTTCGTGAGCGAGGGAACGGTTGAAAAGCACATCCGGGGTATCTTCACGAAGCTGGGACTGGAGGACGCGGAGTCGGTGCACCGGCGGGTGCTGGCGGTGCTGACCTTCCTGCGGCTGGGCGAGGACGAGCGGTAGGCTTCCTGAAGACATTCGAAATTGCCGTCGCTCCGGTCGAGCACAAACGTCTTGTCCACCCGGGCCACACCCGTCATGTTGAGCGAAGCGAAACATCCACGGACGAAGTCCATCCGCCGTCAGGCGGACTGCCATGCGCGAGCCAATTCGACTCAGCAGTTCACCTCGGTGAAAGAACCTCCTCAATGGCAGGTTCAGGTGAACGCTCTCCGCGGGTTCACCACGCGCGAAGTGGCGGCTGCGCCGCCAAGGACTTCGTCCGGCGATCCCTCGCTCCGCTCGGGATGACGACCAAAGTTTGCGTACGACAGACGTGACCGTTTGCGTGTCAGCCAATGGCAGGGCGGACGACAACCGCCTGGGCAGTGGATGGAGTGGTTTGCAAAGGCACGGCGACGGATCCGTCCGTACCCCAGTGGGCGTCGTATAAAGGCCCGGGCGTGGAGTGACCTCCGGAGTGTTTCGGGAATCCCTCCCCCATGATGGGGGATAGCCTCACCCGGAACTCTCCCGGTCGCCTGCTCTGAATGAAGATGTGTCTCCGCGAGAATCGATCACGTGGTGGACGGGCGCTGATTGCCTGGTCCCAGGTACTGATCGAAGGAGACACCCCGTGTCGCGACTATCCCTTTCTCCCCAACGACTGGCTGGCGCCAGTGCCCGGCATCCGTGGCGAACGCTTGGCGCCTGGGTCCTGTTGCTGGTGGCCGTCACGCTGCTTTCTGGCGCGTTTGGCGGCCCGACATCCGGCGAAGGGGCCGGGTATACGAACAATCCCGACTCGCAGGCGGGTTTCAACCTGATCGACGAGCATTTCGCCGGTGACTCCGGCGCGACCGAGACCATCGTCGTGCATTCGGAGGGGTACACGGTTGACGACGCCGAGTTCCAGGACGTGGTGTCGAACACCATCGCCGGGCTCTCGGAATGGGAAGCCGACATCACTTCGCTGACCAATTACTACGAGGCCCAGGCGGCGGGGGTGCCAGAGGCGGAACAGCTCGTTTCGGCCGACCGCCACTCGCTGATTATCCCGATCAGTTTCCATGGCGAAGGCGACTCGTACGACGAGCGCGGCGAGCAGTACCTCGAGGATTCCCAGGGCGCGGCGACCGATGACGTGCAGGTGTACAGCGTCGGTTCGATCAGCGGGAACGCGACCTTCGGCGCGATCGCCGAGGAGGACCTGAGCAAGGAAGTCAGCATTGGCCTGCCGGTGGCGGGAATCGTGCTGGTGATCGTGTTCGGCGCCCTGATCGCGCCGATCCTGCCGCTGGCGATTGGCCTGGTGTCGATCGCGATTACGTCCGGGTTCGTGCTGCTGCTGGCGAACGTGCTGGTGCTCGACAGCACCACGTTGAGCCTGGTGAGCATGATCGGCCTGGCGGTTGGTATCGACTACGCCCTGTTCTTCTTCGCCCGTTACCGTGAAGAGCGGCGCAACGGCGCGCTCAAAATGGACGCGATCGAGCGTTCGGGCGGTAGTGCCGGCAAGGCCGTGATGTTCTCGGGCGCGACGGTGATCCTGGCGCTGCTGGGACTGCTGTTCCTGCCTGTGAACTTCTTCCAGGCCATGGGTATCTCGGCGGCGCTCGTGGTGGTGGTCGCGGTGGCGGCGGCAATGACGCTGCTGCCGGCGATGGTGCGGCTGATCGGCGACTGGGCGAACGCCCCGCAATTCGGCATGATGCGCAAGCTGAAGCGACAGGACACGACTGGCTATTCGGAATTCGAGACGACGATTGGCAGCGGCCTGTGGGGTCATCTCGCGTCCGCCGTGATGCGGCGGCCAGTCGCCTGGCTGATCGGTTCGCTGGCCCTCCTGCTGGCGATCGCGGCGCCGCTGGTGGCCATCAACATTGGCGCCCAGGAAAGCAGTTCGCTGCCGGACACCAACTTCACGCGTGGGTTCGAGGTCCTGGCCGAAGACTTCTCGGCGGGCATGGATTCCCCGGTAATGATCGTGGTCGACGCGGATGCGAACGACGCGACGACTCAGGAGAACGTCACCGCCTTCGTCGCGACGCTTGAACAGGACGAGAACTTCGGCTCGGTGAGCACGCGAGTGAGTGAGGACGGTGAGCTGACGGTGATCGATGCGGTCACCCGGGCGGACCCGTACTCCCACGAGGCCGAGGACGTCGTGAAGACCCTTCGTTCGGACTTGGTGCCGGCGGTGTTCGGCGGCCAGGCGGCGAGCGTCTTCGTGACGGGCGATACGGCAGACACGATCGACTTCGACAACGCGCTGATCGACTACCTGCCGGTGGTGTTCGGATTCGTGCTCGGGATGAGCTTCCTGCTCCTGATGGTGGCGTTCCGCTCGGTGCTGGTGCCGTTGACCTCGATCCTGATGAACCTGCTCTCAGTCGCGGCGGCCTACGGCGCGGTGGTGGCGGTGTTCCAGTTTGGATTCATGGCCGACCTGTTCGGGTTCACCCAGGTGGACACGATCACCAACTGGCTGCCGGTGATGCTGTTCTGCATCCTGTTCGGCCTGAGCATGGACTACCACGTCTTCTTGCTGAGCCGGGTGCGCGAGCACTACGACCACACTGGGGACAACGATGAAGCGGTGCGGGTTGGCCTGCAGCAGACCGGTCGGCTCATCACGGGCGCGGCGCTGATCATGGTGGCGGTGTTCGGATCGTTCGCCGGCGGACGGCTGGTGGAGATGCAGCAGATGGGCTTCGGCCTCGCGTTCGCGGTGCTGCTGGACGCGACGGTGATCCGGACGATCCTGGTTCCCGCCACGCTCAAACTCTGCGGCAAGGCCAACTGGTACTTCCCACGAGCGCTGGGCTGGCTGCCAAAGGTGCAGGTGGAGGGCAACGTGGCCCCGATCCAGCTTCCGAAGAAGCCTGAGCACTGGACCCCGGTTCGCGGCACACAGGCGCAGGGCTCGGTGGCCGGAGAGTAATCTTTCGAACAACGAGGTTCGACAACAACCAACAGACCGGGGTGGCGACGATGCCATCCCGGTCTGTCGCGTCATGGGCTGGATGGAGGGATTGGGGCCATGACGTCGCCGGCTGTTTCGATGAACCGAACCATCAAGTCGATAGCTCCTTCCGGCGACAACGATTGGTGGCTCACCAGGGACGTCCAGGTGGTGAACTCCAGGGCGTGGCCGATGGCCGCCACGCGGAGAGGATGCGGGTCCCCGTCATCCCAACCTGCCGCCAGCAGGGCTCCGATCGTTCCCAGCATATCGAACAGCGGCGCGACCGATGCCGCCAGCTCCGGCTTGCGCGGCATGTCGCGAATACCGTTGGCCAGCATTCGCTCGTTGGCCGCGTACCAGGCGTACAGCCCGCCGAGGGCCAGCCTCAGTCGCAGGCGAGAATCGGTGATGGTCGAGAGGGGTGCTGGGTCAGGTGGAGGATTGCTTGCCTGCCAGTGGGCGGTGCAGGCGGCGAACAACGTGGCCTCGTCCGGAAAGTGCTTGTAGACGGTGACTCGTTGGACGCCGGCCTGGTCTGCAATCGCGCTGATGGTGGTTTCCGCCGGACCAACGGTCCCATGAAGGTCCACCGCGGCTTCGACGATTCGTTGACGGGTTTGTTCCTGTAGTTCGGCGCGGCGCTTTTGGCGATAGGCACGAGGCACGCGTCTGCTCCTGGGTGATTTCACTATACATTGATGTATGGCAGATATTGACTCCGTTGCAGGTGAGGAGTATGATGCGTTGGTGTTCACTATACAGTACTGTATAGTGAACTCACATTAAGGGACCCATGCTCAATCGTTCATCCACACCCTGGCGCTCGCCGGGTCGGAAGGAGTTCGTCATGTCCACTGCTACACGTGTCGTCATCGAGCCGGACGCTGGTATCCACACCCACCTGGCGGGGTTGGGCGCGATCGAGAAGCTCGGCGCGGACGTTACAGGCGGTTCATTCTCGCTGGTGGAGCATCCGATGGCCGTCGGAACCCTCGCCGCTCCAATGCACACGCACAGCCGGGAGGATGAGTACTCCTTTGTTCTCGAAGGGATGGTTGGTGTCGCGAGCGGTGAGGACGAGTACGTCGCGGGGCCCGGGTCGTACATCGTGAAACCGCGCGGGGTGCCGCACACGTTCTGGAACGCGGGAGACACGCCTGCGCGACTGATCGAGATCATCTCGCCCGGGGGGTTCGAGCGCTTCTTCGTGGAGATGGGCGCGCTGATGGCGACCTGGGCACCGGAGGCCGAGCCGGACTTTGGCGCGCTAATGGTGCTTGGCGCGAAGTACGGAATCACGTTCCATATGGAGAGCGTGCCAGACCTGCTGCAACGCCATCACCTGAGGCTTGGCTGATTGGCGATTTGACGAAACGGGAGCGGACCGGGATGGCATCGTCGCCATCCCGGTCCGTTGCGCTATGTGGCCGATGGCGCGGGCTTCGCGACCGGAGCGGCGGGCACCCGCTGGCGCCGGTTCCGGTCGTAGGCGAGGAGGGTGAGTCCGGCGAGGACGACGATGACGGTGCTGCCTTCGTGGCCGATGACGCCGAGGGTGAGCGGAATGCCGGTGGTCAGGGTGAGTGTCGCCAGGGTGGCGATGACCGCCAGGGCGAAGGCGATGGAGAGGCGGATGACGCGCCGCATCCGTCGGCTGAGGCCGATGGCGAAGGGGATCCGGCGCAGGTCGCCGGTGATGAGGACGACATCGGCGGTTTCAAGGGCGACGTCCGTGCCGCCCGCGCCCATGGCGATGCCGAGATCGGCCGAGGCGAGGGCGGGGGCGTCGTTGACGCCATCGCCGACCATGGCGACCTTGCCCTGCTTCCGGAGTTCCTCGATCTTGACGAGTTTTTGCTCTGGCTGGAGGTCGGCGAAGACCTCATCGAGTCCGAGTTGCCGCCCAATCGCCTGGCCGACGAGGTCGTTGTCACCGGTCAGCATCACCATGCGCTGGATGCCGCGCTGGCGCAGTTCGGCGAGGGCCTCGACCGCGCCAGGGCGAACCTGGTCGGCCACGCCGATCACGGCCAGAAGGTCGCCGCCGTCTCCCGCGATGACCGCCGTGCGGCCAAGCGAGCGGATGGCGTTGGCACGGTCGATGACTTCCCGGGGAAGGCGGATCCCGACCTTATCGAAGAGGGTTTCATTGCCGACGGCGATGCGCTGGCCGTCGATGGAGGCGGTGACGCCGCGGCCAGGGTCGGCGGTGAAGTCCGCCGGTTCGCCAAGGTCAATGCCCTGATCGGAGGCGTGGCGCATGACCGCCTGGGCGATGGGGTGCTCCGAGAGGTGCTCGGCGGAGGCGACGAGCCGCAGCGCGCCGGCCTCCGGCGTCGAGCCGAAGACGACCAGGTCGGTAACGGCCGGTTTGCCGAGGGTGAGGGTGCCGGTCTTGTCGAAGGCGATGATGTCGATCACGCCGAGTTCATCGAGGTGAGAACCGCCCTTGACGAGGACGCCGCCACGCGCGGCGCGGGCGATGGCTGAGAGCGTGGCGGCGGGGGTTGAGATGACGAGGGCGCAGGGTGAGGCGACCACGAGGAGGGTGATGGCGCGGTAGAAGGCATCGCCCCGATCGGCGCCAAGCAGCATCGGGATGACGCCAACGAGGGCGGCGATGGTGATGACGCCGATGGCGTACGGGCCTTCGAAGGCGTCGGTGAACCGCTCGGCGCGGCTCTTGCGGGACTGGGCTTCCTCCACGAGCTGGGCGATTCGGGCGATGGTGGTTTCGGAGGCGGAATGGGTGACGCGGGCGGTGAATGCGCCAGAGCCATTGATGGTTCCTGCGAACACTGGGTCATCGACCGAGCGCGTAACGGGCATGGATTCGCCGGTGATGGCGGCCTGGTTGACGTCGGTGTGGCCGCTGACGATGACGGAGTCGGCAGGGATGCTTTCGCCTGGGCGGACGACGACCTCGTCTCCGGGGACAAGGAGTTCGACGCCGACAACCTGTTCGACGCCATCGACCAGGCGACGGGCGGTGGCGGGCCGGAGATCCATGAGCGAGCGGACCGCGGAGCGAGTTCGGCCGAGGGCGTAGTGTTCGAGGGCGTTTGAGGTGGAGAAGAGGGCGAGGAGCATCGCGCCTTCGGCCCAGGCGTTGAGGATGGCCGCGCCGATGGCGGCGAGGACCATGAGCAGGTCGATGTTGACAACGCCCGACATGAGATCGCTGACGGCGGCGCGGGTCGCGATGATGCCTCCAGAAAGGTAGGCGGCGATGTAGAGGGACATCACCACGGGCCGCGAGGCATCGGTCCACTGATCGAGGACGAACGCGGCGATGAGCGCGATCCAGGCGCAGGCGGCGCCGAGCAGGAGTCCGTTGCGGCCTAGCCAGGCGACCGCTGATTGGCGGAGGTCCGGTGTTGGGTTGGCCGGTGGAGCCGCCGGTGAGTTGATTGCGATGGACATGGAGGTCACTTTCGACGGGATCGCGGTCAGTGCGTCTCAGGTGAGAATGATTCTCACATGCAAGCCAATCCTAACAGGGAGAGGCGCGATTGGCCATACCCCAGCGGGTGGTTCGGGTCGGGCAGGGCAACCCTGATACGAGCGACCGGCTCCGGCGACGGAAAGCGAATCGCTCCATATCCAGCTCAGCCGGAGCCGTTGCCCCGTACATTGGGGTGTGGTGGCGGGTTCGCGAATGGATGTCCGCGAATGTCGTCCCCGATAACGACATGGTGTGGCGTGCTGAGGCGGGGTTGAACCCATGGTGTGTCCGCCAGTGACAGGCGCGAGGCCTGTCACTTCCTGGGCGACGCGACATTGGACGGGACGCTTGGGCCCCGCCGACAAGGTTCCTTTCCCAGAATTGGGCGCGGACGAGGCGAGGCATTCCTGGAGGGCGCCGGGATTCGCGCGAGGGCCGGAGAATGGCGGGATCCGGCACGAGTCGTGGGAGACTTCGCTGTGCGACAATGACCGTACAATCCACGCAGCGACGTGGTGGACGTTTCCAAGGGCGGGCGGGGACGCTTGCCCGCGACAGGGGTTTTCGATCGTCATGGTTATCATCCGGGTTGGCGATCTCGTGTTCCGGGCGAGATTCGAGGATGAGGCCGCGCCGGATACGGTGGCGGCGTTCAGGAAGCTACTTCCATACCGGCAGAAGCTGATCCAGGCGCGCTGGAGCGGGGAATCGGGATGGGTTCCGCTCGGCGATTTCGACCTTGGGGTGGGTTTCGAGAACGCGACCAGCTATCCCGCCGCCGGGGAGATCCTCTTTTATCCAGGTGGGTTCAGCGAAACCGAGATTCTCTTTCCCTATGGCCGTAGCTGCTTCGCCAGCACCATGGGCCAGCTTGCGGGCAACCACTTCCTGACGATTGTCGAGGGCAACGAGCAGTTGAAGGAGGCTGGCCGTCGCATCGTGTGGGAGGGCGCGCAGGACATCATTTTCGAACTCGAGGGGTGATCCGCTCGCGGCGAGGATGATGCGCCGCGCGGTGAGCTGGGCGATTCATTTCCTGGGGACCGGCCGGTAACGGCACGACAATCGGCAAGCAACTGGCGGGACCAGTCATGGGGCCGTCGCGAATGAGGAGGACACGGGCAATGTCACTGTATCGATCGGCGGAAGAACTGTTCCAGGCTCGCATCAGCCGTCGCTCCCTGGCCGTGGGGGCTGGCGCCGCGGTGGCGGCGGCCGGACTCGGCAAGGCGGCGGCCGCGCAGGACGAGGAAGCGTTCCGGGCGGCGTTCATCTATATCGGCCCGATTGGCGATGGTGGCTACACCTATGCCCACGACCAGGGACGACTGGCGCTGGAGGAGAACATCCCCAACGTCGAGACCGCGTACCTGGAGAACATCCCGGAAGTGCAGGCCGAAGCCGAGCGTGCGGTGCGTGGCTTCGCGGAAGAGGGCCACGACCTGATCGTGGCCACGTCGTTCGGGCATGGTCCCGCCGTGCTGGCGGTGGCGCCGCAGTTCCCGGACACGCAGTTCATCCACATTTCCGGGTATCAAACGGCCGAGAACGTGAGCACCGGTTTCGGCAAGATCGAGGAGCCCCGGTATGTGAGCGGCGTGCTTGCCGGCAAGATGTCCGCGAGCGGCAAGCTTGGGTACGTGGGCGCGTTCCCGATTCCGGAAGTGATTCGCGGCATCAATGCCTTCACGCTTGGCGTTCGCTCCGTGAACCCGGAGGCGACAGTTCAGGTGGTATGGACCAACACCTGGTACGACCCTACCGTGGAGAGCGCGGCCGCGCAGTCATTGATCGATCTGGGTGTGGATGTCATCGCCCAGCACCAGGACACGCCGGGACCACAGCAAGTGGCCGAGGCGGCGGGCAAGTACAGCGTTGGCTACAACACCGACCAGTCGCCACAGGCGCCTGAGGCGGTGCTGACCAGCGTTATCTGGCACTGGGGCGCGTATTACACCTGGGCGGTCGAGCAGATCCAGGCCGGGGCGTGGGAATCGAACCAGTACTGGGGTAGCTGGGCCGATGGCGTGGTTGGCATCGCGCCGATCGCCGAGTGGGTCCCGGAAGACGTGAAGGCCGAGGTCGAGGAGCTGGCCGCCGGGTTCGAGGCGGGCGAGCGCGGTGTGACCGATATCTTCACCGGGCCGATCCTGAAACAGGACGGCAGTGAGGGTGTCGCCGAAGGCGCCTCGCTCTCCGACGAGGAGATCCTGAACCTGATGTGGTTCGTCGAGGGTGTCGAGGGCAGCGCCGAGGGATAGTCCCAGCGCGGCAACCAGGCACGAGAAAACGGGCGGGCGCGATGCCCGCCCGTTTTCGTTCGTGCGGGGCGGCGGTTGGCCCTCGCGGGCGCCCGTGGGTTGTGTGGGCGGGTAGGATGGAGTGGCGCGGTGTCTGTTCGCGCCACGACCGAAAAGGGGCAACCGATGATTCTCCACCCTTCGATGGACGATTTCCTGAACGCGCGAGCGTCCCGGCGGGCCGTGGCCCTCGGGGCGGGGGCTGGATCGCTGGCCCTGCTGAGAGGCGCGGGCGCGCAAGATGGCTCGACCGGAGGCGATCCGTTCCGGGTGGCGTTCATCTATATCGGTCCGGTGGGAGATCTCGGTTACACCTACGCGCACGACCAGGGGCGGATCGCGCTGGAGGAGAACATTCCCAACGTGGAGACGGCGTTCCTGGAGAACGTGCTGGATACACAGGCCGACTCGGAGCGCGCCATTCGTGGCTATGCCGAGCAGGGCTTCGACCTGATCGTGGCGACGTCGTTCGGATACGGCCCGGCGGTGATCTCGGTTGCCCAGCAGTTCCCGGATATCGAGTTCATCCACATTTCCGGGTATCAAACGGCGGAGAACGTCAGCACCGGGTTCGGCAGGATCGAGGAGCCGCAGTTCGTCACCGGCGTGGTCGCGGCGCGGATGTCGGAAACGGGGTCGCTGGGGTACGTCGGCGCGTTTCCGATTCCCGAGGTGATCCGGGGGATCAATGCCTTCGCGTTGGGCGCGCTGTCGGTGAACCCGGAGGTGGTCGTGCGGGTGGTGTGGACCAATACCTGGTTCGACCCGACGGTGGAGAGTGCCGCAGCCCAATCGCTGATCGACCTGGGCGTGGAGGTGATCGCCACCAACCAGGATAGCGCGGCGGTGCAGCAGGTGGCCGAGGCGGCGGGCATCCACAGCGTCGGTTACAACGTCGATGTCTCGGACCTCGCGCCCCTGGCCGTGCTGACCAGCGCGATCTGGGACTGGGGCGTGTACTACACCTGGGCGGTGGAGCAAATCCAGGCCGGGACGTGGGCCAGCAACCAGTACTGGGGTAGCTGGGCGGACGGGGTAGTCGACCTGGCCCCGGTCGCGGGTTTCGTGCCGGAGGACGTGGTCGCCGAGGCGCTGGCGCTGGCGGAGGAGTTCCGGAGCGGCGCGCGCGGCGTGACGGATATCTTCACCGGACCCATCGCGCGGCAGGATGGCTCGGAGGGGGTGGCGGAGGGGACCTCGATGAGCGACGAGGAGATCCTGACGATGGACTGGTTCGTGCATGGGGTCTCGGGGAGCGCGACGGGGTAGTGACGGTTTGTGGCCACGCGATTCGGGTACACTCCACCTGTTGAGTCCGGTTGAAACCGGAATCGCCCGTCACGCCCCGCCCAATTGGAGTTCGCGACGTTGTCCGATCATCCCCCTTCGATGAATCCGGCCACTCACCATGACCCGGCTTCCTCGGCCCACCCCGCGCACGAGGAAGCCGTGGCGATGCTTGGGATCACCAAGCGGTTCGGCTCGGTGATCGCGAACAACGACGTCTCGTTCGTGGCGCGCAAGGGCGAGGTTCACGCGCTGATTGGCGAGAATGGGGCGGGCAAGTCCACCCTGATGAGCATCCTTGCGGGGTTGTACCGGCCCGATGCCGGGGAGTTGCGGATAGGAGGAGAGCCGGTGCAGTTCCGGGCTCCCGCCGACGCGATCGCCGCCGGGATCGGGATGGTGTACCAGCACTTCATGCTGGTGGACTCGTTCACCGTGGCCGAGAACATCGTGCTGGGACTGCCGTCCGATGGGCTGGCGCTCAATCTCGACCGGAGCGAGCGGCAACTTGGCGAATACAGTCACAAGTACGGGATGGCGATCGATCCGAAGGCGCTCGTCTGGCAACTCTCCGTGGGCGAGCAGCAGCGGGTGGAAATCATCCGGTTGCTGATTCGAGGGGCGACGACGCTCGTGTTCGACGAGCCGACGGCGGTGCTGACCCCACAGGAGAGCGCCGACCTGATCAAGACGCTTCGTTCGCTGGCGGCCGAAGGCTACTGCGTCATTTTCATTTCCCACAAGCTGGATGAAGTCGAGGCGGTGGCGGACAGGATTACGGTGCTGCGGCGCGGCGCGATCGTGGACACGGTGGACGCGGGACAGGCGAGTCGCCGGGAACTCGCCCGGATGATGGTGGGCCGGGAACTGGCGGGCGTGCTGCTGGAAGAGGCGGATATCGAGGCGCGGGAGGCGGGAGAGACGACGCTGGCGGTGACCAATCTCGGGGCGGCGGGAGACAAGGGGCCGGCCGCGCTGCGAGGGGTATCGCTGGAGATCAGGGCCGGGGAGACATTCGGCATCGCCGGCGTGGCGGGAAATGGGCAGCGCGAACTCGCCGAGGTGATCACCGGGTTGCGGGCCGCGACGAGCGGATCGGTGACGTTGCGGGGGCGGGACATCACCAACGCGCATCCACGGCGGATCGCGCGGGCGGGTGTGGCGCACGTGCCGGAAGACCGGCTTGGAACCGGGCTGGTGGGTGCGCTCGACCTGCGAAGCAACGCGATCATGCGGGCGTACCGGCGCCAGCCGATCGCGCGGGGGCCGATGCTGGTGCAAGCCGCGATCAACCGGTTCACCGATGGACTCATCCGTGACTACGACGTGAATCCAGCCGACCGGGGTGCTCGTTTGCGGGAGCTTTCGGGCGGGAACCAGCAGAAATTGCTCATCGCGCGCGAACTTGCCGGTGAACCGGCCGCGATCGTGGCGGTGCATCCGACGCGGGGCGTCGACGTGGGCGCGTCGGAGGCGATCCATCGCGTGCTGCGCGAGCAGCGGGCACGGGGGGCGGCGACGCTCCTGATTTCGGAAGACCTGGAGGAATTGATCCACCTGTGCGACTGGATCGCGGTGATGTACGAGGGCAAGTTGATGGGGACCGTTCGCCCGCATGAGGCTGACGCCGAAACGCTCGGCATGATGATGGCGGGGTCGCGGCTTGAAGACATCGCGCAGGCGACGCCGGCATGAGCACGCCCGTGAGGACGGTTCCGGGGATACCCGCGCGAGGGTGGAAGCTGGAGCGAGTGGCGAAGCCATCGCTGGCGGCGCAGGTGCTGGTGCCGATCGTCAGCATCCTGGCGGCGCTTGTCGTTGGCGGCGTCATCATCCTGATGGTGGGCGAGAACCCGGTCACCGTATACAGGACGATGTTCGAAGGGGCGTTCGGCTCGAGTTACAAGCGCTCGGAAACGCTCGTCAAGATGATTCCGTTGTTGCTGACGGGGTTGGGGGTGTCGGTCGCCTTCCGGATGCAGCTCTGGAACATCGGGGCCGAGGGGCAATTCTACTTCGGGGCGATTTTCGCGACGGGGGTGGCGCTGTTCGCGCTGCCAGACGCCGGATCGTGGGTGGTTATCCCGGCGATGATGGTGGCGGGACTCGTTGGCGGGGCGCTCTGGGGAGCGATTCCGGGTGTGCTGCGTGGGTATCTCGGGGTCAATGAGACGATAACGTCGCTGATGCTGAACTACGTGGCGATCCTGTTTTCGTCGTGGCTGGTGCATGGGCCGTGGAAGAATCCGGCGGGATTCGGCTTTCCAGGCACGGAAACCTTCGCCGCGGCGACCTACCTGCCAACGTGGGGAACGACTCGCGTGCATCTGGGCCTGGCGTTTGGGCTGGTGGCCGCGGTGATCCTGTACCTGGTGCTGCAACGCACGCGGTGGGGGTATGAAATCTCGATCGCCGGGAACAGTGAGCGGGTGGCGAAATACGCTGGCATGGCGACGGCGCGGAACATCGTGGTCGTGATGATCGTGAGCGGGGCGCTGGCTGGCCTGGCGGGAATGGCCGAGGTGGGCGGAATTGGGCACTCGCTGCAGCGGGACCTCTCGCCGGGGTACGGGTACACGGCGATCATCGTGGCGTGGCTGGGAAGGCTGAACCCGTTCGGGATCATCCTGGTGGCGTACCTGCTGGCGGCATTGATGGTGGGTGGCGAACAGATCCAGCTCTCGCTGGGGTTGTCCTCGGCCATCGCGCCGATGTTGCAGGGCATCATCCTGTTCTTCCTGCTGGGCGGCGACCTGCTGACCCGGTACCGGATCGTGCGAATCGCGGGCGAAGGGAGCCGGGCGTGAGCGATGCATTCACCATGTCGTTCCTGACCTCGGTGCTGGCCGCGGCGATGATCAGTGGGGTCGCGATCCTGTACGCGGCGCTGGGAGAGGTGCTTGCCGAGCGATCGGGGGTGATCAACCTCGGCGTCGAGGGCATGATGCTGATGGGCGCGCTCGGGGGGTTCGCCGTGTGCTACTGGACCGGTTCGGCGTGGGTGGGGTTGCTTGGGGCGATCCTCGTCGGGGCGCTGATGGCCTCGATCCACGCGGTGCTGACGGTGTCGTTCCGGGCGAACCAGGTGGTGTGCGGGCTGGCGTTGACCATTTTCGGAGGCGGGCTGTCGTCGTTCCTGGGGTCGTCGTTGGTGGGAAAACCGGCGCCGGACCGGTTTTCGCGGCTCGACATTCCGATTCTGGGCGACCTGCCGGGGATTGGGAACATCCTGTTCAACCAGAACGTGCTGGTCTACGCGACTTACTTCATCGTCCCGGCGCTGTGGTGGTACGTGTACAAAACCAGGCCAGGATTGAACCTGCGGGCGGTGGGGGAGAACCCGGCCACGGCTGACGCGATGGGCCTGGATATCGCGCGGCTCCGGTATGTGTACGTTATCCTCGGGGGAGCGTTCGCCGGCGTTGGCGGGGCGGCGATCTCGCTGGCGACGAATCCCGGCTGGGCGGAAAACATGACCGCGGGACGTGGCTGGATCGCGGTGGCGCTGGTGATCTTCGGGACGTGGAACCCGATGCGGGTGGCGGCTGGCGCGTTCCTGTTCGGCGCCGTGGAGGCGGGTCAGTTCCGCCTGCAGGGGATCAACGTGCCGGTATCGGCCTTCTTCCTCAACATGCTTCCGTACCTGTTCACGATAGCGGTGCTGGTGTTCTCGACGATTCGCACACGGCGCCTGCGAATAGGGCAGCCCGCGGCGCTTGGCAAGGCATACATTCGCGAAGAACGCTGAGTTGTTTCAACCCTTTTCAACCGAGGCAAGGAATCCCACCCGAACATGGCAGATCAGGACCCGAATCGCGCGTATCACCCCATTGCCGAGGATGGCACCATCCTCAAGCGATACGAGCGCCCGCACGAATCGATCGATCCACAGCAGGTCGCGGAGACGACGTCCGTGATTCCATTCGACACGCTGAAGGATGCGCTGGGTGCCAGTTCCCTGACGCCGGGCGCGAAGTCGATGCTGGCCGGGCTGCTGCGGTTGGGCCAGACAGCGATGTTTCCGGGCGGTGGGGCCGGTATCGAGTACGGGAGCCTGCTGAAAACGGCGGCCAGGCCGGATTACATCGCCGAGCACGTGCGGGAGGCAGCCGGGTACCTTCACGAGAAGCAGGTGAACCTGCTGGTGGTGCCTGGAATGTCGGGCTATCCGGTGGGATCGATGTACTCGGTGATGTCCGGGGTACCGGCGCTGCTGCTGAAGAAGCAGAAGCATGTGCCGGAGGCCGATTCGGCCCGCTATCCGGCGGGCTCATTCGTGATTCCGTCGTACACCGGCGACGGCGACGTGGTGATGAGCGCGGACCTTTCGGCCACGCAGGACATCGTGGATTCGATCGTGGGGCCACAGTTGGAGGCGCAGGCATCGGAGGAATCGGTGACGCTGTCGGTTCGCGTGGCGGGCGCCGACGACATCATCGACAAGGCGACGATGAGCCAGGCGGTAAGCGAGAGCGCGATTATCGTGGGGGCCGCCGCGGTGGAGCGGTTTGTGGCGCGGTACAGGGCTCGGTCGGGGGATGATCGCCAGATCGTGGCCGATGTGCGGGTGGTGGCGTGGGTAACGCCGCTCATCAAGGGGTACAACCGCCCGCAGGAGAACCTGAATCGGTGGTTTGGGATCACGCCGTTCGCCGGCTTGAACGTGACGAGCGTTCATCTCGATCCGCCGGCGCTGGGAATCGAGGGGTTGGGGATCGTGGAGTTCTACCGGCCGGTTGGGGCTTGAGCGTCGCTCCGGGAAGCCGGGCGGACGACAGCCGCCTGCGTCGCGCATGGTATGGGCGCGCATGCAACCGGCGGCAGGTCCGCCCGTACCCGGCGATCGCGTCACATGTCGCACTCGATTTCCGGAGTCCATGTAATCCTCAATCGAGCGGGTTCCAGATCGAGGCGCGTTGCAGCAGCCGGGCGATGACCTGGTCGGCGGCCTCGACGCCGCTCCATTCCGCGTATTGACCCTCGACGGCGACAAAGATCGCGACACCGACACTTCGCAACTGGCAGACGGTTGAACCGGCCGGAAGTGTGTAGACCCGGGTGATGCCGGAGGCGCGGCTGGCGGCATCGCAGCCGGTTGGGGGCGCGATCTGGTTGAGCGACGCGCCAAGCCGGAGGTCCGCTTCCCATTCGACCATCATCATGAGTTGCACCGCGAGCACGGCATCCTCGATCTGGTTGGCCGGGGCGTCGAGCGGCGCGAAAGGCAGGACGATGACCGTGGTGCGGCTGCCCGCCGGACCGACGTAGGTTGCGCCGCGGCCTTCGCCGGGGAAGACGCGCGCGCTGACATTGTCGTAGTCGGGGAGAACGGCGCGAGCATTTCCGGTGCGAACGAGCGACCAGCCGGTACCGAGGGCGTCGGCGGACGGCAGAAACTGGCTCAGGTCGGCTTCGGAGCGGATGGGGGGAGTGTCGCCGCCGCCTGATGCGGAGGGCTCGACGATCGTGATGACGCCCTCCATGCCGCCAGGCTGGTGGCCGGGCACGGAACAGTAAAACGTGTAGGTATCGCCGGGCTGGACATCCGCGGGGATCTGGACCAGCTTGACCTCTCCGGCGGAAACGGTTTCGTTGAGTGCCCACTCATCCACCACGAAGTGATGTTCGAGCACGCCGTTGTTCTGGACCTCGATCACCTGGCCGGGCGCGACCTCGACACTGGATGGGGAGAACGAAAAGTCGTCGCCGGTCTGGATGACGACCCGTTCGGGGGCGGAACTGCCTTCGCGGTTGGGTTGGGAGGCGCGGATTTGCTCGGCGGTGACGATGGTGATGGTTCCGGTCTGGCCGAGCACGGCGTGGCCGGGCTCCGTGCAGTAATAGGTGAACTGCTGGCCGGGAGTAAGATTTTCGGGCACGACGACTTCGACCGTTTCGAGGGTGGGAATCGGGGCGCTGACGCCCCATTCGTCGACGGTGAAATCGTGGGCCATGGCCCCGCGGTTGGTGATGCGGATAACCTGGCCGGGGGCGGCCTGGATGTTGGTGAGCGACCAGCGGTTGCCGTCGAGGGCGTCGAGTTCCACCGGCGGCAATTCAGGCTGCTCCTGGGCGAGGGCAGCGATGGGGGCGGCGGCATCGGCGACGGATGTCGCGGATGCCCATGGCAGGCCGAGGAGGGCGAGCGCCAGCGATGTAATCAGGGATGCCAACAGCCTCGAGAGGTCTCTGGCGCTGAATGGTTTGGTGGCGGGTGCGGTATGCATGCGTTCGAAGCCTGCCGGCGGAAAGCCGGACTAGGGAGTATCGAGCCGGCTGAGTCGTCCATACGCCAGGGCAGCCTTGAGAATGGTGCGAACTTCCTCACGGACATGGTCCGGAAGGTCACGGTCGGTCAGCAGGTGGGACAGGTTGACCAGAAGTGGGTCGTCCCACAGGTCGGAGCGGTATCCGGCCGAGGCGAGGAGACGGTCGCGGTCGACGAGCGGCAGGGCCATGGTACTCGCCAGGAGCACGACGGTGTCGCGGTCGGGGTGACGGTTTCCCTGCTCGAAACGGGTGATGGAACTGGGATCGAGCCCGGCGCGCTTGGCGAGATCGGCCTTTGACCAGCCGCGCTCGTCGCGAAGGCGTTCGAGCAGCCGCGAGAAGCCAGGTTCGGCCGGTTGCCGGTCGGAGGGAGGAACGGCGGTGGGCACTGCCTCCCGCTGAACGACATCTGTTTGGCTGATAACCTGATCGTCCATTCGCCCGCTTCCGGTATGATGTCGCGCATAGGCCGAAGATTCTGCAAGAGTAATGGTACCGCGCTCGCTCATCATATGGCGCCTTCAGATGTAGAATCGGATTTTGCTCTCGTACAGGATAACGAAGTCGTGATCAATTACTGGGAAGGCCAACTGATCCGGCTGAGAGCGGTTGAGCCAGGCGATGCCGCGGCACACCATGCTTTCAACCAGGCGATGGAATCGGATCTGCTCGACATGCGGTATCCGCCGGGATCGCTGGCACGAGAGGAAGAGTGGACGAGCCGGAGCGCGCTGGTGGGATTCGACCGCCAGGAATACTCGTTTCAGATGGAATCCTTGTCGGGAGACCTGGTGGGCGGGATCGCGACGCACCATTGCGATGGCCGGGTCGGGATCGTGAGTTACGGGTTGCACGTGTTCGAGGAGCATCGCCAGAAGGGGTATGCGAAGGAGGCGATCTGCCTCGTGCTCCGGTACTACTTCCAGGAGTTGCGGTACCAGAAGGCGAACGTGGGGGTATATGCGATCAATCCGGCGTCCACGGCGCTTCACGAGTCGCTGGGGTTTCAACTGGAGGGCCGGCAGCGGCGGAGCGTGTTCAGGCGCGGTGAGCACAGCGATTTGCTGTGGTTCGGGATGACCGTGGAGGAGTTCCGGGAGCGGTATCCGGAGTACTGGCTGCCGGATCAGGATTGCCGCGGAGTGCAGACGAGCCGCCCGGATGGCGCGTGACACCCCTGACGATCAATGGGATGCTCAATACGATATGGCTCGCGAGAGATGCGGTGGGCCGGAAGAACGTACATGGCGGGAGTTCATTCAGTGGCAGTGAAGATTGCGATATCGTCCTACTCGTTCCACCGGTTCGGCGGCGGTCCGGAAGGCAAGGATGCGCCAACCATCGAGCACATGATTGACCGCTGCGTGGACTACGGGGTGGATGGCATCGAGTTGCTGTGGGAGCACCTGGTGCTGAACGACAAGACCTCGCCCGAGGCACTGGCGGGACTGCACCAGTACGCCGCCATGCGCGGCATCGCCCCGGTGACGCTGGCGGCTTCCCACAATCCGGTGCGGACCACGCCGGAAGCCCGGGCGGCGGAACTGGAGAAGCTGAAAGCCGCGATCGACGCGGCCGATGCGCTTGGAGCCCCGTTCGTGCGCGCATTGGGCGGCAGGTGGCACACGCTCGGCTCGTTCAGGGAGATGTGGGACAACCTGGGCGAGGAGCCGCCCGCCGAAGGCTACACGATGGACGAGAGCTACGAGTGGGCGATCGACGCGCTGAAGCAGGGGGCCGAGTACGCGGGGGCACGGGGCGTGACGCTGGTGCTGGAGAATCACTGGGGCCTGACGGGCACGCCGGAGGGGTGCAAGCGAATTCACGACGGGGTCGATTCGCCGTGGCTGAAATACGTGCTGGATACGGGCAATTTCTTCCAGCTTCCAGATCCCTATGCGGCGATGCGGGTGTTCTTCGACGACCTGGCGATCCTGCACGCGAAGGTGTACCTCGGTGGCGGGATCGTGGTCAGCCCGGATATCGACTATGCGCGGGTCGCGGTCCTCCTGGGTGAGATCGGCTACAACGGGTATATCTCGATCGAGTTCGAGGGGAAAGCCCACCCGAACGAGGGGATTCCCGATGGGCTTCTCATTGTGCGGACGGCGTTCAAGGACTGACCGGCGGGTCAACCGACGGCGTTGGGGAGAGGCCAGGCGGCGCGAGTCGCCTTGTGTGTCAGCCCAGGAGGACCTTCGAGTGGAAGCCGGGGCGACCGCGCACGCCGAGGTCCACGCGGAAGAGTGATCCCGCCAGCTCGCCCTCGACCGGGCCGCGATCCTGGCCGCCAGCGGTCGTCACGTAGGCCGTTTCCAGATCGGGACCGCCGAAGCCGATGCTGGAGACCTTGCGGACCGGGAACGGGACCTTGCCACGGAGTTCGCCGGTGGCGCTGTAGTGATACAGGGCGTGACCGTCCCAGCGGGCGGACCAGATGTTTCCGGCGGCGTCCACGGCCATGCCGTCCGGCCCGCCATGTCCCTCGGGTGTCTCCACGAGCACTTCGCGGTTGCTGATCTCGCCCGTGGCGGGATCGAGGTCCATGCGATGGATCAGCCGTCTGCCAGTATCGGTGTGGTACATGGCGCACTCGTCCAGGCTGAAGCCGAAACCATTGGACAGCCCAAGATCGTCGAACAGGAGCGTGAGCGAGCCGTCGAGTTCGAGGCGGTAGAGACGGGAGATGCGGTCCGGACCGGTGGGCATGGTTCCGCAGAAGACCTGGCCTCCGGGTCCGGCGATGACATCGTTGAAGCGGCCATCCACTTCGGCGGGAATCTCCTCGACGATCGTGGTGACTTCGCCGCCGTTCCACTTCAGGATCTGGCCGCGAGCGCAAAAGAGCAGGATCGAGCCGTCGGCCTGGAAGGTGAAGCCGCCGATGGCGTCCTCGTGCTGGTAGACCAGTTCGTGATCCAGGTCGCCAGCCGGATCGTACCGGTAGAGCCGGCCGGGTGGAATATCGACCCAGTACACCGCCTGCTCGGCCGGGTTCCAGAGTGGGCCCTCGCCCGTGACGGAGGGGATGTCGGCCACGAGTTCCGGCGAAGGGGTTTCGATGATCGGGGTGTTGTCGTTCGGCATGGATGCCTCCTTGGTGGAGCTAGGCTAACTGGCCTGTCGAGAGCGCCAGGAGAGGATGAGCGGGTTTCGACGGCGGGCGTGGGCGATCAGTCCCTCGCGGATGGCGGGCGTGACCGGGCCGAACGGCGCGCGCGTGGCGTCGCTGTCGATGATGCCGCCTTCCTTCATCAGGATCTTGGTGGCGCGCAGGCCGCACTGCCGGTTCTCGTAGTGGATCATCGGCAGCCAGGACTCCCAGAGGGTTGTGGCCTGCTCGCGGTCGCCAGCCAGCCAGAGCCGGACGACCTCACCGAGGACCTCCGGGATCATCGAGCTTGGCATGGTGCCGGTTGCGCCCGCTTCCAGATCGGGGATGAGGGTAATACTCTCCTCCCCGTCGAAGGGGCCGGGGAGCGCATCGCCGGCGAGTTCGATCATGGCGCGAATCTTGGCCGCGGCGGCGGCCGACTCGACCTTGGCGTACTGGACGTTCGGGATGTCGCGGGCGAGTCGCGCCAGGGAGTCCGCTGGCAGCGGCGTGCCGCTCATGGGCGCGTCCTGGATCATGATCGGAATCGAGATGGCCGCGGCGATGGTTTCGAAGTAGGCGGTAACCGCCGCCGGTTCGGCGCGGAGTGTGGCGCCGTGGTAGGGCGGCATCACCATCACCATGGCGGCGCCGGCGTCCTCGGCGCGCTTGCTGCGCTCGGCGGCGATGCGCGCGCTGTAGTGGCTGGTGGTGACGATGATCGGGACGCGCCCGGCGACGTGGTCGAAGGCGAGATCCTGCACCTCATCGCGCTCGCGATCGGTGAGCGCGAACTGTTCCGAGTAGTTGGCGAGGATGCAGATGGCGTCGACCCCGGCATCGACCAGGAAGTCGAGCGCCCGGCGCAGGCTGGCGAGGTCGAGCGATTCGTCACCGGCGAAGGTGGTGGGAGCGATGGGCATGACGCCCGAGAGGGCGGTGGTTGAAGGCATCGGCGAGGTGTTCCTTTCACTGACCGAGAGCGGTTTCACGCATCGAATCGTGGTAGCCAGAAAGTTTGTGCTCGGAGTACGAATCGAAATGGGCGATTCCGTGCGCCCGTTCGTGGCCGTGGCGGAATCCGGCCGTTTTTGCCCCTGGTTCACCCTGTTGCGCGAAGTTGCCAATGGTTAATGTGCAACATGCACAGTTTCCGCGTTTCGATTGGTGGAATCTGCACCTAGTTGCCAATATTGGCCTCTTTTTACACTGCGAACAGACCACACGCTGAGGTGTGAATTGTGCAAAGTGGGCACTGACGGGTAGAGGCTGGGCACTTCGGTGGCGGCGGTTCACACTCCGGAGGGGGACGTTCATGATCGATGCGGGAAACACGGCCTGGGTACTTATGTCGGCGGCGCTGGTGATGCTGATGACCCCGGCACTCGGTTTTTTCTACGGCGGGCTGGTCAACCGCAAGAATGTGCTCTCAACCCTGATGCACAGCTTTTTCATTCTCGCATTGATTAGCGTGGTGTGGGTGTTGTGGGGTTATACCCTGGCATTGGGTCCCGACAAGGGCGGGATCATCGGTGGCCTCGATCATATCGGCCTGAGGGGCATCAACCCCGGCGATGTGATGGAAGACTACGGCATTCCGGTGTATGCGTTCATTTCCTTCCAGATGATGTTCGCCGCGATCACCCCGGCGCTCATCACCGGCGCGTTCGCGGAACGCAAGCGGTTCAAGGCGTTCGTCGTCTTCAGCATCCTGTGGTCGACCCTGGTATACGCGCCGCTGGCTCACTGGGTGTGGGGCGGCGGCTGGCTGGCCGAACTCGGCGCGATCGACTTCGCCGGTGGCACGGTCATCCACATCTCGTCGGGTGTCGCGGCGCTGGTGGCGGCGATGTATCTCGGACGCCGCAAGACCTTCGGCACGAAGGACGCCGATCCGCACAACCTGACGCTGACGGTGCTTGGGGCTGGCCTCCTGTGGTTCGGCTGGTTTGGATTCAACGCTGGTAGCGCGCTTTCGGCCGGTACGCAGGCGGCATCCGCCTTCCTTGTGACGAACGTGGCCGCCGCGATGGGCGCGCTGACCTGGATGACCGTTTCGTGGATGCGACACGGGCGCCCGAGCGTGCTTGGGGCGGCGGCTGGCGCTATCGCCGGTCTTGTGGGCATTACCCCGGCGGCTGGCTTCGTGGGACCTGCCTCGGCGATCGTGATCGGCTTCGGCGCGGGCGTCCTCTGTTTCTTCACGGTGGACCTGCTCAAGCAGCGGCTCAAGATCGACGACGCGCTGGATGTATTCGCGGTTCACGGCGTGGGCGGCATCTGGGGCGCGGTCGCCACCGGGCTGTTCGCGGACTCGGCGTTCGGCGGCGTGGATGGGCTGTTCTTCGGAAACCCGTCGCAACTGTGGTACCAGATCGTCGCGACGGCGGCGGCCATCGCGTTCGCTGGCGCCATGACATTCATCATCCTCAAGGCCATCGACCTGGTCATCCCGGTTCGTGTGGAAGAAGAGGCGGAAGTCCTCGGCCTCGACTCCTCGCAGCACGGTGAGGTGGCCTACCAGTTGTAGCACTCGATCGGTTCGTCGTACGGGATGGGAGGTTGGCGACAGCCTCCCCTCCACCAGGAACAGGGGCAATGGCCCCAGGGAGAATGATCCATGTTGCTCTTCATCGCGTTCGCTTGTTTCGCCGTCCTGATGCTTGCCTGGCTCGCGATGCCGGAGTCGGGTTCGTCCGAGCCAGTCAAGGCCATCGAGCCGAGCCGGATGCCCGAGGGCGAGATTTCCACCGCTCACGCATAGGCGCCTATCGGATCAGGCGCCACAACGTATTGAAACCAGCGGAAGGGCGCCCCTGTGGGCGCCTTTTCGCGCCTGGCGGGCCGCGGATGGGAGCGACGCGGTCAGGCGCGGCAGAACGCCACGATTTCGGGGATGCCGGGATCGTAGCCGTCCGTGGCATTCACCTGGAGGAGTGGCGCATCGAGCGGGAGGGGGCGTCCCCCGCCCTCCTTGATGCGCTGGACCAGATCCGCGAGGGCGTCGTCATCGGCATGGATGGGGTGACGCTCGCCCGCCTTCGACCGTTCCATGTAGCGCTGGATCACGAGTTCGTCCGGAATGGAGCAATGTACCTGGCGGAGGTTGGCGAAGGCCGAGTAGGGCTGAAGGTCTCGCCGGGCGAGGTTGGGCAGGAAGTTCGCCTCGATGATGCAGGAGGTTCCAGACTGGAGGACTTCGCGGGCGGTTTCGAAGAGGAGCGTGATCGCCTGCCTGCCGAGCCTCGTCGAAAGCCGCCGGGTGGCTTCGTCTGGCGCCAGTCCACTGCTGTCGAAGAGCAGTTCCTTGATGGTGTCCTTGGCGAACATGGGCCAGCCAAGCCGGTCGCGTAATTGCTTCGCGATCGTGGTTTTGCCGGTGGCGGGCAGGCCACAGACAATGACGAGCGTGGGTATTGGTGAGGATTTAGGGGAGTTGGGATCAGGAGTCCGCGACATGTGGCCTTTTCCGGTGCGACGAGGGAGGAGGACGGTTCAGGGGATGATACATGGGCGCGGGTTGGACATGGTGTTCCATCGGGAGCTGGAGCCATCGGGATGACTCGTGAAGAAGGTACGCGAGGTCAATCATCGGTGGCTGTCGCCACTGGTGCGGCGTGGCGATGCCTGTGATACTGGCGCGACGTGGACACAGGCGACGACGGTTATGCACGAATCGGTGCGGTACACTGCCGCAAGAAGCACAAGGGTGAAAGGGGCCCGGGAACATGACCATGGACACGGCGGGGCCGTCTCGCATCCAGGATGTGGCATCGCGAATCATCGACCAGGTTGAGAAGGTCATCGTCGGCAAGCGACACGTGATCGAGCAGGTGGTGATCGCCATCCTTTGCGAAGGGCACGTGCTGCTGGAGGACGTGCCAGGAATCGGGAAAACGATGCTCGCGCGATCGGTGGCGTCGTCGCTGGGCGGAGATTTCGGACGGGTGCAGTTCACGCCCGACCTGCTGCCATCGGACATCACCGGTTCACTGGTGTTCGATCCCCGAAGCGCCGAATTCTCCTATCGCCAGGGTCCGATCGTCACCAACATCCTGCTGGCGGATGAGATCAACCGGGCTGGTCCCCGCACCCAGTCGGCGCTGCTGGAGGCGATGGAAGAGCGGCAGATCTCGGTGGAGCGCGAACGCGTGGTGTTGCCGCGGCCATTCTTCGTGCTGGCGACCCAGAATCCCGTGGAACTGGAAGGGACCTTCCCGCTGCCAGAGGCGCAACTCGACCGGTTCCTGCTGCGAACGACGATCGGGTATCCGGAACTCGAACAGGAGCGGAGCATGCTGCGCCGGTTCCGGAACGCCACGCCCCTGGCCTCGGTGACGGCGGTGACGACACCGGACGAACTGCTCGAGATGATCGAGCTGGTGAAGCAGGTGCATATCGGCGTGGCGGTGGAGGACTACCTGCTGGATGTGGTGCGCGGGACCCGCGCGCACGAGGGCATAGAGGTTGGGGCAAGCCCACGAGCATCGCTGGCGCTGGCCAGGGCGGCCCAGGCGAGGGCGGCGTTGCACGGCAGGGCGTTCGCGACGCCGGACGACGTGCGCGAGATGGCGCCATCGGTGCTGGCGCACCGCATCATGCCGACCTCGCAGTCCGATCTGCTTGGGAACTCGAACGAGGGGTTGATCGAAACCGTGATTGGCGAAACATCCGTGCCGGTCGAGGAAGTCCGGGCGGTGTAGGTTCCATGCGGAAGTCCGGGAATGCCCGAGGAACCGGAGCGGCGCTGAAGCAACGCTTCCAATCGGTGGCGGAATGGCTCAGCAATCCGGATGTGGGGATCGACACGGGCCGCTGGCTTGGTGTCGCGCTGGTGGTCGGGTTCCTCGCGGCGATGTTGCGGCAGCCGGTCCTGGGGTTGATCGCGCTCGGGATCGCGCTGGTTGGCCTGCTGACCCGGGTATGGTGGGACAACAGCCTGCGTAGCCTGACGTACGAACGGCGGGTTTCCCAGGAGCGGGCATTCTTCGGCGATGTGGTGGAGGTGGAACTTTCCGCGACCAACGCCAAGCCGCTGCCGCTATCGCGGCTGGATATCGCCGACCTCGTGACCGGCAACGTGAACGTTATGGGCCGCGAACTCGAACGGAGCGACCAGGGCAACAGCCGCATCCTGCGGACGGTGTACAGCCTGGGCATGTACGAGCGCGTGCAGTACACCTATCGCGTTCCCTGCCACCTTCGCGGCTGGCACCGGTTTGGCCCGGCGACGGCCGTGGCGAGCGATCCGCTGGGATTGGTTGCCCGGCGCGAGGAGATTGGCGGACAGGCGCGGTTCCTGGTCTATCCGCGGGTGGTGCCGATTACGGACCTGGTGGTTCCGCCACGCCAGCCCTACGGCGACTTCAAGCCGGAACAATCGGTGATCGAGGATCCAATGCGGATGGCGGGTGTACGGGAGTACGTGCCTGGCGATAGCCCGAAGCGGATCCACTGGCGGGCGACAGCGCGCACGGGCTTGCTGCAAACGCGCGTGTACGAACCGAGCGCGTCGCCGGTGGCGGCGGTGTTCCTCGATACGATCACCTTCTCCTACCTGTGGGAGGGGCAGAACTCGGCGTTGCTGGAACTCGCGGTGACCGCGGCGGCGTCGCTTTCGGACCAGTTGCTGCGGGCCAAGCACCAGGTAGGACTGTTCGCGAACGCGCCAATTCCCAACAAGTCGCGGACGGTGCGGGTGCCGCCAGGGCGCCGGCCGGGACAATTGACGCGGATTCTCGAAGACCTGGCCACGCTGGTGCCGGCATTCGGCGACCGGATCGAGCGGATGGTGGTGGAGGAATTGCCGCGGTTGCCGTGGGGAGCGACCGTGGTGATCCTGACGTGCCGGGTCACGGAAGGCTTGCAGCGGTCGTTGATCCGGCTGGCACGCAACAGTGGATCGCAGCGATTCGTAATCATTGGAATCGGCGCCCAGCCGCAACTACTGCCCGAAATCCGGCGGCGCATCCCGGTCTATCACCTCTCCGACGAGGAAGCATGGGACTCGATCGAGAGTATCGTCATGACGAGGGTGGGATAGCGCCATGTTCGACCCCGCCTACAGCAGCGACGCGAGCAAGAACACGAAGGGGAGAGATCAGGCCCTTCGACGGCAATCGCTGAAACACTCGTGGCCGATGCTCATCATGATCCCGGCGCTGGTCGGGATCCTCCACGCGTCGGCGTTCTCGCTGCTGATCGAGCTGTTTCTTGGCGAGACATTCGGGCTCTCGAACGGGCACCCGGCTCCGTGGCCGGGCGCGATCGCGGTGATCTTCCTTATCTCGTTCTGGGTCAACCGCTTCATCGGGCGCTGGACGATCTCGAGCGCGCTGGCGCAGTTCGCGACATTCATCGCGTGGTTCGTGACCTGGCTGGGCTGGATCTGGATCGATCCCGCCTACGACAGCACGACGATCTGGTCGAACCCGGGTCAGCTCGTGCAATCCGACGCCTGGCTGATTCCCCCGTTGTTGATTTCGATGGCGGTGTGGTGGACCGGGATGACCTATGCGGCCGACATCGTGAACATCTCGGCCGAAGAAATCAGGACGGTGGTGCAGCGAGACTGGATCGTGCTGTTCGCGTCCGTGCTCCTGGCGGCGCTGATCGGCGGAACGGCGGGATCGGATGCGCTCAACGCCGCCAGGATGGCGGTTCCGCTGATGCTGATCGTCAGCCTGGCGTTGATCGCCGGAGCGGAGACGGAAGTCACCAGAAGGATCGCCATCAAAAGGGGGGGAACCCCGCCCGGCTGGGGCCGGTGGCTGCGGCTCGTGGGCGGGTTCACGATCGGGATCCTGATGATCTCGACGATCGTGCTGGCGCTCCTGAGTCCGGGAGTGCTGGAGGCGATCGTTGACGGAATGGCGACGGTGGCGCGATTCGTTGGCTGGATTCTCGCGTACATCCTGTACGCGGTGGTCTGGGCGGTGTTCCAGATAGCCTCGTTGATCGGGAGGCTGCTGGCGGCGATATTCGGCGACATGTTCGGCCCGGTCGAAGCGCCGGAAATGCCCGTGCAGCAGGCCTTCAACATGGAAGAACTGGAGGTGCGCGACGGGGAGACCGGGACGTGGCAATATGCCATCCTCCTGCGCTGGGCGGGCCTGATCGCGCTGGTGACCGCGCTGGCGATCATCCTGTTCCGGTTGACACGCCGGCCGGGCGGCGAGGATGACGACGGGGATGTGGACGAGCATCGCGATTCGGTGTTCTCGACCGACCTGGCGAGGCAACAACTCCGCGACCTGTTCCGGAGACGTCACCGCGAGGGCAAGCCACGGCGGCTGGACCTGGACCAGTCCCCGCACGATGTGCGGGAGACCATGATGTACCTGGAGGTCCTGGCACGGCGTCAGGGTGAATCGCGACGACCGGACGAGACTGCGACCGAGTTCTCGGCGCGCCTGCGGGCGCACTGGGCGGGCCTTGGGGCTCCGCTGATCGAACTGCCGGAGCAGTACGACCGCGCGCGCTACGGCGAAGTGACCGAGCCGGGCGACGCGGACTTCGCGCGGCGGACATGGGCAACGATCTGGTCGAAGCGGAAGTCCGCTCCACCGCCGGAAGAGCGCTGAGACCGACTCCGGGGAGTTGGTCAGGACAGCCCAGCGAGCCGCAGGCGAGCGTGTGGCTGGCCTTTCGCACACCTGGTGACCAGCTGGGTTTGCCCCGGTCAGACGCCGCCGGTTTGGGGTGCGTCGGCTGCTCCCGCGGTGAATGGCGAGACCATCACCTTGTCGATGCGGATGCCATCCATGTCGACCACTTCGAACCGGAATGTTTGGAAGACGAAAGCGTCAGCGGTGTCCGGGATGTTCCCGAGTTGATCCATGACAAAGCCGCCGATGGTTTCGAAGCGGCCCTCTTCCTCGCCGGGCAGGGACTCGATGTGGAGGATCTCCCGAAGTTCGTGAACCGGAAAAATGCCATCGAACAACCAGGAACCGTCGTCGCGCTGGACGCCGCCGCGGATGTTCGTGCGATTGGGGTCGTCGATTTCACCGACGAGATCGGAGAGCACGTCGTTGAAGGTGAGCAGGCCCTCGATTCCCCCATATTCATCGACCACCACGGCCATTGACGCGGACTGGTGCCGCATCATGTCGATAACCCTCACGATGGGGGCGATTTCCGGCACGAACAGGGCGGGCGACATCGCCTCGCGGATATCGGTGGGTTCGCCGCTGATGGAGCGCCGCCAGAGTTCCCTGGTGGAGACGACGCCGACAACGTTGTCGGTGGAGCCTTCGCAGACCGGGTAGAAGTTGTGGGGCGACTCGCGCATGATGTGCAGGTTGTGGTCTGGGCCGGCGGCGAGGTCGAGGAATTCGATGCGGTGGCGAGGGGTCATCAACTCGCTGGCGGTCCGGTTCCCGATATCGAAGATGCCGGTCACCATGCGGTGCTCGTATTCCTCGAACACGCCGGCGTCCGCGCCCTCGCGGAGCATGAGCTGGATTTCCTCTTCAGTCACTTCCGGTTCGCTGGAGGCTTTGACGCCGAGCACGCGGATCACGAAATCGCCGGAGATGGCGAGAAAGGCGACCACCGGCGCGGTGATTATCGACAGCATCGACATGGCGGGGGCGACGAGCGTGGCAATCGCTTCGGGGTTCTGGAGGGCCAGGCGCTTGGGCACCAGTTCGCCGATGATGAGCGAGAGGTAGGTGATGAAGGCGATGACGAGGGGCAGGCTGAGCTGCGCCATGAACGAGCCAATGCCGGGTATGTTCCTGAGGAGGTCGCCGAACGGCTCGGCGAGCCTTGCGCCGCCGAATGCGCCGGTGACGATGCCAATGAGGGTGATGCCGATCTGGACGGTGGAGAGAAAGCGGGAGGGATCCTCGGCGAGCTTGAGCGCGGCTTTCGCGCCGTTGCTTCCTTCATCGGCGCGGGATTGCAGGCGGGAGGTGCGCGACGAGACGATTGCCAGCTCGGACATCGCGAACACGCCATTGAGGACAATCAACAGCAGGACGATGACAAGCTCTAAGCCAGCCAATTGGTTTGGCACCTTTCGATTTGGGAACCGGGAATGACGAATTCCCGGGCAGTCGCCAAACATGCGCGCGCAGGTGAAGTGTGCATCGTGTCAATGGAATCGCGCAATGTGCGGCTCCCGCGGGCGATTACGAGGCGTTGGGAGCCCAGCACGCGCCATATGATGAAGGCATGAGTGGTACGCGTCTATCGCGAACCTCTTGTGCAAAACTCCAATCAGGATACAATCTGCCCCGAAACCCGCGCGCGGTGCGTTCGTGACCCGCGCGGCAAAGCAGTCCGGGCGACGGGCTGGATCAGACCTGGCGTCGACACGCCGGAAGTGAGGAACAGCGTGGCATCAGCATTGCGGGTGGGAATTCTTGGGGCGGGCGGCATCGCCAATGTGCATGCGCGTGGATGGTCGGCCTATCCCGGGAAGGCCGAGATTTACGCGTTCTCCGACGTGGCGACCGACCGCGCCCAGGCGATGAGCGATCAATATACGGGTGGGTCGGCGAAGGTCTACGATTCGATCGACGCCGTGGTCGCGGACCCGGACATTGACGTGATCGATGTCTGCCTTCCGCACCACCTCCATGCCGACGCGGTGATCAAGGCCGCACGCGCGGGCAAGGCGATTTTGTGTGAGAAGCCGTTATGCACCACGCTCGAGGATGGCATCGAGATCCGGAACACGGTCAACGAGTCCGGTTCGATCTTCATGGGCGCGCACAACAACCTGTTCACCCCGGCGCTGCTGGAGGCCCGTCGCCTGATCGAGAGCGGCTTCATCGGCACGCCGTACATGTATCGCTCGATCGAGACGTTCCAGTCCCGGCAGTTCGATCCGTGGACCGCGGGCAGCGCGGGCGCGGGCGGCGGCCAGGGTGGCTGGCGCGCGAACCTGCACCAGGCTGGCGGCGGTGAGTTGCTCGATACCGGCTACCATGGCACCTACCGGCTGCTTTCGATGGCCGCGGGCGACCGGCCGGTGGAAGTGACAGGTTTCCTGAGCCGGTTCCTGCTCTCGCACCTGCCGACCGAGGACACGGGCCAGGTGATCGTGCGGTTCGAGTCTGGCGCGGTTGGCCAGATCATCACGAGCTGGGCGTTCGATGTGGTCGAGAGCCGCCAGTTCGAGGTGGAAGCCGAGTTCGGCGCGCTGGCCGGCAGCCAGACCTACCTGAAGCACCAGCTCTACCGCTGGCCGGAGCCCGCGGTAATGACGTTCCCGAAGCCGGAGACGTTCACGCTGGAGATCGGCCACTTCATCGACGTGGTGACGAAGGGCGCGACCAACGCCGCGCCGATTGACGACACGATCCGGACGCTGCAGGTCATCAAGGCCGCGTACCTTTCAGCCCAGATCGGCGCGACCGTGTCGCTGCCGGAGGACCCGACCGGTAAGCCGGTGGCCCGCGCCGAAGCGTTCAAGACGCCGTTCAGCGTGGACGTGCCGGACGAGGTGCTCGCCTGATTCCGGGCGAATCGCCTCCCACGTATCATGCGTAACGATGGCCGGTGCAAGCGCCGGCCATCGCCGTTTCACAAGCAAGGAGTGACGCATCCATGTACAGCTCACTGATGGCCGGCGCGATTGGGATCAAGGGCAAAAGCCTTGAGGAGTCGATTGACCTGGCCGCCGCGACCGGCTTCGACGGGGTCTGGTTCGATATCGCCTCGGCGCGGGAAATCGCCGACGACAAGGGCGTCGACTATGTGAAGGACCTGTTCGCGCGCAAGGGCGTGAAGCCGGGCGGATGGGGAGCGACGGTTCGCTGGCAGGACGACGCGCACCGCGACGCCGACCTGGAGGCGCTGAAGCCGCTGGCCGCCCTGGGCGTTGCGCTGGGCAACCCGTTCACGACATCGGGCATCATGCCGGCCAACAACGACCGTCAGTTCGACGAGCAGTACGAGTTCATCCTGGAGCGGTTGCGCCCGTACGCGGAGACGCTGAAGGAAGCCGGGGTCAGCCTGGGCATCGAGTTCATCGCCCCGAAGACCCTGCGCGACAAGTTCAAGTACGAGTTCATCTACAGCATGCCGCAAATGCTCGAACTGGGGAACAAGGTCGGCACCGGCAACGTCGGCGTGCTGTTCGATGTGTGGCACCACTACACGGCGCACGGGACCCTGGAGGAGATGGATCTCCTGACGAAGGATAACGTGTTCGTGGTTCACGTGAACGATGCCCCGACCGGTCTGGAGATCGACGAGCAGCAGGACCTTTCCCGTACGTTGCCGATGGAGACCGGCGTGATTGCAGCGCCGGAGATGATCAGCCGGCTCGCGGCGATCGGTTACGACGGCCCGGTGATCGCGGAGCCGTTCAGCGCGCGGATCAACGAGCTGGCGGCGACCGATCCGGCGGCGGCGGCGAACGAGACCTCGGCGTCCATCAGGAAGCTGTTCGCGGCGGCCGGTATCTAGTCCGAATTACCGGACTCCGTAATAACCTCAAAGCGCCGCCTCCCTGTTTGGAGGCGGCGCTTTTCATTTTCGGGAAACAGGATTCACAGACCCGCCGCGCGGGCCGAAAATCCGTACATGTTGGGCGTTATGACGCACTCACGGAGGGCGTCCGCCCGGTTGGCTTGACGCGATGATCCGCCGCGCGTGGGCGACATCGGCGGGAGTGTTCATGTTGAAGCAGGAGAGGAGCGTCGGGTCATGGCGTCGCATGGTGTCGCGGTCGATCGAGCGGACGTTTGCCCCGGAAAGCCAACCGGTGGCCCGGTAGTCGCCGGAGTGGATGCTACGGTCGATGTGCGGCAGGCAATTCCGAGCGTAGATGGCGTGGAGCGGCTGCGGGCGGTCCAGCATCGGGACGAGCGCGTCGTAGTCGCGGGGTAGCGCGGCCATGTGCTGGAGCAGGTTCACGCTCAGGAATGGCATATCGCAGGCCACGATGAGGATATGCGGGCTGGCGGTTGCGCCGAGCGCGGCCTGGATGCCGCCGAGGGCGCCGATGCCTGGCGTTTGGTCCGAAATGTGATGCAAGCCGAGGAACGCAATGTCTTCGGGGGTCGAGCCGACCAGCACGATGTCGCCGGTGACGGCTCCCAGCCTCTGGACGACCGTTTCGATGACGGAGGGACCATGTGGATCGAGCCGAATGAGGGCCTTGTTCTCACCCATCCGCCGGGAGCGCCCCCCAACGAGGATCGCCGCGGCCAGGCCGTCACCCGCCATTGGAACGGTCAACAATGTCCACCATCGGCAGCAGGTAGGGCTGCCCGGCGCAAGACTTGCAAAGCACACGACTACCCACCGTCACTTCGCGCTCATTGAAGATCTCCTCGCCACAGTTCGAGCAGATTGCCCGGTGGTCATGGCGGCTGACCAGCGATTCGACGGGGCGGTTCAGCGTGACGCTGTGGGCGACCAGCAGTTCCCCGGCTGGCATGCTCTGGTATCCCTCCAGGTAGGCGTGCCAGCGATTCGCGGCGTGTGGCGCATATCTCGCCGCCAGGCGGCGGGAGTCTTCGGACGGATGAACGCGAATGGCGTGGTTGGTGGCGGTGTCGATGAAGGTGGCCGCGATCTTGCCGTGATCGACCAGCCGCAGGGTGCGATGGCCGAGCCAGCAACCGGTCGCGACCGCGACGCCATCGGCGAAGCAGCCGTCTGTTTCGACGAGGGTGAGCAGCCGCTTGTCGCTCTGGGGCAGTTCCAGGCCGAGGAGTTCGGCGGCGAGCATGCCCATCCTGACGCCCAACACCTGCCTGGGACAGAGGTGGTCGTGCAGGGCGGCGCTCTGGTCCAGAAGCGCCTGGAGGCGATGCGTGGACATGCTTATGTTCCGGTTGTCTCTGGCGAGAGCAGGATGCGCTCGGTGGCGGTGTAGACGTTGCAACGCCGGTCGCGGAGAAAGCCGACCAGCGTCATCCCGAACTCCCGGGCAAGGTCCACGGCGAGGCTGCTGGGCGCGGAAATGGCGCAGGCGATGGGGATGCCCGCCGCCTGGCTTTTCTGCAGGATTTCGTAGCTGGAGCGCCCGCTGACCAGCAGGATGTGCTGGTTCAGTGGCAGGCGTCCCTCCATCAGCGCCCAGCCAACGAGCTTGTCGAGCGCGTTGTGACGACCAACATCCTCCCGGAGGGCGAGGAGTTGACCGCAAGTGTCGAAGAGCGCGGCGGCGTGCAGACCGCCCGTTTGCTCGAAGACGCCCTGCGCCCGGCGGAGTTTGTCCGGCAAGCCGTAAATCAGGTCGATGGGCACTTCGGGGCCGGGTGGGATCGGCGGGTTCTCCCGAAGATGGAGCGCCTCCAGGGACGCCTTGCCGCACACCCCGCAGGCGCTGCTGGTGAAGAAGTGCCGCTCAAGGGGCGAGAGATCCGGCGAGGCATCGTTCCGCAGGGCCACATTTACGATGTTGTATTGCTGGGCGGCGTCGACGGCGGGATCGACGCAGTAGCTGATCCGGGCGATCTCGTCCCGGTCGTGAATCACGCCCTCGCCGTGCAGAAACCCGGCGGCCAACTCGAAGTCGTTGCCCGGCGTGCGCATGGTGACGGCCACGGTGTGGGTCTCGCCGCGCGTGACCAGGCGGATTTCCAGCGGCTCCTCGGTCGCCAGGTGATCGCGGCGAAACCGCCCCTGGTCGTTGATGATGCTCCACACGCTGGCCGTGGTCTTGCTTCCCGGGCGAAGGCTCACGACACCCCTTCTTTCGTGCTCGGACTGGCGGGCGGGAGCCCGTTTCCGCGCGATCGACGCATCGAGTGTACCACCGCCCACCGGGTGAAAATCGGGCATTCCACACCGTTCCCCAGGCCCGAATGAGGCGATTCGTCCTAGAATGGGAGCCATACCGCAACTGATTGTGCCGAGCCCGCCGTCGTTGCAAGGCTGGCCCGGAGGGATCGCGAGGGAAGCGCATGGCCGCCGTCGATCAATCGCAACCTGACTCCGCCGAACGGCGCGAAGCTCCAACCGCCGCCAGTGACGAGATCCTTCGCGGCCAGGGGACATCGACGGCCGCGGCGGCGGGGTGCGGGCCGGTGACGGACGCCGCGCCCGGCCGGAGCGACTACCGCCATCCGGCCGCTGGCTGGGGAGCGGCGATCAACGTTGCCAAAACCATGCTTCACCAGCGGGCGATGCGGGAAGCGCCGGGGATTTTCCTGCGGATGAACCAGGACCAGCGCGGGTTCGACTGTCCTGGTTGCGCCTGGCCGGACGACCCGAAGGTCAAGCTGGACATCTGCGAGAACGGGGTCAAGCACGCGACATGGGAGATGACCTCGAAGGAGGCCGGCCGTGCGTTCTTCGCGGCGCATACCGTGACCGAACTGATGGAGTGGAGCGACTTCGCGCTGGAAGACGCCGGACGCCTGACCGAGCCGATGCGGTACGACCCGGACAGCGATCGCTACGTCCCAATCTCGTGGGATGACGCCTTCGCGCTGGCGGGCGAGACGCTGCGCGGCCTCGACTCTCCCAACGAGGCGTCGTTCTACACATCCGGCCGCCTGAGCAACGAAGCCAGCTTCCTGTACCAATGGTTCGTGCGCGAATACGGGACGAACAACCTACCGGATTGCTCCAACATGTGTCATGAGGCGAGCGGCGTTGCCCTGCGGGCATCGATCGGCACCAACAAGGGCACGGTCGACATCCACGACTGGGAGCAGGCCGACGCGATTTTCCTGTTTGGCGTGAACGCCGCGACCAACGCGCCACGGATGCTCACGTACCTGGCGGAGGCGACGAAGCGCGGCGCGGCGGTGGTGCATATCAACCCGCTGATCGAGGCGGCCGCCACGCGGACGATCGTACCGCACGAGTTCAAGGACATGGCTCGGTTCAAGGCGACCGAGACCAGCACGCTCAACGTCCAGCCGCGGATCGGAGGCGATCTGGCGCTCGTTCGCGGGATTTCGAAGACGCTGTTCGAGATGGCGGTCGACGATCCGGCCACGATCGACCAGGAGTTCCTCGAACGGTTTACCACCGGCGTGGAGGAATATCGCGCCACCTGCGAGGCGACATCCTGGAAGGAAGTCGCACATCAGTCCGGCGTGGACGAAGCACGGATCCGGGAGATGGCCCGGATCTATCGCAACGCGGAGGCCTGCATCATTGGGTGGTGCCTCGGCATCTCCCAGCAGGAACACGGCGTGGACACGGTTCGCGAGATCGCCAACCTGTTGCTGCTGCGAGGCAA
>CAZUPA010000006.1:40630-49142 GCA_964622205.1 uncultured Sphaerobacteraceae bacterium
GCGTTCGAGGCGCTGCGGCGTTGCGACCTGACCATCCAGGTATCGACCAAGCTCAATCGGAGTCATCTCGTGCATGGGGGCGGGGCGTTGATCCTGCCCTGCCTGGCTCGCAGCGAGCGGGACATCCAGGCGGGTGGCGCGCAATCGATCTCCGTCGAGGACTCGATGAGCATGGTTCACCTGTCGAACGGCAGGAAGGACCCGGCCTCGCCGCATCTCCGCTCGGAGGTGGCGATTCTCGGCGGGCTGGCCCAGGCGACGCTCCCCAACAGCCGTACTCCGTGGGCGAAGATGATTGCCAATTACGACCTGATCCGGGATCGGATCGCGGAGGCGCTGGACGGGTTCGAGGATTTCAATCGACGAGTCCGGAAGCCGGGCGGGTTCCGCATCCGGCAACCGGCGCGGGAGCGTGTGTTCACCACCGCGTCGGGGCGGGCGGAGTTCTCGATCGCGCCACTGGTGGACGTGGTTCCGGAAGCCGGGCGTTTGAGCCTAAGCACCATGCGCTCTCATGACCAGTTCAATACCAGCATCTATTCCAACGACGACCGATATCGCGGCGTGAAGAACCTCCGCACGCTGTTGTTCATGAACGAGGCGGACATGAAGGAGCGGGGGCTCGCCGAGTTCGACCGGATCGATATCACGAGCATCGCCCGGGATGGAAGCCGCCGCTCGGTGCATGGGTATCTCGCGGTGCCGTACGACATCCCGAAGGGTTCCTCGGCGGGGTACATGCCCGAACTCAACGTGCTGTGCCCGGTGGTGGACTTCGGGGCAAAGAGCCGGCAGCCGGTGATGAAGAACCTCCAGGTGGAAGTCACGCGGTCGGCTGCGCATTGAGGAGGACATCGTACATGGGGAATCCGGATGTGGATAGCCGTCATTGCGATGACCCCACCTGGATTGACACGAGGTCGACCCTACGAACATACGTAGCGCGATCACGGATTGGACGTTAGGCGCCGGTTCCAGGGCGTGTAAAGGCGGATGACTGGCGGATCAGCCCCGATCAGCGTTGACCCTGTCGCGCCATTGGAGCAATTCCTTCACCGGCCCGAGATCGTAGTCCGGTCCAGACGCGCTGGTGGTGAAGTGCGTAACGCCGTTGGCGATGTGCTGTTCGGCCATGTCGAGCGCCATCGGATTGACCCCAGTGGAGCGTTCGATCTCCGAAGGATCGCGGCCGACCTTCGCGCACCAGTCTTCCAGGACCTGGCTCTTGTGGGCCATGGTTTCGACATCGCCCCAGGCGTGCCAGGTGTCGGCATGCTCGGCGGCGAGCCGGAGCGTGACTTTTTCTCCGCCACCGCCGATCAGGATCGGGATGGAGCCGTTTACCGGGCCCGGATTCAGCTTGCCGAAGCGCTTGCGGATGATCGGCAGGTCGCGCTTCAGGTCCTGGAGGCGGGAGGCGGCGGTTCCGAACTCGTAGTCATAATTGAAGTAGTCACGCTCGGCCCAGCCGGAACCAACGCCGAGGACGAACCGCCCGCCGGAGATGTGGTCGATGGTGCGGGACATGTCCGCGAGCAGGTTTGGGTTGCGGTAGGAGTTGCAGGTCACCAGCGAACCGATGGCAGCCCGTTCGGTCACCTCGGCCATCGCGGCGAGCAGCGTGTAGGCTTCGAAATGCAGCCCGTTGGCGTCTCCAGCCAGCGGGTAGAAGTGGTCCCAGTTGAAAATGGTGTCCACGCCGAAGTCGTCGGCGGCGATCCAGGCGGCGCGCATCTGCTCGTACGTGCCGTGCTGGGGCTGAATCTGGACGCTTACCTTCACCGGTCTCGTGTTTGTCCCTGTCATGTTGTCCCTTTCGAACGACGCTTCACGTTGTGGTGGCAATTGTCAGGGGTTGGGTGGCGGGCGGCCACCGGCCATATGGCGGTGCTGGTCCGGGGGTGGTCCTCGTGCCGATAGACAGGGCGGACAACAGCCGCTTGCTTACCGTATGGATCGTTTCGTGCATGTTCGCGGCGGGTCCGCCCGTACCAGTTCCTCGTGAAGATTGACACGCTACCAGAAAAGCGCGGCGCCAGCCGAAGCCGGGTTAGTCCCAGTGCTGATCGGCCAGGTCGAGGATGGCGCTGGCTGGCATGCGGCGGGGATCGCGGTGATGTTCGTCCAGCGGGAGTTCGATGTCGACCGGGACGCCGTTCCCTTCCACGCAGTGGCCGTGGCGATCGTACGTGAGGGCGGTGGAGATCGTCGCGAACATGCCGCTTCGGAGGTGAATGGTTCGCGGCCGCCCGCTGCCTCCCCCGCTGGGTTCGCCCACGATCTGGACGTGCGGCAAGCCGCCCAGCCCGAGGATGGCGTCCTCGGAGGCGGAGTAGGTTTGGCGGTCGGTCAGGAAGCGCACCGGTTTGAGCCACCTGTTCTCGTTGGCCGGCGGAATCCCGACGATCGGGGCGGGATCGGCCAGGCGGCCGTTTCCGATGCTGAACCGCACATGGCCCAGCAGGGTTTCCTCCGCCAGGAAACGGTCGCGGAATCCCTGGGCGGCGATCAGGTTGCCGCCGGCATTGCCGCGAAGATCGACCAAAAGCCGGGGGCATGTCGAAAGCGCGCGGAATGCATCGTCGAGCGCGGCGCTCCACTCGCGGGTGTGGAACCACGCACGGATCTGGAGGTAGCCGGAGCCGGAGGGGAGGACGCGCCACGAGATTGGCTCATGGGGGAAGCCTGGCTCGACGGTCTCGTTCCACTCGACGACGGTTCCGGAGGGTGACATCGCTTGCATGGCGCGGGTCGAGCCGGGTTCGCCGGAGAGCCACCGGTAGCCGGTGACGAGAGCCTTCGTGCGGGGAGTCGCGGCGGTGCGTTCCCACCAGTCGAGGTGGTCGACGTCGAGGAGGCGATTGCCAGGACGAACTCCCGCGGCCCAGGCGGAGGTCCAGGTGGGGACGTGCGTGAACCAACCGTCGGCGGGCTCGATCCACGCGCGATACGGAAGGCGGCCACTGAGCGATGTGTCCTTCACCCAGGTATGGGCATCCCGCAGTTCGGCGAACAGGCGCTGCAAGGATGGAAGCGACGCGCCGGATTCGCGGACGCGGCCTTCGTGGCGGGCGACGATGTCCGGCCAATCCAGGTTTCGGTGATCGAAGGCGGGATAGGTGTGCCAAACCTCGGCCGCCAGCACATCCACGATGGCGCTGGCTGTTGCGGGTGGATGCGATGTGGTGGTGAGTTGCCCAGAGTGGATGGCGCTGCGGAGCAATTGAAAGGCGTCGTTGATCGTGTTGATGGTGGGGCCATCCACGACCACGAGCGACCGGGTGTGGTCGACGGTGACGGTTGGCGCGTTCGCTGGTTTGTGGCCCGCCCCGGCGATGAACGGGTTGAGGGATGCCGGCCCGACCAGAAGGACGCAATCGGCGTTCGGCAGCTGACCATCCGCGCCGAACTCCACGGGGCAGCCGAGTTCGGCGTCGAGTTCGGCCGATTCCGCGGCCAGGAGGCGGCGGAGCGATTCAACCTCGCTGAATGGATCGCCATCACCGGTTGGGAGGATGACCTGGCAGAGCCGGTGATCAACAAACGGCCGTGGATCGAGGAGGCGCTGGATCGCCATGCTACCCGGATTTGCCCTCGTCACGCGGGTTCTCTCCGTCCGTGGATCGGCCGAATGGAGCCCATTGCTGGCGCGACGGCGGGGCGGAATCGGGCTGGGGCTCACCTGATGCGGGGTTGGCCGGCTGGTTGTCTGTTGGCCTGGCGTGGAAGTCTGGCGAGATCGTCTGCTCGCTCCCCAATGGCGCGTCGACTTCAGGCGCCGATATTCGCGCGACATCTTCGACATTCTCGGTGGATGAGCGGCTCAGCATCCAGCGCCATCCGGATTGCTGGACGCCTTCGCGCTGGATCTGGCGGGTGGCGAAGTAGTCGGTAAGGATGACCTGGATGGCGGCGGCGATGGGTATCGCGAGGATGGCGCCGGTCACGCCCATGAATTGCGTTCCGGCGAGGATGGCGATGAAAACGGTAAGGGGGGAGAGGCCGACGGCGCCGCGCATGACGCGCGGGACCAGGAACCAGTTCTCCAGCGATTGCATGCAGACGATGACGATGCCGACCACGAGCGCTTTTTCCCAGCCCTGGGTGAGGGCGACGATGACGGCCGGAATGCCGCCGATCCATGGCCCAACGATGGGGATTATTTCGGTGACCCCTGCCCAAAGACCGAGCAATGGCCAGAACCGGATATCCAGCAGGCCATAGCTGATGGTGGCGATGACGCCGATGATGAGACAGAGCAGCAGCTGTCCACGCATCCAGCCGCCGACCTTGTTTTCGACGTCCTGCCAGATCCTGGACACACGTGGCTGGCGAGCTGGATCGAGTTGGCCGATGACCAACGTGCGGATGAACGCCTTCTCCATCAGGTAGTAAAAGGTGATGACGAGGGTGGTGACCACGCCGACGATTCCGGCCGTGACCCCGGAGATGAGCGGGATGACGCTCTGGACGGTGTCGGTGGAGACGGCGACGTTGCTGTCCGGGTTGTCGAGGAATTCGCGGGCGCGGGCCAGGAGGGGGGCGCCGGTTCCGCTGAGGAGGCCGTTGGAACTGCCCTCCCATTCCGTCTGGAGGGTTTCGAGCTGGACGGGGATTTCCTCCTGGAAATTGTCGGCCTGGTCGGAAATGACCGGCACGATGAGGAACACGAGCAGGACGAGAAGACCGATGATGGCAGCGTAGATCATGGCGATGGCCGCCGGGCGGGGAACGTGCCTGTCCTGGATGCGGCGGACAGGGCCTTCGAGGATGGTTCCCAGAAGGAGGCCGAAGAGGGCGATGATGAGGACGTACTCGATACGGGTCATGACCCAGAAGGCGACGAGGACGAGAAAGAGCGAGCCCGCGGTCAGTCCCGCGCGAGGACCCTGCTCCTCGTTACCTGAGGACGGCTCGGCTCTCACGTGTGGAGTTGTGCCTGGTAGCGACGCCATGAAGCCCTGTGCCTCCTGAATGGTGGATGCCCCTGTTGACGGCGAAGCGGCGCGATCATGTTCGCGCCGCTGTCCTGGATGGTTTACGGATTGTACGGTGTTGGGCGGCCGGGCGTCGCTCAGGCGGGCTGTTTGGTCTGCCAGTAGTTCGCCTGGAGTGGGTCGACCTTCTCGCGGCGCTTGTCGGGCGGGAGTTCGTTCCAACTGGTGGAGAAGGAGAAGTGCTCGTGGCCATTTACCACGACCCGGCGGGCGGCGCCGAACGGACGGGTGACGGCGAAGATTTCGCGCGGTGGGCGGGAGACGATCTCGGTCTGGAACCAGCCATGCTCCTCGCAACGGCCGGCATGCACTTGCCAGGTGATGGAGGCCGTGACGCCGCCGAGGTCGCGGATCAGCACATCGCGCAACTGACCGTCGCAGAGTGGGCATCGCATCGGAGTTCGAACGTTCACACGGTCGCGGGCGGGTTCGTGTGACGGGGCTTTGGCCATGATGTGAGTTCCTTGACTTGGCGACGAAGGAATCGATCGCGCCACGAATCGTGATGGGGACCGGCTGGCGGGCCGGGATTCACCTGAGTTCCGTGGGGAGAAAAAGGACCGGAAGGGTTGCGAGGCCGGTGGCGCCGTGCGACCTTGCCTGACCATCGAAGTCTACCACTCCGCGTGTGGCGCGGCATCCCGCGGGCGTCCTTGACGGGGAGGGTGTCGTACACTCTGGGCAGCGTTGCCGAATCGTTTACGTCAGAGTGTCAGTTCCATGGCTCAACCACCTTCCCGACCATTTGAATCGCTGGCCTGGTACAGGGATGCGGCCAGGAACGGATTCCGCGATGAGCAGCCGGACAAGCCGTTCCTGGCGTGGCTGAGCGGTTTCGGGTTGCTCCAGGTACACATCAGCGTGTACGCGCTGGGGATTGTGGCGCTGTACTCGGTCAACCTGATCCGGGACCCAGGCGAATCGTGGGCGGAACGCTGGATCCTGGCCTGGACGGTGCTGGTGCTGATCCACGCGGTGGTCGTTGGGCTGCTCTGGACATTAAGGCAATGGAACGCGGATGAACCAGACGAGCCGTTGCTTATGGCCCGGCGGCAATCGGGCGGAGCGTGGGCAATGCCGCCGGCTGAATCGGCCAACGCCCAGGAGGCGACCTTCCGGGTGAATGAGACCAGCCAGGAGCCAGTCGAGGCCGAGCCATGGAGCGACTGGAGCGGGGAGATGCCTGGGCCGGAGATACCAGCATCCGAGCGCGCGTCGTGGTCGGAGGCGGCCGCGGCGGCGTGGCTGGACCGGACCGGGCAATTGACGCCGCCTTCCGACGATAGTGACGAGACCCCGAAGAGCGAATGAGTGAGCGAATGAGCCGCGACTTCACGGTCGCCGTGTTCGTCGTGTGCCAGGGGAAGGTTGTCCTTCACCGGCACCGGAAGCTTGGGCTGTGGCTTCCTCCAGGCGGTCATATCGAGCAGGGCGAGTTGCCGGACGAGGCCGCCCTGCGTGAAGTGATGGAAGAGGCCGGGATCGCGGTCGAGCTGGTGGGCGAGCGCGGGCTGGACCTGGATTACCCTGGGCAACCGGTTCAGCTTGTGCGGCCAGAGGGTATCCAGCTCGAACAGATCGGGCCGGATCACCAGCACATCGACCTGATCTACTTCGCGAGGCCGATGGATTCCGGTGTCGGATTGCCCTCCGTGCTGGAGGGCATGCGGTGGTTCGGGCTCGAGGACCTCGGCGATATCGAGTTGAACGACGAGGTGCGGGACTGGTGCCTGAAGGCGATCTTGGCGGGGGCGGGCTGGTGAGCCGGACGGTTCGCCGGTGGTGGCCCAGCAAGGACGATGGCTGGCCCCGGGACACGTGGCTCTACGAGGCGATGGATGGCGCTGGGTGCGACTGGTTCGCCCGGATATCGGAGCCGGTTGGGGAAAGCATTGGGTTTCCGCCACTGGTGCTGGTGCATGGGGTGGTGGTTTCCGGAACGTATTTCCAGCCGGTGGCGGAGGAACTGGACGAAGACTTCGCGATCTATGTGCCCGACCTGCCGGGAACCGGGCGAAGCCAGTCCCGATGTGGGCTGCTGAGCCTGGAGGGACTGGCGGGGAAGCTGGCGTGGTGGCTGGACGAGCACGAGGTGTCCGGCGCGGTGCTGGTGGCGAATTCGATGGGCTGCCAGGTGTTGACGCATCTGGCGGCGATGCGGCCGGATCTGGTGAGGGCGCTGGTGCTGGTGTCGCCGACGATGGACCCGGCGGTTCGCTCGTCGATACAGGTGATGATCCGGGGAGTGATCGACATCCCACGGGAGGCGCTGCGCTTGTGGCCGGTGTGGCTTCGGGACCTGACGCTGAGCAATCCGATGTCGGGGTTGAGGATGCTGCGCGGCGCGATTCGCGATCCGCAGATGGAGCGGGTCCGGCACATCGAGGCGCCGGTGCTGGTGGTCGGCGGGGAGCGGGATCCGATCGCGCCGCCGGGCTGGATTCATGACCTGGCCGATGCGTTTCCGAACGGGCGGGCGATGGTGATGCCGGGCATACCCCACGCGATCAACTTCACCAATCCGAGGGAACTGGCGCGGGTGATCCGGGTGATGGTTCGGAGTGAGCTGAACGACCCGGGCGCGTTGTTCGAGTGATTGGGCCGGGCGCCCACCGCGCTGGGGCGGGCAACAGCCGCCTGGACAATGTATGGCGTGGGAATGATCTCACCGGCGGCAGGTCCGCCCGTACCAGAATCGCGATTGGATTATCCAGGCATCGTATCAGTCGCCGCCGAGGCCGCTGATCATCCGATGATTTCCGGCGGTGAGACCGCCATCGACCGGCAGGTTGACGCCGGTGATCCAGCCGGCCTCGTCGGAGCAGAGGAAGAGCGCGGCCGAAGCGATGTCCTCGACCTCGCCGACCCGGCCAAGCGGGTACCAGGCCTTGAGATTCTCGAAGACCTCCGGGTCGCGCGCGATGCGCTCGTCCCAGATCGGGGAGCGGATGGTGCCGGGCGAGATGGCGTTGGAGCGGATGCCGTGCGGACCGTGGCGCATGGCGATGTTCTGGGTGAAGTTGAGCAGACCAGCCTTGGCGGCCGAGTAGGCTTCTTCGCCGATGCCGAACATGCCGTTGACCGACGAGATGTTCAGGATGACGCCCTTGCCCCGCTCGATCATGGCGGGGAGGACGGCGCGAGTGCAGAGGTAGGGGCCCTTGAGGACGACCGAGAGGTTGATGTCCCATTGCTCCGGCGTGATGTTCCGGACATCGCTGCCGAGCGAGAGACCGGCGTTGTTGACCAGGATCGTGACCGGCCCGAACTCGCGGGCGATGGTCTCGTTGGCGGCATTTACCTGTTCTTCGCTGGTGACATCCATGGCGATGGCGATCGCGCGGCCGCCCTGATCTGTCAGGGCGGCCGCGGTGGTTTCGGCGCGGTCACCGAAGCGATCGGTGACCGCGACCCTGGCGCCATCGGCCGCGAACCGGGCGGCGATCGCTCGCCCGATGCCCGAACCGGCGCCAGTGACGAGAACGATGTCTTCCCCGAAGCGCATCGATCAGGCC
>CAZUPA010000007.1:0-37899 GCA_964622205.1 uncultured Sphaerobacteraceae bacterium
AATCCCGCCGCGTTCCGTTCGACAAAACAGCAACGAAATTCCTATTGACAGTCATTACTACGATCCGTATAGTGACTTCCAACAAGTAAATACGAAGTTGACCTCATCCAGAGGGGCAGAGGGACCGGCCCGCTGAAGCCCCAGCAACCCCCCACCAGCGCTTGTTGGGAAGGTGCTAAGTCCGGCAGGAATACATACCTGGACGATGAGGGTGCATACGCCGCGAGCAATCGCCGCCTGCCCCTTATCTGAAAGATGAGGGGTTTTCCGTGTCACGCATCAGTCAGGTTTCGGTACAACTCACAACTCCCCACCAGGACCTCCCGGTCGCTCTCCGCACCAAGTCCTGTTGTAGTTCCCCCTGCGTCTGTACCAGGATCGATGGGTACGAGCTCTCCCTCCGGGCCATGGATCCATCGATCGGGCAGCACGCCAGCTAATTTCTTCCCTTCAGTTCACATCCAGATCACGGGTATGCCGTTTCCCACGCCGGGTCACGAGCGATGCCTGCCATTCCACCATTCATGATTCGTCCGGGAATGGATGGACCGGGGCCACGCTCGTCTAGCCAGAGACGCCACATCCAACCCGATCGGAGCACCCGCCAATGGGCCGTTACATCCTGACCAGGTTGGCCGCCGCCATACCGACCCTCATCATCCTGACCTTCGTCGCGTTCCTCCTGAACAGCGCGGCCAAAGGCGATCCCGCCCTGAACGCGCTTCGCGCCGGGGGCCAGGATCCCACACCCGAGGCTGTCGCCGAGTACCGCGAAAAGCTCGGGCTCAACGACCCGCTTCCCATGCGCTACGCCCGCTGGGTCACCGACGCCGCCCAGGGCGACTTCGGGAGGTCGTTCATCGACCAGCGCGAGGTCAGCGAAATCCTCGGCGAACGGCTGATCCCAACCCTGAAACTCGGCCTCGCCGCCTTCGCCTTCTCCACCCTGCTCGGCGTCGGCCTCGGCATCGTTTTCGGACTCTTCGCCCACTCCTGGATCGACCACGGCGGCCGGGTGGTCAGCCTGCTCCTTGCCTCCATCCCATCATTCTGGCTCGCGCTCCTGCTCATCACCTTCGTCTCCGAGAAATGGCGGCTGCTGCCAGTCGCCGGATACGGCGGCCTCAAGTACATGATCCTCCCCGTTCTCGCCCTGTCGCTCGGACCGGCCGCCACCCTGATGCGATTCACCCGCTCGGCCATGATCGAGTCCTGGCGACAGGACTTCGTCCGCACCGCCCGCGCCAAGGGTCTCCATCAGCGAACCATGGTCTTCCGCCACGCCCTTCCAAACGCGCTCCTGCCAATCGTTACGCTCCTCGGCCTGCGCTTCGGCCAGATCCTCGCCGGGGCAATCGTCATCGAATCGATCTTCGCCTGGCCTGGTATGGGCAGCCAGTTGATCGGCGCCATCTCGGGCCGCGACCTCCCGGTCATCGGCGCCTACGTCCTCATCGCCGGCGGACTCTTCATCGTCGTGAACCTGCTCACCGACCTGAGTTATGCCTTCCTCGATCCGAGGATTCGCCTTGATTTGGCTGGGGGACGATCCTGATGTCCATGGCAAATATCGCGGGAACGCTCCCCGCACAACCGCAACGCACCGCCTCCAGCTGGCATCCGGTCTTCCGTCCACTTCACTGGATACGGAAGCAATCGCTCGGTATGCTCATCCCGGCCACGCTGCTCCTGGCGGTCATCCTCGCCACCGCGGTGGCGTCCATCCTTGCGCCATACGATCCGAATGCCCTCAACATGCAACAGATGCTCGCCAGTCCTTCCGCCGAGCACCCGCTTGGCACCGACCAGCTCGGCCGCGACGTCCTGAGCCGCATCCTCTACGGCGGCCGGACCACCATCCTGATGTCGCTCCTCGGCACCATCGCGATCGTCAGCATCGGGCTGGCGATCGGGCTGGTCTCTGGCTATGTCGGCGGCAAGCTGGACCTGGTCGTCTCCACCCTGCTCACCGTCCTGCTCTCCGTACCCAGCCTGTTGCTCACACTCGCCATTCTCGGCATCCTCGGCGCCGGCACCGAAACACTCCTCATCGCCCTCATCGGCGCGGGATGGGCCGGCCACGCCCGAATTTTCCGGTCATCCGTCCTTGCCTTGCGGGAAACCGTTTACGTCGAAGCCGCCGAGTCGATCGGCGCCGGTCGCGGGCGCATCCTTGTCCGCCACATCCTGCCAAACCTGCTCACAACCGTCGTCGTTCTCGGAACGCTCGACCTCGGCGCGCTCATCCTCACCATCACCAGCCTCAGTTTCCTGGGTCTGGGCGTGCAACCACCAAATGCCGACTGGGGAACGATGCTCAACGAAGCTCGGACTTACTTCGGTCAATACCCTGTCCTTGCCCTCGCCCCAGGCATCTGCATCACCCTGGTGGCGCTTCTCTGCAACCTCGTCGGCGACGCCGTCCGCGATCTCGTCGATGTCGGCCATTGATCATCGCTGAGTCACATGTATCCACGGAAGGGAGTCAAAGGGTGGAGATCTGTTGTAACCGCGGGTAGCCGGGTCAAGGTCAACCAGTCAGCACGTTCATGGAGCCGGTATTGAGTGTCCGGCAAGGGAGTCACCATCGTGAGAACAGGAAAACCACACCGTCGCAGAAGTCAGCTCAACCTCGCCTTCATCCTCACTATCGTCCTCGGCATGCTCTCCGCAGGACCAATCGCGGCGATGGCGCAGGAGTCCACCCCTGCTGGCGTCGTCCTCGAAGACGGCGAGCGCCTGCGCGAAGACCAGACCCTACGTCTGGGTGTCAATCGCAATCTCGTCGGTGGCGAGGAGGACTACTGGTATGCGCACGCCAGTCTTCACGTGTACGAACCGCTGATTGAGTACGACGACAACTTCAACCTGCTGCCAGGCCTCGCCACCGAATGGACGCTCAGTCCCGACGGACTCGTCTGGGAGTTCAGGCTCCGTGAAGGCGTGACCTTCTCGAATGGCGAGCCTTTCACCTCGGCCACCGTTCTCTTCAACGTCGAGCGGTCAAGGGCCAAGAGCGGCCAGCCGTCCCAGTTCCTCGGCGGCATCTTCTTCGATGAGATTTACGGCGACCCGGTCGTCGAGGCCATCGACGACCACACGGTCACCTTTACCTATACCGAGCCGCGTCCGCTGCTCCCATATGCCATCGCTAACCACTACAGCGTCCAGTGGTGGGAAGGCCAGTTCGACGAGAACTACAACTTCACCGGCCTCCCCATCGGCAGCGGCCCGTTCACGCTCGTCGACTGGCAGCGCGATCAATATGCGACCCTCGCCCGCAACGAGAACTATTGGAAGGAAAAGCCGGTCCTCACGGGCATCGAAGTCCGCATCTATCCAAACGAGAACTCCCGGCTCTCCGCCCTGAAGGCCGGTGAAGTCGACGCCCTGGCCGAACTCGGCGCGGTCCTTCCCGCCCAGGCAGGTGAACTCGAGGGCGACGACAATTACGTCGTCCAGTCTTACGCAACCGCCTGCAACACCTACCTCCTGTTCAATGGCACCAAGGCTCCGTTCGACGATGTCCGTGTCCGCCAGGCACTCTCACTCGCCATCGACCGCGACGCCTTCGTCAACGATCTCCTGTATGGCTATGGCATCCCAGCCAAGGGTGTGATCCTCGCCGCCAACGAGCGCTGGTTCAACGACAATCCTGATCAGCAGGTCCGTTGGGATATCGAGGAAGCCACCAACCTGCTCGCCGAGGCCACTGGTGGAGAGCGCGTCAAGTTCGACCTCGTCTTCCATCCTCCGGGCCAGAACCTCCACGGATGGCCTTATCCGCTGATGGCTACATACCTCCAGGCCATCCTTCAGCCCGTCGGCTTCGACGTGAACCTCATTCAGCAGGAGTCGGCCGTCGTCACCGAAACGCTCACCGCCGGAGAATACAACCTCACCATCCATAACAACTGCTGGTCGACTGGGGAGCCCAACTACCAGATCCGCCGCACGCTCGGCTCGGATTCGGCGCTGCAGGCCACCAATCACGGCGGGTACAACAATCCGGAGGTCGATGCCCTGCTCGACCAGGCACAGGTCGAACTCGATCCAGACGTCCAGGTGGAGCTGTACAGGCAGGCCCAGGCCATCGGCCTGGACGAAGCCGCCATCGCGCCGCTGTTCGACCAGGAAACCATCATCGCCTACCGGCCCTTCGTGAAGGGGCTCAGCCAACGCATCGCCTACGAACCGACACTTGAACTCGTCTACCTGGTGGAGTCCGATTCATGACAACCACACTCACGGAAAGCGCTCAACGCGTCGAAGCAAGCACACTTGGTCACGCGCCCTACCCCGAAACTGGCCGCCAGGCGGAGATGCTCGATCTCGGCGCCCGGATGGGAGCGATCGCCGCCGGGCAGGCGGACGCCCACGACCGGGACAACACCTTCCCGCACGACACGTTCGCCGCGCTCCGGGAATCCGGGTATCTCGCGCTCACCGTTCCCGTCGAGTTCGGCGGTCCTGGAGCATCACCTCTCGAGGTGATGCTCGCCCAGGAAGAACTCGCGAAGGGCAGCGGAGCCGTCGCCCTCGGAGTCACCATGCACCTCGGCGCGATGGGAGGCGTCGGCGACTCCCGAACCTGGCCGACCGCGCTGCTCGAACGCGTCTTCCGCGAAGTGCTGGAAGAAGGCGCACTCATCAATGGGCTTGCGAGCGAGCCAGAACTCGGTAGTCCAAGCCGGGGCGGTGGTTTTCGAACCACCGCCACCGCGGTCGACGGCGGGTACGTCATCAACGGGCGCAAGACGTGGAGCACGCTTTCCCCGGCGCTGACCTATGGCAACGTCCTGCTCTCCATCGTGGAGCGGGACGGCGCCGAGACCCGCGGCGCGATCCTCGTCCCAATGGCCACCGAAGGAGTTCGCGTCGAGGAAACCTGGGACAACCTCAGCATGCGCGCCACAGGTAGTCACGATGTCGTATTCGAGAACGTCTTCGTTCAGGAGGATCTCCGTTTACCCTCGCCCAGCGGACTACCCGCCAGCCAGGTTTCTGGCTGGGTGTTGCTCGGCAGCGCGGTCTATCTCGGCATCGCCCAGGCCGCGCGCGACTTCGCGGTAGATTTCGCCAAAAACCGCGTTCCAGCCGGGCTCGGCAAACCCATCGCCGAGTTGCAGAACGTCCAGCACCGCGTCGCCCAGATGGATCTTTCGCTGCTCCAGGCACGGTCGGTGCTCTACAGCGCCGCCGAACTCTGGGACAAGCATCCGGAGGCACGCCAGGACATTGGTTGGCAATTCGCCGCCGCCAAGTACACGGTCACCAACAACGCCATCGACATCACCGACCAGGCCCTGCGCGTGGTCGGCTCGGTCGGTCTCCAGCGGCGATTCCCGTTGGAGCGCTACTTCCGCGATGTCCGCGCCGGGCTGGGTAACCCGCCCATGGACGATGTCGCTCTTACACTTATTGGCAAACATGCGTTGGGCATCTCGTAGCCCTCTACGATGAATCCCACGGGGAGAACTTCATGCCTGCTTCAACCGTTCAGACGACGGACGTGGTCAACGCGATCCTGGAAATCGATGAATCGAGCCCCATCGCTCAACTCCGCAACCAGAAGCCTCAACTGGTGACCGAACTTCAGGATTATTACGACTCGCTATTCGTTCCCACGGCGGATTCGGCCGCGGAACTTCCGCTCGCCGACCGGTTCGTCGTGGCCGTGCGGGTCGCATCCTTCACGAGCAGCGAGGCCGTCGCCAACTGGTACGCGAGCCTCGCCAGTGAGGCTGGGGTTCCGGCCGAATCCATCGCCTCGGCGCGCGATACCGCATCAGCCTGGGCAGGCGATACGACGCTGGACGCGTCCATTCGTCATACGGACCTCCTGACAACTCGCCCGTCGGACGCGCGTCCAGGCGACCTGCAGTCACTGAAGAGCGCCGGCCTCTCTCCGGCCGGAATCGTGTCGCTGTCGCAGACCATCGCCTTCGTCAACTACCAACTACGGTTGATCGCGGGACTACGCGCTTTTGGGAGCCAGTCATGAGCCAGGCCATTCGTGAAACATTCACGCTCAACATCGTCGAATGGAGTCCCTGGCTGGAAAAGGCGGTCGACACCGGTATCTCCGCCGAAAAGAAGCAGCGCCTCTCCGAAGCGCCCGATTCCGACTACATCGGCGTGCTGGTGAACGACTTCGACGCCTGGAAGGCCCGGAACACCGTTCATCGCCATGTCTATGCTGACAACAGCAAGGAAGCCAGCGCTCGCCGGGAACTCGGAGCCACGACTGCCTCTCGCATCAACGGCTGCGTCTTCTGCGCATCGGTCCACGCCCGGATGTACGCCGCGGCCTCGAAGCGACGCCCCCTGGTTCAACGATTGCTGGACGACGGCATCGAAGCCGAGCTTCCGGAGCCAGAACGAGCCGTCGTCGACCTGGCCGCCAAGGTGACACTCAACCCGGAATCGCTGACCGCCGCGGACCTGCAGCCCCTGCGGGATCAGGGTTTCAATGAACTCGATGTGCTGGATGTCATCAACTACTCGGCCTTCTTCGCCAACGCCAACCGCCTGATGTTGAGCATTGGCGGTCCGGTAGGGACCACGGAATGGAACGAAGACGCCCAATAGCCAGCAGGAAGGCCGACATGACGCATGCCGAACCGATCGCCTGGACTCTTGAGTTCCTCGACTGGGTACCGTGGGTCGAGACCGTCGACGAAACCGGAATCACACCCGAACAACGCGCGGATATCGATGAGAAGCTCGGCAAGCGCAAGGGTTCAACCTACTACGAGACGCTCGCAAACGACATTGAATCAGTCCGCACACGCACCACGCTCTTCAGCGATATCTTCGAAAGCGACGGCGGTATCCCTCGCGCCGATCGGGAACTCGCCGCGACGGCCACATCGCGCATCAACGGCTGTGTGTACTGCGCCTCGGTCCATGCCAGGCTGTTTGGCAATCTGGCGAAGAAGCGCGATCTTGCGCAGCGGTTCCTTGATGAGGGCATCGACACCGAACTCCCCGAGCGAGAGCGTGCCGTGGTGGACCTCAGCCGCAAGCTCACCCTCGAGCCCGAGCAGGTGTCCCAGGAGGACTTCGCGGCACTCAGGGAGCAGGGAGTCGACGATCTTGGCATCCTGGACCTGATTCAGTCAGCGGCGATCTTCGCCAACGCGAACCGGCTGATGCTCACCCTCGGCGAACCAGCCCGTCAGGAGCCAGAAGCGACCTGACCCAAAAGGTTCGGTCACCCGATCGATGGGGAGGCCCTTTCTGGCCTCCCTGCTTTTCCTTCACCCGCGCTTGCTTGACCGTTGCTTCGCCAGATCAATCCTCGCGACGGCTCATCCACGCCAGCGGTCCGGTCAATATCCCGCCATCCACCGGAAGCGTGACTCCCGTGATCCAAGATGCATCGTCGGATGCCAGGAACGCCACCGCCGCCGCGATATCGTCCGGTGTGCCAAGCCTGCCCGTCGGCTGAATCTTCGTCAGGCGCTCCCTGGACCCTGGTTGGGAATCCCACACTCGTGTGTCGATCGTGCCGGGAGCGATCAGGTTGAACCTCACCCCCTCGTGCGCGTGCTCCGCGGCCAGGTTTTTCGTCACCAGTTCCAGCCCGGCCTTCGCCGCCGAATAGGCATGCCCCCCGAACGCGGCGATGCCATTGACGGATCCGATGGTGACCACATTGCCGCCATGGCCAGATTCGCGGAGCAACGGCAGCGAAGCGTGAATGAGGCGCATCACACCCATCAGGTTCAGGTCGAGATTCGCCGTCCATGCTTCCTCGATGTCCGGCTCGCCCCGCTGCTCCGGAATCGCTCCGCCCGCGGTATTGACCAGCACGTCGAGCTGACCATATTCGCCTCTTACCTTCGACACGGCGGCTTCCACCGAAGACATGACGAGCACGTCGGCTTGAATCGACGCCGCGCGATGGCCCGCCGAAATCAACTCCCGCCATGTCCGATCCGCCGCCGCCTGATCCACGTCCGTAACCGCGACCGTCGCTCCCTCCGACGCCAACCGGTGTGCCGTTGCTTTGCCTATACCGTGGCCGCCGCCCGTGACCATCGCCACTCGTCCGTCGAATCGCCGCGATTCCATGTGTTAGCTCCATCGAAGTGTTCGTGAATCGTTCACACCGCTTGATGCGATCCTCATATACTGTACGTGCAAGCGCAACGTCGCCATTTCGTCGTAGAATGGTTATGCGGGGTACAGTGATTCCCAAAAGGGGCCTGTAGCTCAGCGGTAGAGCAGGGGGCTCATAACCCTTTGGTCGCAGGTTCGAACCCTGCCGGGCCTACCAGTCACGATTCCCCGCCAAATCGTTGCATTGCCGTCTGGAATGATCGAATCAATCCAAGTTGTTTAGAGGTGTGAGTGGCAGAAGAACTTGTCAAGGCAAACGATGACCAAATCCAGGCCAGCCGGGAACTCGCGGTTACCATCGCCGATGTCATTACCGAGACTCCCGCGTCGAATACCACGGTCATTGACATTCACGAACTCTCCACCATCGCCGATTTCTTCGTGATCTGCTCCGGCGAGAATGAGCGCCAGTTGCGGGCGATTTCCCGGCTTGTCCTCGAGCAACTCGGCGATCAGGGCATCGAGCCCATTCGAGTTGAAGGAGAGCCAATCTCCGGATGGATTCTCATGGATTTCGAGGATGTCCTGGTACACATCTTCGATAGCGACCTGAGGGCGTTCTACAACCTCGAAGAACGATGGGCCGACGCGCAGGTGCTCCTGTCGATTCAGTAGTGCGTACGCCCGTCGATCCGCTTAAACCGCTTGCTGGGGCAGCGAGCACGCTGGACTTCCGGATCTGGAAGGTTGAGGAGGCCTGACTACGTGATCAAGAACGGACCAATTACCTTTTCCATTGGGGCCACCATGGGTGGGCTCGCCGGGTTCGTCCTCGGAGCCTTCCTTGGAAAGTATGCCCTTCACCTCATCTCGATGGTGATTGGATTCGTCGACCGCCGTGGTTCCTCCGATGACGATCGGCTACGATTCGAAGTGCTCCTGCAATAAAACGTCGCTCTCCAGCCCACAACAAACGGGCGGAGATGAAAACACCGGGCGGGGAATCATCCCCGCCCGGTTTGCATGACTTCGCTAGACCGAAGCGCCTTCCAGCGGCAATGATGCCCGATCGATTCCCGGCACCGGGAATCCTGACGTCAGCTCCTTCACGTCATAGGCCACAGCCTTCAGGATCGCTTCGTCCTCGGGTGCCCGCAGCACGCGCGAGATCATGTCGGCCACCGCCACGCAGTCGTCGACGCCGAACCCGCGGGTCGTCACCGCCGCCGTGCCAACCCGGATTCCACTCGCCTGCATCGCCGAGCGGGTTTCGCCCGGAATCGTGTTCCGGTTGGTCGAAATCCCAACCGAATCCAGCACCCGTTCCGCCTTCCGGCCACTGATCCCAATCGATCCAACGTCCACCAGCATCAGGTGATTGTCGGTGCCGCCCGAAACCACATTGATGCCCCCCTCCACGAACGCATTGGCCATTGCGCGCGCGTTCTCCACCACCTGCCGGGCATAGTCCTTGAATGCGGGCTGGAGCGCCTCGCCGAAGGCAACGGCCTTGCCGGCGATTACGTGCATCAGCGGCCCCCCCTGCATTCCAGGGAACACCGTTTTGTCCACGCCCTTGCCGAATTCCTCGCTGGTCATGATGAAGCCCGACCGCGGCCCACGCAGCGTCTTGTGCGCGGTCGAAGTCGTGATGTGCGCGTGTCCAATTGAAGTCGGGTGCTGCCCACCGGCGATCAACCCAGCGATGTGCGCGATGTCGGCGAACAGGTACGCGCCAACCTCATCGGCGATCTCGCGGAACCTTTTGAAGTCGATTGTCCTGCTGTACGCGCTGGCGCCGGAGATGATGGCCTGGGGCCGAACTTCCTTGGCCGTCTCAAGCACCTTGTCGTAGTCGATCAGCCCGGTCTCCTGGTTGACGCCATAGAAGTGCGCCTCGAAGAACCGGCCCGAGAAGTTCACATCCTTGCCGTGGGTCAGGTGACCACCCTCGGAGAGGTTGAGCCCTAGAATCCTGTCACCCGGGTTCAGCAGCGAGAAATAGGCCGCGATGTTCGCGCTCGCGCCGGAATGCGGCTGCACGTTCGCATGCTCGGCGCCGAACAGCTCCTTCGCCCGGTCGATCGCCAGGTTCTCGACCTCGTCCACGAACTCACAGCCGCCATAGTAACGCTTGCCCGGAAGCCCTTCGGCATACTTGTTGGTGAGAACCGTGCCGACCGCTTCCAGAACAGCCTCGCTCACGTAGTTCTCCGAGGCAATCAGTTCGATGGCGTCCGCCTGGCGGCGTCGTTCGCGGCCAATCGCCGCGGCAACCGCTGGGTCGGCGTTCGCCAGCACATCCTGGGTCAGAGTGGACATCGGATTCCTCGATTTCTGCTATTGGTTGAAAGGTTGAATCGTGCGTGGAACTCACGAAAAAAGGTCACGTCGCGAGCGCGAGAACACCGCCAGAGTGTACCATGGCGGCTGTTTGAGACCGCCTCTTGAAAGGCACGTCACCACGGCCACGGAAGGACGAACATGCGAGTTCTGGTAACCGGCGGAGCAGGATATATCGGCAGCGTTGCCGTGGCCCGGCTGCTCGAACGCGGCTTCGATGTGGTGGCCCTGGACAACCTCCAGCGCGGCCACGCCGATGCGATCACGCCTGGCGCGGACTTCATCTCCTGCGACCTGCGCGATCCCGATGCCACCCTGGAGGCCGTGCGTTCATCTGGCGCCGACGCGGTCCTCCACTTCGCCGCGCTGCACCTCGTCCCCGAGAGCGTGGAGATGCCCGCCGAGTACTACCGCACCAACATCGTGGGAGGGCTCAACCTGCTCGACGCGGTTCGCGACGCCGGGATTCGCCGGTTTGTCTTCTCGTCGACCGCCGCCGTCTATGGCGAGCCCCAGACACTACCGATCCTCGAGGACTCCCCCACCATCCCGATCAATCCCTACGGGGCGTCCAAGCTGATGGTCGAACGCATTCTCGCCGACTACGGACAGCGCTACGAGATCAATTACGCGATTTTCCGCTACTTCAATGTCGCTGGCTCGTATAAATCGCTCGGCGAGGACCACCGCCCGGAAACCCACATTATCCCGGTCGCCGTGGAAGCACTCACCGGCAAGCGGGAACAATTCACCGTCTTCGGGACGGACTACGCGACGGCCGATGGCACGGCGGTTCGCGATTATGTCCATGTAGTCGACCTTGTCGAAGCGCACATCCTCGCCCTGGAGAAGCTGGATGATAGCCTCGGAGTCTTCAACCTTGGCACCACATCCGGCTTTTCCGTCTCTCAAATAGTCGAGGCCGTGGAACTCACCACCGACCGGCGACTACCGACGGTGACCGGCCCCCGCCGTCCCGGAGACCCGCCCGCCCTCATCGCCGACTCCACGCGCGCGCGTACGGTCCTCGGCTGGAATCCAGTCCACTCCACCCTCGACGCAATGATCGGCTCCCACTGGGAATGGACCGTGGCCCATCCTAACGGGTACGAGAAGTAACGAGCGGCAGGGTCAGGCGTGCGGTCGCCTTCCCGCCCCACCATGCCAGCGCCCCTCACCCCGCGGTTCCTGGCTCCGCCACTTCGCGATTGCCGAATTTTCGCTCGGTTCCGGTCATCAACCGGTTGATGTTGGACCGGTGCTGGTACACGATGATGCCCGCTATCGCGCAAATCGCGAGCGACCAGCTCCACGGCAGGTCACCTCGCCAGGAAACGCCCAGCGCGATTAGCGGCCCAACGATCGCCACCAACAGGGAAGCCAGTGACACGTAACGCGTGAGCGCCACGATCAGGATCATCGGCGGCAACAGGAGCACGAGCCACCAGGCCAGCGCAACCGCCGCCCCGCCCCCGGTAGCCATCCCCTTGCCGCCCTTGAACCCGATGAAGGGTGACCAGCAGTGCCCGGCCACCGTCGCCACGGCCACCAGGGCGACAACCCAATCCGGCGCATCCAGCCAGCGCGCCGCCAGCACTGGCAGCAGTCCCTTGGCGAAATCGAGGAGGAATACCGAAAGCGCAACCTTCCAGCCAAGCAGTCGAAGGGTATTCGTGGCCCCAGTTCCGCCACTGCCGTGATTGCGGACATCGACACCGTTGAGCTTGCCAAGCACGAGTCCCCACGGCACCGCGCCGATCAGGTATGCAATGGCAATCAGGAAGGGATCGATCACGGACATACGCTAGTCCAGTTCTCGGCGGCTCCGGAACGACAGGCGGAGTGGCGTCCCACTGAATCCGAACGCGTCTCGCAGTTCGTTCTCCAGGTAGCGCCGGTAGGAAAAGTGGATCGCCTTCGGATCGTTGCAGAAGAAGAGGAACGTTGGCGGCGAGGTGTCCGCCTGGGTCGCGTAAAAGAACTTCACCCACTTGCCGGGCCGGGATGGAGGCTGATGCTTGGCGACCGCGTCCTTCAGCACCTTGTTCAATTGCGCCGTACTCACCCGCTTGTCACGTTCCTCGATTACCGCCAGGGCAGCATCCAGCGTCTGCCCCACCCGCAGCCCCAGCTTCGCCGAGATGAACACCACCGGCGCATAGGACATGAAATCGAGCTGGCGAGCGGCCTTGGCCCGGTAGTCCTCCATCGTGTGGGAATCCTTCTCGATCAGGTCCCACTTGTTCACGACGACGATCAGGCCCTTCTTCTGCTCTTCGACGTAGCCCGCGATATGCAGGTCTTGCGCCGTGAATTCCTCGGTCGCGTCGATCAGCAGCAGTACGACATCGGCCCGGTCAATCGCTCGCATCGACCGCATTACGCTCACGCGCTCGATCCCGTGCTCGACTCGCCCTCTGCGGCGAATGCCCGCCGTATCGATCAGAGTGATCGGCTCGCCTTCCCACTCGATTAAGGTGTCCAGGCTGTCGCGCGTCGTCCCTGGTTGGTCGCTGACAATCGATCGCTCCTGCCCGAGCAGGGCGTTGAGCAACCGGCTCTTGCCGACGTTCGGCCGGCCGACGATGGCAATCTTCGGGCCTTCCGTCTCCTCTTCCTCTTCGGCGTCCGGCAGATTTTCGACGACCTTGTCGAGCAGGTCCCCAGTCCCATTGCCATGATAGGCGGAGATCCCGATCGGCTCGCCAAGCCCGAGGTTGTAAAACTCGAACACCAGGTCCCGTCGATTGACACTGTCCGCCTTGTTCGATGCCAGAATCGTAGGCTTGTCCGCCCGCCGCAGCATGTCCGCGATTTCCATGTCACCGGCCGTCGGTCCCGCCATCGTATCCACCATGAACACAATAACGTCGGCCTCGGTGATGGCGGCCGAAGCCTGCGAACGGGTCTGCTGGGCGATGTAGGTCTCGGTGTCCTCCGGCTTGGCGCCGACCTCGTCCTCATCCATCAATCCGCCCGTGTCGATCACGGTGAACTCGACGCCAACCCATTCGGCCGCGCCGTAGACGCGGTCGCGGGTAGTGCCGGGCTCGTTTTGTACGATGGCCCGGCGTTCCCCGATGAGGCGGTTGAACAATGTGGATTTCCCCACGTTCGGGCGACCGACGATGGCGACGATGGGCTTGGCCACTGCAACTCCATTTGATGATCGATGTCGTGCAGGATGCCCTGCCAGCGGGAGGAAGGAGACGTAACCGAGGAATGCTGGCGGAAGTATAGCAACTCCCGCCAGCGCATCCTCAGCCAGCTCAGCCCGCCTGGCTTCCTGCTTCCCCGGCAATCGCCACGAACCGGTCGATGCCCTCTCGCGTGTTGAGTTCCGTCGCCGCCAGCACCAGGTAGTCTCCCAGCGCCGGGTCGTCCCGCCCGGCATCGTAGCCGCCGAGAATTCCGGCCGTCAGCAATCGCTCGTTCAGCGCCGCCGCCGATCCTGGGACCTTGATCGTGAATTCGTTGAAGAACGGCTGCTCGTATGCCAGCTCGAACCCAGGCAGCTTACCGAGTTCATTCGCCAGGTAGTGAGCGTTCTGATAGGACGCGGTCGCCACCTCCCGGAATCCTTCCGGCCCCAACGTCGACATGTACACCGTCGCCGCGGTCGCCATCAGTCCCTGGTTCGTGCAGATGTTGCTCGTCGCCTTCTCTCGCCGGATGTGCTGCTCCCGCGTCTGGAGCGTCAGCACATACCCGCGCTTGCCTTCCGAGTCGGTGGTGATCCCGGCGATCCGGCCCGGCATCTGCCGCACGTTCTTCTGTCGCGTCCCGAGCAGGCCGACATACGGCCCGCCATAGCTCTGCGCCACGCCCAGCGACTGCCCTTCGGCGGTCACGATATCGGCTCCAAGCTCGCCCGGGGACTTCAGCAGCCCGAGCGGAACCGGTGACGTGCTCACCACCAGTTGCGCGCCCGCCGCCTGGACTGCCTCCGCGATCGCCGCCACATCCTCGATCGCCCCGAAAAAGTTCGGATACTGGATCACCACGGCCGCGACATCGTCAGCCAGAAGCGCGGCGATATCGTCGACCGTCGTCACGAAGGTGCCGGCGGCTCCGGCGTCGTCAACCGAAATCCCGGCCTCTTCCACATACGTTCGCAGCACACGCCTGTACGCCGGATGCACCGTGTTGGAAACCACGATCCTGTCACGCTTCTTGCTCGACGAAACCGCGATCAGCGCGCCCTCGGCCATCGCCGTCGCCCCGTCGTACATCGACGCATTGGCGACCTCGGTTCCCAGCAATTCCGCCACCATCGACTGAAACTCGTAGATGACCTGCAATGTCCCCTGGGCCACTTCCGGCTGGTACGGCGTGTATGCGGTGTAGAACTCTCCGCGCGCGAGGATTTGCCCCACGGCGGCCGGAACGTAATGCTGGTACGAGCCAACACCCAGGTAAATGTCCTCGGGAGCCGCGACAACATTCCTGTTGGCGAGTTGCTCCATTCGCAGCGCCGCCTCCATCTCCGTCAGCGATCGCGGCAGGTCGAGGTTGGGAAACCTGTACTTCTCCGGTACCGGCGTGAACAGGTCGGATACCGACTCGACTCCAATGGCGTCGAGCATTTCCCTGCGATCTTCGGTGGTATGTGGATTGAACGTCATGGCTGGTTGAGATTCCTCGGGCTGGCAAGCGTACGGTGTGGCGCGCGGGGAAAGAGCGCCGCTGGCCGGCGCTCAAGGATGCGAAAACGGTACTAGTGCGATGCCTCGGCGGCGTACTGGTCGTACGTGTCCGGGTCCATCAGGGCATCGACCTGCGATGGGTCCGAAATCTTTAGCCTCAACAACCATGCGTCTCCATACGGAGAGGCATTGATAACCTCGGGCGAATCGACCGCGCCATCATTGCGTTCCAGCACCTCACCGTCAAGTGGCGAGTAGATGTCAGAAGCGGCCTTGACCGATTCCACCACCCCGAACGCCTCACCGGCACTCACGCTGTCGCCCACGTCCGGCAATTCAAGGTACGTAATGTCACCGAGTTCCTGCTGGGCATAGTCGGCGATGCCAACCGTCACGACATCATCTTCGACAAGCACCCACTCGTGAGTCTTGGTGAATTTCAGGTTCTTCGGTGCGCTCATGTTGGTTCCCTTTCGCCGGCAATACCGGCAAGTCAAAAAGTGAATTCTGGCCTGCTGGCCGCGTGTTTCCGGCTAAGATTCCCGCTTGTAGAACGGAGTTTTCACCTGCACCGCGTCTACCGGCTTACCTCTGACAATAATCTGAAGTGGCTTGCCAATGCCAGCCGCATCCTTGTCGATCAGCGCCAGGCCGATGTTTTGCTGCAATGTCGGGGAGAATGTGCCGCTCGTGACCTCGCCCACCACCTTGCCATCGACTTGCACGACCGAATGGGTTCGCGGTGCTCCTGTGCGTCCGGTCGTCACGAATCCGACAGCCTTGCGTTTTGGCCCCTCGGTCTTCACCCGCTCCATGTGCTCCCGGCCCGTGAAATCACCCTTCTTCAGATTTACGGCCCATCCGAGTCCCGCCTCGTACGGGCTGATATCGTCGGCGAGCTCCTGACCATAGAGCGGCATTCGAGCTTCGAGCCGCAGCGTATCCCGCGCCCCGAGCCCCACCGGCACCAGGCCGTCGTCCTTGCCCGCTTCCAGCAATGCGTCCCAGATCTTCGCGACTTCGTCCTTCGCTGCGTAGAACTCGTACCCGTCCTCGCCGGTGTACCCGGTGCGGGCCACGTACGTTTCCACTCCCACGACAGTCGCGATTTTCCAGGAGAAGTAATCGATCCCGCCGATCTCGTCGTCGGTGATACGCTTTGCTATCGCGACGGCATTCGGCCCTTGAATCGCGATCATCCCCAGTTCCGGTGACCGATCGATGATCGTCACGTCGAGATCAGTCCGCCGCGCCGCCACTTCGTTCCAGCGGGCAACATCCTTGTCCTTGTTCGACGCATTCACGCACACCATGTACCCATCAATGCCTTCGGGATTCCGGTACACGATGATGTCATCGACAACGCCGCCGTTGTCGTTCGGGAGCATTCCGTACTTCGCCTGACCCGGCTCCAGTCCACTCACATCGTTCGTCGTGGAATACTGGAGGAACGCAAGCGCGTCCGGCCCCGAGATTTCCACTTGCCCCATGTGACCAAGGTCGAAGAGACCGGCGGCCTCCCGCACCGCCTTGTGCTCGGCCAGGATGCCCTCGTACTGCACGGGCATCTCCCACCCGGCGAACGGCACCATCCGTGCCCCCAGCGCCTTGTGGCGTTCGGTCAGCGCGGTCTGTTTCAATTCCTCACCCTGGTTGGACACGCTTTCCCCTTTGTTCGATCACGCACGTTCGAGTGCAAGCTTCCCGGACTCGGTGTATGTAGGAACCGGGTAGTTTCCAGTCAGGCATCCAGTGCAGAAGCCCTGCCGCCCCTTGCCAATCGCCCGGAACAACCCATCCAGCGAAAGATAGCCGATGCTGTCGGCCCCGATGTGCCGCCCAATCTCCGGCACCGTCATCCGCGCCGCGATCAACTCTTCCTTCTTCGCCAAATCCACACCAAGGTAGCACGGCCAGATCATCGGTGGCGCATGCACCCGCATGTGCACTTCCTTCGCTCCCGCCTGCCGGATCAGGTTCACCACCGGCCCGCTCGTCGTCCCGCGTACAATCGTATCGTCAACCAGGATCACCCGCTTGCCCTCGACGGCTTCCGGCAGCACGTTGAACTTCAGCGACACCCCGGTCGAGCGAAGCCTCTGGTCCGGCTGGATGAACGTCCTGCCGATATAGCGGTTCTTGATGAGCGCCTCCTGGTACGGGATGCCGGAGTGCCGCGCGTATCCAATCGCCGCCGGCGTAGCGGAATCAGGAAGACCAATCACCACATCGCCGTCCACGGGCGTCTCCCGCGCCAGTTCCGCGCCCATCCGCTGCCGCATCATATGGAGCCGGTCTCCCATGATTTCGCTGTCCGGCCGCGCGAAGTAGATCAACTCGAACAGGCACAAGGCGTGGTGCTCAGGGATACCCGTGCCATGGCTGGTCAGTCCATCGGCACTGATTTCCACGATCTCGCCCGGGTCGACCTCCCGCTCGTACCGCGCGCCAATCGTCATCAGCGCCGCCGATTCCGAAGCGATCACCCAATGCTCGCCCAGCTTGCCAAGGCACAACGGCCGAACACCCAGCGGGTCGCGCACCGCGTACAACCGGTCTCCAGCCAGCACCGCCAGGCTGAACGCACCCACCATCCGGGGCATGGCGTTGCGAATCTTCTCCGCGACTGTCAGGCCCGGCGCCAGCGCGATCACCCGTGCCAGGATCTCGCTATCCGTGGAGGAGACGAACGTCTGGCCCTCTCGCTCAAGTTCCAGTTTCAGGGCGAGAGCGTTCGTCAGGTTCCCGTTATGGGAAATCGAAAGCTCCCCGAGATCGCTCTGAACCCGCATCGGGCCCGCGTTGCACTCGCTGTTTGAACCCGCGGTGGAATACCGCGTGTGGCCAATCGCGATGTGCCCCGGTAGATGGGTGAGATCCTGCTCATCGAACCCTTGCGACACGAGCCCGAGGCTCGTGTGGCTCGCCAGCACCTGACCGTCCGAGGTCGCGATCCCGGCGCTTTCCTGTCCGCGATGCTGCAAGGCATACAGCGCGAAGAAGGTGATCCGGGCCACATCCTCGCCTGGCGCGAACACGCCGAACACCCCGCACTCCTCGCGCGGCTTGTCCATCTCGTCCAGTCGTTCGTACGGAGGCAGTGGGTTGGAATAGAGCATGAATGAATGGCCTCCCGGACTTGAAAACTGATCTGGCGATTTACTCGACGACATTGCCAACGACATCGCTGGCAACCGCCAGGCCGCCCGCCCTGGCGGCCTGGATCGCTTCAACACTCACCGGGCGAGCCTGGTCGAACGTCAGCGAGGCTCCGCCAACCGTTCCGATCCTGATCGCCGTTACGCCAGCGGACAACGCCACGTTCTCGATTGACGAACGCTGGCTGGGCGCCGCGGCCACCACCGCCCGGCTGGCGCTTTCGCCGAACCAGCGCGCATCCGTGCGCCGGTCCTCTGTCGTCATCTCCACCGTCGCGCCAATTCCCGTCTGGCTCGCGAGTTCAGCCAGCGCCACTCCCAGGCCGCCACCCGACACGTCGTGTATGCCACTCACGCTTCCGGTGGTCACCAGCGCCCGCAGGAAGTGCTGCAATCGTCGCTCCTGCTCGAAGTCGATCGCCGGCGGGGCTCCGGCATCCTGGCCGTGAATGGTCGACAGGTAGTCGCTCGCCCCGATCGAAGGCGCGGCATCGCCCAGTAGGAAGATGTCATCGCCATCGTTCCACGCGATGCCCGCGGCGCCTGGCACGTCATCGACCACCCCCACGCACCCAACCATCGGCGTCGGCTGAATTGGGCTGCCCTCGGTTTCGTTGTACAGGCTGACGTTCCCGCTCACGATCGGCACGCCAAGTTCGTTGCAGGCATCGGCCATCCCGGCCACGGCACGTGAGAGCTGCCAGTTCGCCGGCGAACGCTCTGGGTTACCGAAGTTGAGGCAGTTCGTCAGGCCCAGGGGCCGCCCACCGACACTGCTGACATTCCGCGTCGACTCGACGATCGCGTGCTGCGCGCCCAGATACGGATCGAGCTCGCAGTAGCGCGAGTTGCAATCCATGCTGATCGCGATCCCAATCGTCTCGCCCTTGATCCGCAACACCGCCGCGTCGGCCTCGCCCGGCCCCTTGACGGTATTCGTCATGATCGTGTGGTCGTACTGTTCCCACACCTGGCGCCGGCTACCGAGGTTTGGCGAGTGGAGCAGCTTCAGCAGTACCTCCCCGATCTCCGCCTCCGCTACATCGCGAATCTCGTTAAGGTCGATATACCGGCGTTCCCGCGCCTCGTATGGTTCAACCGAATCGATTTCGTACGTCGGACACTCGTCAATGAAGTACGTCACCGGCACATCGACGTGAACCTCTTCGCCGTCGCGAATCCGAACCTGGCCGTCGTCCGTGATATGCCCGATCAGCGCGGAACTGAGTGACCACCGGTCGAGCACCTCCGAGATCTCGTCGAACCGGTCCGGCGGCGCGACCAGCACCATTCGTTCCTGGCTCTCGCTAAGCATTACCTCGTACGCCGTCATTCCGGTCTCGCGGCGCGGTACACGCGCCACATCGACATCGATGCCCACGCCGCCACGGCTGGCGCATTCGACGATCGAACTGGTCAGGCCCGCCGCTCCCAGGTCCTGCATCGCCACCACGGCATCGCCCTGGAGCAACTCGAGACAGGCTTCCATCAGTTGCTTTTCGAGGAACGGGTTGCCGACCTGCACCACGCCCCGGTGCGACGCTTCCGGATCGTCGACCGACGCGAATGTCGCGCCGTGCAACCCGTCTCGCCCCGTCTCCGCCCCGATCAGCACGATGATGTTGCCGACCCCACTGGCTTTCGCTCGCACGATCCCATCGGACTTCACGAGCCCCACGCACATCGCGTTGACGATCGGGTTTCCGCTGTAGCTATCATCGAACGCGATCTCGCCGCCTACCGTCGGGATGCCAAGGCAGTTGCCGTAGCCACCGATACCGGCCACGACGTTGTTGAAGAGGTACCGGTTGCGTGGCTCGTCCAGCGATCCGAACCGGAGCGCGTTGAGCAGCGCCACCGGCCGCGCATTCATCGTGAAGATGTCGCGCACGATGCCGCCGACGCCAGTCGCCGCGCCCTCGTATGGCTCCACTGCGCTCGGATGGTTGTGTGACTCCACCTTGAACACCGCCGCCATCCCGTTGCCGAGGTCCACCGCGCCCGCGTTCTCGCCCGGCCCCTGAAGCACCCACGGCGCATCGGTCGGAAGTTGCTTGAGGAGCGGTCGCGAGTGCTTGTACCCGCAATGCTCGCTCCACATCGCGCCAAACATGCCCAATTCCACCGGCGTTGGGGTTCGGCCAAGCAATTCGAGTATCTGGGAATACTCGGCGTCGCTCAACGCAACTTCACGCCACGGATGCTCAGCACTGGTCAAGCCATAGCTCCTTGGAGGTGATATCTGAAATCAGGAAACGGAATGTCGATCACGGAATCGGGAACCGGCAACGCGGTTCCGATGGGTGCGGTGCGCGTCAATCATTGATGACGCCCCCGTGTACGAATAGTATCACCCGGAACCGCCCGCACGAGAATCCCTCTACCTCGCCATTTGTCCGACTCCGTGACCGGTACCCAGGCGGGCCGGTCCGCATGCACCCGGGTGATACACTCGATGCGAATCCACTCGACGGCAGATCGCTCTGGAACGCCGTCTCCGGAGCGCGCCTCCTCCACCAGCCAACCAGGACAGCCAGACCTCTTATGTTGACCGAACCATCTCGCCTGCTCGAAGGCCTCAACCCCGAACAGCAACGCGCCGTGACCACCACCGAAGGCCCCGTGCTCGTCGTCGCCGGTCCTGGCTCGGGCAAGACCCGCGTCCTCACCCACCGCATCGCCTGGTTGATCGAGGCGTTGGACGTCAGCCCCAGCCAGATTCTGGCCGTCACGTTCACGAACAAAGCCGCCGGCGAGATGCGCGCCCGCATCGATCGCCTCACCGGCCAGAACACCGCCAATGGCCTCGTCATGGGCACCTTCCACTCCTTCGGCGTCCGCATTCTCCGCCAGAATCCTGGCCTGGTCGCCGACCGGATCGGACTGCTGCCCAATTTTCTCATCTATGACGGCGGGGACCAGGTCGATGTGGTCCGCAACGCCCTCAAGACCCTCAACCTCGATCCCAAGCAGTTCGCCCCGCGCCGCATGCTCTCTGGCATCTCCCGGGCCAAGAGCATCCTGCTCACGCCCGATGAACTCGCGAATGAGGCAGCCACGCACGACGATGAGATCGTTGTCCGCGTCTATCGCGAATACGAGCGCGAACTCCGCGTCGCGAACGCGGTCGACTTCGACGACCTCCTCGGCCTGCCCCTGCGGCTTTTCGATGAAGACGAACGCCTCCTTCAGCGCTACCAACAGCAATTCCGCTACATCCTGGTCGATGAATACCAGGACACCAACAAGGTCCAGTACGTCCTCGTTACCGCCCTCGCCGGTCACTGGAACAACCTCTTCGTCGTCGGCGACCCCGACCAGTCGATCTATGGCTGGCGGCAGGCCGACATCACCAACATCCTCAACTTCAAGGACGACTTCCCCGCGACCACCGAAATCCACCTTGAAACCAACTACCGGTCCACCCGCCACATCGTCAGGGCCGCCGATCGCCTCATTCGCGACAATAGCCAGCGCATCGAGCGCACCATCCGGACCGACAACCCTGATGGCGATCCGATATCCTTGCGCGAACTCGCCGACCAGCATCACGAGGCCCAGTTCATCGTTTCCGAGATCCGCCGCCTCATCTCGACTGGGCGCAACAAGGGCGACGATATCGCCATCATGTACCGCACCACCGCCCAGAGCCGCGTGATCGAGGAAGCCTTCCGCATCACCGACATCCCCTATCGCATCGTCGGCGGTGTCCGCTTCTACGAGCGCAAGGAAGTCAAGGACGTCCTCGCCGTTCTCCGCCTGCTTCACAACCCGTACGACCGCATCAGCTTCGAGCGCGTCATCTCGAACCTGCCGCTCGGCCGCGGGTTCGGCCCCAGGGCCCAGGAGGTCGCCGAAGAGTGGGCATCCAGGCGGAACCTTCCCATCGTCGATGCGTTCCTCGCCCTGGCGCCCGGCATCAATGCCAACCCAGTCGAGCCGCCAGCCTTCTCCGGTCCAGGGCGAACCGCCGCCGAACGCATCGGAAAGTCGCTCGCCACCCTTCGCGAGCGCGCCACCACCGCCAGCCTCGCCGAACTGTTCGATGCCGTCGTCGACCAGACAGGCTACCGCGACTCCCTCAACTCGTCCGAGGAAGACCTGGAACGTTGGGCCAACCTCCTTGAACTCCGGGCCGACCTCGAACGGTACGAGGCCGTCGATCCATCCGAAGCCCTCACCGCCTATCTCGAACAGGTCTCGCTCATCGCCGATGTCGACTCCATGACCGACGACCAGAAGGGACAGGTCACGCTCATTACCCTTCACTCCGCGAAGGGCCTGGAGTTCCCCGTCGTATTCATTGCCGGTATCGAAGAAGGACTGCTTCCAATCAGCCGCGCCATCGAGTCAGAGGCATTCGACAAGACCGCCCTCGAAGAGGAGCGCCGCCTGTTCTACGTGGGCGTCACTCGCGCCGAGAGACTCCTCTACCTTACCTATGCCGCCAGTCGCATGACGTACGGCCGCTATCAGTCTGGCGTGCCGTCCCGCTTCCTGGACGCCATCCCCGCCGAAACCATCCAACGCTCGGAGCGCGTCCGCGTCGGCCGCGCGCAATCCGGCGCCGGACGTCTCTCCGGGGTCAGTCGCGGCCGCCTGGCTACCCAGGTCACAACCTCCACCCGCGATGGTCTCTCCGATGTCATCCCTGAGAAACCGGTCGTCCCCAATTACGAATCGGGCCAGAAGGTCTTCCATCCCAAGTTCGGCGAGGGTCAGGTGATCGAAGTCCTGCCCCGGCGCGACGATTCCGAGGTCGTCGTCCAGTTCATCCGCGTCGGCTCCAAACGCCTCATGGCCAGCCTCGCCAAAATGGATGTCGTCGAATGAGCGCTTCGGTTCCGCCCATCGACCTCTATGTCCGAGAGGATCTGTTCCTCTCCCCGCTCGCCACGCGAAGCCGGACCGCGACGCGCCGTGTCGAAGAGCCATTTTCCACGCTGCGTACGCCCTTCCAGCGCGACCGCGACCGCATCATCCACTCGAAGTCATTCCGGCGTTTGATGCACAAGACCCAGGTCTTCATCGGTCCGGCCGGCGATCATGTGCGCACCCGCCTCACCCACACGTTGGAGGTCGCCCAGATCGCCCGCACCATCGGCCGGGCCCTTGGCCTGAACGAGGACCTGATCGAAGCGATCGGCATGGGTCACGATCTCGGCCACACGCCCTTCGGCCACGCTGGCGAACGCGCCATCGCCACGATCATTCCCGGCTTTCGCCACAACGAGCAAAGCCTCCGCATCGTCGACAAGCTGGAGAAGGAGGGCGCTGGCCTGAATCTCACCGAAGCGGTCCGCGATGGGATACTCCGCCACTCCAAGTCCCGCTCGTCGCTCACCGGAGAAATGGCAGGCGCCCCAGCCACCCTCGAGGGCCAGGTCCTCAAGATCGCCGACGGCGTCGCCTACCTGAACCACGATCTCGACGACGCCATCCGGGCCGGCGAAATCGCGACATCCGACGTGCCGGACGACGTCCTCACGCTGCTCGGTGATCGACACTCGATCCGGATCGACACCATGGTCACGGATATCGTCGCCAATTCGAACGCTTCGGAAGCTCCAGGCGCCATCGCCATGTCCCAGGCCATCCTGGACGCCTCCAATGTGCTTCGGAACTTCCTCTACGAGCGCGTCTACGATCCGATCAACGCCCGGCCCGAAACGCTCCGCGTCCAGGGCATGGTGACCACCCTCTTCGACCACTTCATGACGCACCGAAACGAGATTCCCGAATCGGTGACCATCGCCGCCGCCGGCGACCCGCCCGAACGCCAGGTCACCGACTTCATCGCCTCCATGACCGACCGGTACGCGGTAGAGTTGTTCGAACGTCTCTACATTCCCCGGTTTCTCGCCCCGTAACGCATCGGATACACCCATGGCCCGAGACGCAGTCGCCGAAATCCGCGACCGAATCGATATCGTCGATCTGGTCCAGTCCTACGTCCCCTCGCTCAAGAAGGCGGGCCGCAACCACAAGGGCCTCTGCCCCTTCCATCAGGAGAAAACCCCGTCCTTCATCGTCTTCCCCGACTCGCAGAACTTCCACTGCTTCGGCTGCGGCAAGGGCGGCGATCTCTTCGCGTTCTACATGCTGGTCGAGAACATCGAGTTCCGCGACGCCCTCAAGGACCTCGCGGCCCGCGCGGGTGTCACTCTGGACCTGGCCGCCCCGCCGCCACCCGAGCACGAAGCCCAGCGCAACCGGCTGATCGAGGTTAACGAACTCGCCGCCACCTTTTTCCATCACATCCTGACGAACGCCCGCCAGGGTGAACCGGGCCGGCGGGTAGTCGCCGAACGCGGCCTTTCCGATGCCATGGTCGACCGCTTCAAGCTCGGTTTCGCGCCGGAGTCCTGGGACGCGCTGCTGAACTTCCTCGCGTCCCGCGAGATACCCGCCGAAGTCGTCTTCGAGGCCGGCCTTGCCCAGGAGCGCGACAGCGGCGGCCACTACGACCGGTTCCGCAATCGCCTCATGTTCCCCATCCGCGACCGCGACGGGAACGTGATCGGCTTCGGCGGCCGGGCCATGGGCGACGGCATCCCCAAGTACCTCAACTCGCCCCAGACACCCGTCTTCGACAAGAGCACCGTCGTCTACGCCCTCGACCTGGCCCGCGAACCGATTCGCAAGGCTGGCGAAGTCGTCATCGTCGAGGGCTACATGGATTGCATCACGGCCCACCAGTTCGGCCACGAAAACGTCGTCGCCTCAATGGGCACCGCCCTCACCGAATCGCAGGTCCAGGCCGTCAAGCGTGGCGCCGACCGCATCGTCCTCGCGCTCGACGCCGACGCCGCCGGCCAAATGGCGGCCATCCGCGGCATCGAAACCATGCGCGACGCGCTCGACGCCGACGTGCGGCCCGTTCCGGACGCCACCGGCATCATCCGCTTCGAACGCAAGCTCAAGACCGAGATCGCGGTCGTCCAGCTCCCCTCCGGCAAGGACCCGGACGAACTCATCCGCAAATCCCCCGAAGCCTGGCCCGGAATCGTCGCGTCGGCGAAGCCGTTCATGGATTTCACCATCGACACGCTGGTGGCCCCGGTCGACCTCTCCAACGCCCGCCAGAAATCAGAAATCGTCAGCCAGATAGCGCCGCTCCTGCAGCAGATTCCTGACCGCATCGTCCAGGGCCACTACATCTCCCTGCTCGCCCGGAAGCTGGGCCTCGAGGATCGGCTCGTCCTCGCCGAGGTCCGAAAATCCAACATCGGCCGCCGGCCCTCCGCCCAGCGCCACGGCGTTACGCCGGAAGCCGTCCAGCGCGTGGCCCGTCGCACCACCGAGGACTACGTCGTCGCGCTGTTCCTGAAGCATCCGGATCTCACCCGCGATGTCGTCGCCCGCATGCCCGTCGAGGAAATCGCCGACATCCGCAACCGCGAACTCGTACGCATTCTCCAGGACGACTCGGTTGCCGGCCTCACTCCCGAACAGATCGTTGTCGCCCTCGACGACGAACTCGCCAATCATGCCGACAGCCTGCTCGAATCGCTGGAGGGCCGCCCCGAACAGTTCCCCGGACAGATTCACCGCGAGTCCGAGGAAATGCTCATGAAGCTCGGCAAGGAACGCTACACGTTCCTCATGCGCCAGCTCGATTCCACCCTCAAGATGGCCCTGATCGACAACGACGCCGAAACGCTCGACTCGGTGAAGGAACAGATCGGCAAGCTCGCCGAGCGACACCGCCAGTACTATCCGCCGCCCAGCCCCTACTTCCTCGACTCGAGGTCGCCTAAACCATAACCCTGCACAACAAGAAACGGAGTGGCGAATCGCCACCCCGCTCTCGCTTCATCCTGGTCGGGGAGAGAGGATTCGAACCTCCGACCTCAGCGTCCCGAACGCTGCGCGCTAACCGGGCTGCGCCACTCCCCGCGACCGAGGGCAAGCATACACCGCGGGTGATCGCCGTCGCAATGATTACCACAGTATTCACGTCCGAACCCGCACAGTACGCCCGCCTGGATCACGAAACGAGGCCATCATCCTGAGTGGGGCGAGGGACCTCCGCACAAAGTCGTTCCTCGGATAGCCGGGCTCCCACATGCCCGCCACTCCATGACTCGCTTCCACCGAATCGTCCCTCCAGCTCCAACCGCCACCGGAGCCAACTCACCCCTTCAGACAGGCAACCCGCCCACCGATGTGGTGTATCATCCCCACACAATCACATGCCGTACTCGCCAGTACGTGCCCGCGTAGCTCAGTGGATAGAGCGCCACCGTCCTAAGGTGGGCGTCGGGGGTTCGAATCCCTCCGCGGGTGCCAGAACAGATGAGTGGCAACAACTTCTCTCCGTCCCGGCCAGCCCTCCCGCGAAGCGTTCGAGTCTCCACCCTTGGGCAGACACGAGGATTTGTGAAAGGATCGACGTGGCCATGGAACTGCACATCCGCTCAAATGGAACCAAGATCACTCCCGGCATGCGGGAGTTCATCGATCGCCGGATGTCCAAGCTCGACAAGCTCGCCGATCACGTCGTCGACGCCAAGCTTGAACTTCGCACCGAGGAAACCCGCACCGGCGCCGAAGTCACCATCGCCCAACTCACCCTGCAAACCGGTCGCCACGTCCTCCGCGCCGAGGAGCGCGACACCGAGGCTGCGAAGGCGATCGATGCCGTCATCGACAAGCTCGTCACCCAGGTTCGCCGCTATACCGACAAGCGCAAGTCACGCAAGAAGCGGGGCGTTCCTGCCCACGCCGTTTCGGACATCCCCGCCGATCTTGGGAACTACGGCGAAAGCCTCCAGGCGGTCACCGACGGCGACGATGGATTGGACGACACTCCCGTCGTCCGAACCAAGCGATTCGAAATGAAACCAATGCTCGTCGACGAGGCGATCGACCAGATGGAATTGGTCGGGCATGACTTCTTCCTCTTCCACAACATGGACGAGAACGAACTCAACGTCCTGTACCGCCGCCGCGATGGCTCCTACGGACTGCTGGCGCCTGCCGTTGGCTAACGGACATCCGTCACGTGAAACGAGTGAACGCCAGGCGGGTTCTCGCCTGGCGTTCACTCGTTTCACGTGAGTTGCTGACTATTCCTTCTTCTTCTGGTCCTTGTAGAACTTCTTCGTCTTTGGAATCGGTTTCGCGTCCTCTTCTTCCCGGATCGCCCGCAACTCTTCCGACCGGCGTTCCAGTTGCTCTTCCAGCTTCACGAAGTCGTTGTAGACCAGCGGATCGGCATTGGAAACCGGCGTCCGCATCAGCATCCTCACAAGTTGCAGCAGCGAACCGGCCGCCGCCTGCTGGGCCGCCGGCAACGCCGCCCGTTCCATGATCGCGTCAACCAGCTTTATCGATTTCGGGTTGGCGCCGTTCTCTATCAAACGGCCTCGAATCTCCTGGAGCCCTTGCGTCACATTCATCGGCAATCCATCTCTCGCGTCAACGGCACAATCAATCGCCGCAAGTATATGCCCTTGCACCCACACCCCTGTGGGACAATCTCAGGCATTGACGAGCGACTCGCTCACCCAGTAATCAGTGGAGCTTCCCCAACATGTCAAATCCGATCCCCATTGCCATGACGATCGCCGGGTCCGACTCCGGCGCTGGCGCGGGAATCCAGGCCGATCTCAAGACCTTCTACGCCCTTGGCGTCTTCGGCACATCCGTCGTCACCGCCGTCACCGCCCAGAACACCATCGAGGTCGCCGCCATCGCCGAAGTCCCGGATGAAGTCGTCATCGCCCAGATCGACACCGTCGCCGAGGATATCGGCTACGACGCGGTCAAGACCGGCATGCTCAGCGGCAAGTCGATCATCGGCAACGTCGCCGACCGGCTCGAGGCCTGGGGCCACCGTTGGCTCGTGGTCGATCCGGTCATGGTCTCCAAATCCGGCGCTCCCCTACTTCAACCGGACGCCATCGACATCTTGAAGACCGACCTCCTGCCCAAGGCCGCCATCGTCACACCCAACATCCCCGAAGCTCAGATCCTCGCGAACATGGACATCATCACTCCCGATGACATCCGGGAAGCCGCCCGCCGGATCGCCGCCCTCGGCCCCCGGTACGTCATCATGAAGGGCGGCCACCTCGATGGACCCGCCGTCGACCTCGTCTTCGACGGAGAGAGCTTCCTTCCGATCGAAGGCAAGCGCATCGACACGAGGAATACCCACGGCACTGGCTGCACATTCTCGGCCGCCATCACGGCTTTCCTGGCGCACGGCCTCTCGCCCATCGAGTCGATACGGCTCGCCAAGCGATACCTTGAGGCGGCGCTCATCCACTCATACAGCATCGGCGAGGGGCACTCTCCCGTGAACCACGCCACGCCGCTGCCTCCGGAAGTCCAGGCGGTTCTTGGCGCCAGGGCCAGGGCGTGATTTCACCCCCCAGCATCCGGCTCTATCTGGTGCTCGATCCCGCCGTCATCGGCGAGCGAGACCCAGTCGAACTGTCCCGGGCGGTCATCGCCGGCGGCGTAACCTGCCTGCAAATTCGCTGGAAGTCCGCCACAGACCGCAAAATCGTCGACCTGGCTCGCGCCCTGCTGCCAATCACAACGGGGGCGAACGTGCCACTCATCATTAACGACCGGCTCGATCTCGCCCTGGCCAGCGGCGCGGATGGCGTTCACCTCGGCGTCGACGACCTCCCGCTGGAGGACGCCCGCCGCCTCGCGGGAAGCGGCTTCATCATAGGCTACTCGCCGGAATCCGACTCGGACCTCCTTCGGTCGAACGATCTGGCCAGCTACCTCGGCATCGGCCCGCTCTTCGCAACCAACACCAAGGCGGACGCCGGCTCCGCCCTCGGGCCAGAGGAATTCGCCCGCCGCCGATCACTCAGCCCCCTGCCCGTAGTGGCGATTGGCGGCATCACCGCCGACAATGCGCGCCACGCCTTCGGGGCCGGGGCTGATGGCATCGCCGTGGTCTCGGCCATCCTTGGCGCCGGCGATCCGGTCTCCGCAACCGCTGAACTCACCCGGGTGGCGGCTGAACCGGCATCCTGAACAGATCCGCCAGTTCCGGATCGTCGGCCGGATCCCACAAGCAGTCCTCCAGTTCCACGGTGATGTCGTCCAGGAATGGCACATCCTCCGCCAGCAGCAGATCCCGCATCCTGGTGGCATCGCCAAACGCCATCGCCCCGGACAGAACGCCTTGCCGGTTCACGACGCGATGGGCGGGCAAACCGAGCCCATCGGCCATGCCACTGAGCGCCCAGCCCACCATTCTTGCGGATCTCGGGGAGCCAAGCGCGGCCGCGATACGTCCATATGTCGTAACGAATCCCTCGGGTATCCTGGCAACCACCAGCGCCACCCGATCGGGAAACGGCAACTCAGCCCTGCCTGCTGCTCGCACGACGTGCCTCGCTTCCTCGCCGATTCGGCCTACCGTGGCCGTTGTGGGCCCGGCGTATACTCACTATTGGCATACATGCCCTCGACATCGACTCTACGTCGATCCCCTCAATTGGAGAATCCGGACCATGCGCTCATTCTTCTCCCGCCTTCTCGGCGACTCACCGGATAAGGAACTCCGGGAACTCGATCCCATTGTCAATGAAATCAACGAACTGGAGCCAGAGTTCGAAAAGCTCTCGCGGGACGATCTGCGCAGGCTGATGGACGAATATCGCAAAGAATACGAGGAGGAAGGCGATCTCGACGACTTTCTCCCTCACGTCTTCGCGGCCGTTCGCGAGGCGGCCAAGCGCACCCGCGGCCAGCGCCATTTCGATGTCCAACTGATGGGCGGCATCGCGCTGCACGAAGGCAAGATCGCCGAAATGAAGACGGGTGAAGGAAAGACCCTCACCTCCTCGCTCGCCCTTTCCCTCAATGCCCTCTCCGGCCGAGGCGCCCACCTCGTCACCCCAAACGACTATCTCGCCAAACGCGACGCGCAGGACATGGGGCTAATCTACGACTACCTCGGCATCTCCGTTGGCGTGCTCCAGCACGACGCCGCATACATCTACGACGCCGACCACATCAGCGAGGACGAAACGCTCGAGCGACTCCGGCCAGTTCCGCGTCGCGAAGCCTACCAGGCCAACATCCTCTACTCCACCAACAACGAACTCGGCTTCGATTATCTCCGCGACAACATGGTGGTCGACCCCGCCAACCTCGTCCAGAGCCATCTCAACTACGCCATCGTCGATGAGGTCGACAACATCCTGATCGACGAGGCCCGCACCCCGCTCATCATTTCCGGTCCGGCCGGTGACGCCGCCGACCGGTACTACCAGTTCGCCCAGATCGTAAAGCAACTCCGCAAGGACCGAGACTACGAGATCGACGTCAAGCACCGAAACGCCACCCTCACCGAGGAGGGCATCGACAGGGTCGAGCAGCTCGCGGGTATTCCCGCCGGAGAGGGCATCTACGACGAACGCCACGTCGAACTGACCCACTACCTCGAGCAGGCCCTCACCGCGCACGCCATCTACCTCCGCGACAAGGATTACATCGTCCGCGATGGCGAGGTCATCATCATCGACGAATTCACGGGCCGCATGATGGTCGGCCGCCGTTACAGCGAAGGTCTCCACCAGGCGATCGAGGCCAAGGAGAACGTCCGCGTCCGCCGCCAGAACGTGACCATGGCCACCATCACCTTCCAGAATTACTTCCGCATGTACGACAAGCTCGCCGGCATGACCGGTACCGCCGAGACCGAGTCGGAAGAGTTCTTCCGCATCTACAATCTGCCCGTGGTCACCATCCCCACCAACCGCGAGATGATCCGCGCAGACGCGGGCGACCTTATCTTCAAGACCGAGCAGGGCAAGTTCCAGGCTGTCGTCAATGAAATCGAGGACTTGCAGAAGATCGGCCGCCCAGTCCTCGTCGGCACCACCTCGGTCGAGAAGTCCGAGGAACTCAGCCAGATGCTGACCCAGCGTGGCATCCAGCATTCCGTGTTGAACGCCAAGCACCACGAACGCGAGGCCGCGATCGTCGCCGAGGCCGGCCAGCGTGGCGCGGTCACCATCGCCACCAACATGGCCGGCCGCGGTACCGACATCCAGCTAGAAGACGGCATCGCCGATATTGGCGGCCTCCACATCATCGGCACCGAACGCCACGAATCACGCCGCATCGACAACCAGTTGCGCGGCCGTGCCGGTCGCCAGGGCGATCCCGGCTCCTCCCGCTTCTTCGTCTCGCTCGAGGACGAGCTCATGCGCCGGTTCGGCAGTGAGCGGGTCGGGAACCTCATGGATCGCATGGGAATGGAAGAAGATCAGCCGATCGAGCACCGGCTCATCTCCAAGTCCATCGAAAGCGCCCAGACAAAGGTCGAAGGTCATAACTTCGACCGCCGCAAGCACGTTGTTGAATACGACGACGTGATGAATCGCCATCGTGAGGTCATCTACAACGATCGCCGCAAGATCATCGCTGGGGAGGACATCCACGAGAAGGTGATCGAACTCATCGAGGATGAGATCGAGTCCATCGTGGAGAACAACAGCAACGAGAAGGCTCGCAGCATCGACCTTGAGGCCGTGCTTCGGGCCTACGACGCCATCATCCCGGGCCGCACCGTCACCGGCGAGGAACTCGAAGGACTCTCCCACGACGACCTGGTCGATCGCCTTGCCGACGAAGCCGACGCCGAACTCGAGCGTGTCGCCAGCCGTTTCCCCGATGGCTCGATGGAGAAGGTCGAACGCCACGTCCTGCTCATGGTCATCGACAAGCTTTGGGTCGACCACCTGACCTCCATGGACGACCTTCGCCAGGGTGTCGGTCTCCAGGCGTATGGCCAGAAGGACCCCCTCGTTGTCTACAAGACCGAGGGCTATCGAGCCTACGCCCAACTCCAGCAGAATATCCAGCACGACGTGGTCCGAGCCCTCTACCGCGTCCAGCCCGCCGCTGCCCAGCAACCAGTCCAGACGCGTCTAACCGCCTCCGCGACGAGCACGAACGCCGCCGAGGACACGTCCGCCCGGCCCGCGCAGCGCAAGACGAACAAGGTGAAGCCAAACCAACCCTGCCCATGTGGAAGTGGCAAGAAGTACAAGTTCTGCCACGGCGCCCCTTCGAAGATCGCCGTTTAGGGATGGCCCAGGCGCGGCGCCCGTGTGGCCATCCGCCGAAGGCGAGCGTGTGGCTGACCTCTCTATCCGGATTCCGTATCACGTACACCCGGCTGGTTTCCCAGCCGGGTGTATCGCTTTCGCTTGGAGACGACAGATTCAGCCTACTCGAACTGACCGTCCTGGCCGCGAATGTCGCGAACCACATCGCGCGCCTCGCCGAGGATTCTGGAGCCCGAGGACTTCACTTTCGCCCGTTTCGTTTCATCGAGGAACGCGTAGTACACGATGCCCGCCGCCGCGGCTGACCAGCCGATCAGCGCTCCAAGATTCTTTCCACCCTCACCCGCGGCAACCGCCGCCTGCTTCGACTTCTTCTCCACGGCGCTCGTCGTGTGAGCGATCCGGTCCGTGGCCGAGTGCGCCTGGGCATCGAGCGCTTCGGTCAGATGGGCGGCCCTGTGCTGCACATTGGGCAGGACCTCCGTCGAAATGCGCTTCGTCGCCTGTCGAGCCTGCTTGGTGGCGTCGTCCACGTGTGGCTTCGCGCTCTCCTGCGCCTCTTCCAGAATCGTCGCCAACTGCTGTCCAGCCGACTCCAGCAAACCCGGAGCTTTTTCGCGTGCCTGGGCGGTCGCCTTGGCCGCTTTCTCACCGACTTGCGCGGCGGCGTGGCTTGCCTTCTCCTGGATTTCGGGAGCCTTCTCCTTGATCTGCTCGGCCAGATGCGAAACCTGGTCGCGCACCTCTGGCGCCAGCTCCCTGGCCTGGCTGGCATAGGTCGATCCCAGGGTTGTGGCGTCGCTGGCCGCCCTGGAGGCGCGCTCCCGGATCGCCGGAGCCTGCGACCTGGCATCCGCGATCAGGTGCGCGCCGCTTTCGGAAATCTCCACCGCGAGTTCGTGCGCCTTCTTGCCAAGCCCCGCGTTGTCGTCTTTAACGGTCTGCGCCAGGCTCAGGCTTCGCTCCCGGACGTCCCTGAGCGAATGCTCGGCCTTGCTCCTCCAGTTCGGGGAATGGTGTTTCGCTTCGTCGACCAACTCCGACCCCCGCTCGCTCAGAAACTGGGTCAGGTAGCTTGCTCGCCTGGAGAGGTCGTTGCCAAGCCCATGCGCCGATTCGGTCACCTTGAGCTTCCTGGCTTCCTTCTCCAGTTCCTTCGCCTTGTCGCTCACCGCCGAAACCGCCTGGTCCGCCAGTTTCGTCGCCGACCGGGTGACCCGCTTCGATGACTTCTCGCCCTCGCTCCGGGCGAGGTCACGGAACCCCTGGACCGCGCTCGCCAACTGATCGAGCGTCTGGCTCGCCGTCGCTTCGAGGGCAGCCAATCGCTCCTCCGCTTCCCGGCGCGCCCGATCCTGCTTCGATTCCTTTTTGCCAAACATTGCCGATACCACCGTTCCGACTATGGCCGCCGATGCCACGGAGAGCGCGACCGCCTTGCCGTAACCGGAACGTCCGTCTCTTGGGCCGCTGCTGGATTCCATTGAGGGTCCCTTTCATGATTCCGGTGCGTCGTACGGGAGATATCTTAGCGCCAAACGTCAACCTGACGCCGCCATGAATTCGGCAACCAGTGGCCCGCGTACGCTAGACTGGGTAGCCGCGACGGCCACGTTCGCACCCTCTCCCGCCTCCATTCCGCACGCACAGGACCGGACACCCGCCATGACCTCAACATCGCGCTATGACGTCATCGTCATCGGCTCCGGCCACGCCGGCTGCGAAGCCGCGCTCGCCGCCGCCCGGATGGGATGCCGCACGCTCGTCATCACCCCGAATCTCGACCGCACAGGCTACATGCCATGCAACCCCTCCATTGGCGGCCCCGGGAAGTCGCAGATCGTTGCGGAGGTCGACGCTCTGGGCGGCGAGATGGCCCGCGCTGCGGACGCAACAGCCATGCAGGTCCGCGAACTCAACACGTCCAAAGGCCCAGCCGTTCGCGCCATTCGCATCCAGTGCGACAAATCCCTGTATGCCATGCACATGAAGGAAGCGCTCGAAACGCGGGATGGCGTCGACCTGATCCAGGACGAAGCCGTCGGGCTCATCATCGACAGCGAATCGGGCGCGCCCGCCGTCGCGGGCATTCGCTGCCGCATCATGGGCAACATCGAGGCCCCGTCCGTCGTCATCACCGCTGGCACCTTCCTCCGCGCGAAAATGATCTCTGGCGAATCCCGTTCCGCGGGTGGCCGCGCCGGCGATCGAGACGATGTCCGCCTCTCCGAGTCGCTTGGCGTGCTGAGTTTCCGCCTCCGGCGCTTCAAAACCGGGACTCCGCCCCGGATCGACGCCCGCACCGTCGACATTACCCGCACCGCCCCCCAGTCTGGCGACGATCACCCGCTTTGGCTCAGTTGGGACGGGCGGCACGGCACGGTAGAGCCGCTCGCCCTGCCACCGCTCTCCAGCGGCCCGTTCTCCATCGTCGAGGAACTTGGCGGCCGCATGCAGGTTCGCTGCTACCAGTCCTCCACCACCGAACCCGGTCACGACCTGATTCGCGCCAATCTCCATCGCGCTCCCATGTACAACGGTTCCATCGAAGGCGCCGGCCCTCGCTACTGCCCCAGCATCGAAGACAAGGTCGGCCGATTCGCAACCAAAACCAGCCACCCCGTTTTCCTCGAACCCGAAGGCTGGCGCAGCAACGAAATCTACGTCCAGGGCCTCAGCACCAGCCTCCCCGCCGACGTTCAGGAGCAGGTCGTCACCACCGTGCCGGGCATGGAACATGCCCGCATCACGCGCTACGGCTACGCCGTGGAATACGATGCGCTCGACCCAACAGAACTGACCCGAACGCTCCAGAGCCGTCGCGTGCCCGGCATCTTCTTCGCGGGCCAGGTCAATGGCACGTCCGGCTATGAGGAGGCCGCTGGTCAGGGCGTCGTCGCCGGCGCGAACGCCGCCGCCCGCGCCCGGTCGATGGACGAGATCGTGCTGACCCGCGACGTGTCGTATATCGGCGTCATGATCGACGACCTTATATCCAAGCCCTTCAACGAGCCGTACCGGATGCTGACCTCCCGAGCGGAGTATCGCCTGCTGCTTCGCGCCGACACCGCTCCCATCCGCATGGCCACCATCGCGGCGGGAACGGGTCTCATTGACGAACAGCGGCGCGAAGCGGTACTTGCCGCCAACTCCGCGATCGAGCAGACCGTCGCCAGCCTCGGCTCGATCTGGCTGGGCGCGAACACAAGACACGCCGCCGCCCTGGAAGCCGAGGGGCTCCTGCCCGCGAACCGCTCCCTGACCGCCCTCGACATTGCCCGCCGCCCGCGCGCCAATCCCGCGGCGGTGATCCGCGCCATGCGGGCGCTCGATCTCTGGCCGGGACCGGATCCTGGCGCCGTCCCGCTCGACGACCTCGCCATCGCCATTCAGTACGGAGCTTTCATCGACAAGGAACGGAAGGAAGCCGAACGCCACCGGGCCAATGAGTACCGGAGGATCCCCGACGACCTGGACTACGCCTCCGTGACCGGTCTCCGCGTCGAAGCCTCCCAACAGCTTTCCGCGACCCGGCCGCCCAGCATTGGCCACGCGTCCCGTACCGCTGGCGTCACCCCATCGGACATCGGGGCACTCCTCGTCCACCTTACCCGCCTCCAGGCTTGACGCCAACGTCATCCTTGTGGACCGGTTCCACGTGGCCAATCCAACCGCGTTGCGCTAGACTTCGCCTTCGCATGATACGTAGGCACCTTGCGCCCCTCATGAGGATTCGGCAAATTGGTTAACATTCGCCAGGCGTTTCGCCCCTCACCTCCCCCGCCAGACGCGACGCCATTTCGATGCCTTGTCTATGTCACTGGCGGCCCGGAAGACGCCCGCCTCATGGAAATCGTGCGGCAGGTCGCGAGCCAGCCCAACACCCACATCACCCTTGCCTATGTCGTCGAGGTCCAGCAGTCGATTCCCCTCGATGCCGAGCTTCCCGCCGAGGTCGTCCGTGGCGAAGAGGTGCTCCAGCAGGCCGGCATGATCGCCACCAGGTGCGTTGGCGGCAGGAGCGACCGTGTCTCCACCGAGCTTCTCCAGGCCCGGTCGGCGGGCGCCGCCATCGTCGACCAGGCGATGGATGAACACGCCGATGCCATCATGCTCGCATGCTCGGTACACAGGAAGTTCGGCCGCCCCACCGTCGGCGAGACCGTCGAATACACCCTTCTCAACGCCACCTGCGAGGTCCACGTCATTCGCATGGCGGTCCAGGACGAGCGAATCGGGGGATACGGAGCACGATGAACGTGGTAATCATGGGCTGCGGCCGCGTTGGCTCCAGGGTCGCTTCGATCCTCGACTACAACGGCCACAATGTTTCGGTGATCGACACCAATCCGACGGCGTTTCGCCGCCTTCCCAGGGAGTACGGTGGAGACACCATCATTGGCACCGGCATCGACGAGGACGTTCTCCGCCAGGGCGGTATCGTCGACGCCGCTGCCTTCATCGCTGTTACCAATAGCGACAACCGGAACATCATGGCGGGTCAGGTCGCTCGCGTCATGTTCGATGTCCCGCGGGTAATCGTCCGCATCTACGATCCGGTTCGCGAAGACACGTTCCGACGCCTTGGCCTCTCCACCGTCTGCCCCACCACCACCATTTCGGCCCTCATCATCGACCAGGTCATGGGCACATCCAGCGACCTGGCTAACGCAATCCAGGGAGGAGCCTGAGTGTGTACATCATCGTCGTAGGTGGTGGAAAGGTCGGCTACTACCTCACCAAGACACTCCTCAACGAAGGCCATGAGGTTTTGCTCATCGAGCGCGATCCATCGAAGGTTGAAACCTACTCCGAACGATTCGGCGCGGTGATGCTGGAAGGCGATGGCGCGGAAGCCTCCACCCTCGCCGCCGCCGGCGCCGCCCGCGCCGAGGTGCTCGTGGCCGTAACCGGGGAGGACGAGGACAATCTCGTCATTTGCCAGATGGCCAAGCACAAGTTCCACGTCGCGAAAACCATCGCGCGGGTCAATAATCCCAAGAACGAACTGCTCTTCAAGCAACTTCATACGGATGTCACGGTCAGCCAGACCAATTACATCCTCAGCCTGATCGAGCAGGCGATTCCCGAGCGCGCCTTCATCCACCTGCTCAGCCTCCGGCACGCCGATCTCGCCATCATCGAGGCCACGATCTCCGAAGACTCACCCGTCGCGTACCAGACCATTGGCGAAATCGATCTGCCAGTCTCCTGTGTTATCGCCGCCATTGCCCGTAAGGCCGACCTCATCGTTCCCGACAGTTCAACCGAAATCGAACCCGGCGACGAGATCATCGCCGTCACCCACCGCACCGAGGAAGACGAACTTCGCCGCCTCCTCATCACCGAGTGAACTCCCCGCTTCCAACGGGAAACAACTCGATCCCGCACGGATCGAACACACGAGGCAGGGGCATCGCCAGCCGGCAATGCCCCTTACCCACCATCCTCGTCGATCGCCGGTCCCGGCCTTCCAAAACCGCCTCTTGACCTACGGATAGATACCCCGCATCCGCGAGAACCCCGCGACCCGCGAAATCGCGCGCACCAGCGCCGCCGTCCTCATATGCACCTTATGCTTCTGGGAGGTCTCCTGGATCGCCAGGTACGACGCCTGCATGATGTCCTTGA
>CAZUPA010000007.1:37999-44196 GCA_964622205.1 uncultured Sphaerobacteraceae bacterium
TGCTTCTGGGAGGTCTCCTGGATCGCCAGGTACGACGCCTGCATGATGTCCTTGAGCCGCTCGTTGACCTGTGCCTCGCTCCAGGGGAACGCCTGAAGCGCCTGCACCCACTCGAAATACGAAACGGTCACGCCTCCGGCGTTCGCGAAGATATCCGGCAGCACCACGATCCCGCGGTCGAACAGGATATCGTCCGCCTCCGGCGTGGTCGGCCCATTCGCCGCCTCGGCGATCAGGCGTACCTGAATGCGTCCCGCGTTCTCCTGCGTGATCTGACCCTCCAGGGCGGCCGGAATCAGCACATCACAGGGAATCTCGAGCAACTCCTCGTTGGTCACGTTCTCGGATTCCGGGAAGTCCACAACGCTTCCGGTCCGCGCTTTCCATGCGGTCACTGCCGCCAGGTCCAGCCCGCGAGGGTTGTGGATGCCACCGCGCGAATCGCTCACGGCAATCACCGGCGCACCGTGCTCGGACATTAGCCGCGCGCTCACCGAGCCCGCGTTGCCGAAGCCTTGCACGACGGTCGTGGCGGACGACAACGACATGCCGCTCGACCGCGCCGCCTCTTCGATGGCGAACACACAGCCGCGGCCAGTCGCTTCGCCCCGGCCTTCCGATCCGCCAAGCTCGATCGGTTTGCCAGTCACAACACCCGGCACCGAATAGCCGACGTTCATCGAATACGTATCCATCAACCAGGCCATGACCTGCGGGTTCGTGTTCACGTCGGGTGCTGGTATGTCGACATTCGGCCCGATGAACGGCTGGATCTCGGTGGTATACCGCCTGGTGAGATTCTGCACCTCGTTCTGCGAGAGCAGCTTCGGGTTGACCTCGACGCCACCCTTCGCCCCGCCGTACGGCAGCCCAACCACGGCGCATTTCCAGGTCATCCACATCGCGAGGGCCTTCACCTCGTTCAGCGTCACATCCTGATGGTAGCGTATACCGCCCTTGGTCGGACCCGGCAGGCTATTGTGGCGTACCCGGTGCCCGGTGAACACTTCAACCGAACCGTCATCCATCTCAACCGGGAAATTTACGGTTAGCTCGCGCTGGCAATGACTGAGAATACGGCGTATGCCGTCTTCGAGCCCGATCACCTCCGCGGCGATGTTGAACTGATCGACGGCCACCTCGAACAGGTCCTTTTCGGCCGCGTCATGAGGAGCCGTATGCACCGCCGTCGATGCTCCAGCGTCCGAAACGATCATCTTGGAACCTCTCTCGATCGCGTGCTGAACCACCAGCGCGATCCCTGCGTACAGGCTTCCCCTTCCAGCTCCGGCACAACCGGGCTGGCCTCCAATTTAGTTCTCTTCGCTGAGTACCTTGAGCAGCATCGCTCGGACTTCATCGGGCCTGGCCCGGCCGCCTGTCTTGCGCATGGTATCGCCAATCAGTCGACCGATCGCCGCCTGCTTGCCACTTCGGAAGTCCGCGGCCGCGGCGGCATTCTCCGCCACGGCGTCACGCGCAGCCTGCAACACTTCGTCCGAATCGTCCAGTGACAACAGGTTGAGTCGCGTCGCCGCCGCCTCGACCGACTCTCCGTCGCCGAGTTGTGGCAGCAAGTCCTTCGCCGCCCGCCCCGTCAACTTGCCATCCCGGACGAGCGCCGCGAGGTCCGCGATCTGGGTCGCGGAAAGCGGCAACTGGTCCATGGGCAACGATCGCGCCCGCGCCAGTCCCATGATGTCGTTGAGGATCCAGTTGGCTACCGCCTGGTACGAGGCTTCGTCGCCCAGCGCCTCCACGGCGGCTTCATAAGTATCCGCGATTGAACGTTCATTTGTCAGCAATGCCGCGTCCGAAGTCGTCAAGCCGAACGCCGACAGGAACCGGCTGTTCCGAGCGGCTGGCAATTCCGGCAGCGACTTCCGCACATCGTCGCGATGGGCGTCGTCCACCGTCAGCGGCGGCAGGTCCGGCTCCGGGAAGTACCGGTAGTCGTGCGCCTGCTCCTTGGTGCGCTGGGATACGGTCACGCCCCGGCCATCGTTCCAGCCGCGCGTCTCCTGCACCAACTCCCCACCGGCCGCCACCACCTCGCGCTGCCGCTCCTCCTCGAACCTCAACGCCCGCTCCACCGCCCGGAACGAGTTCATGTTCTTGATCTCGACCTTTGGCCCGATATACGAGCCATCGATCGCCCGGATCGAAATGTTCGCGTCGCAACGAAACGCGCCGTCCTCCATGTTCCCGGTCGACGCGCCTATATAGCGGAGGATTCTTCGCAACGCCACCAGGTACTCACGCGCCTCTTCTGGCGATTTCAGGTCCGGTTCACCCACGATCTCCATCAGGGGCACACCCGACCGGTTGAGGTCCACCAGCGTCGCGGCGCCGTCGAAGCTCTCGTCGTGAACCAGCCGCCCGGTGTCTTCCTCTATGTGTACGCGCGTTATCCCCGCTGTCACCGATTCGCCATCGACCTCGAACGTGATCGTCCCGTCCACGCAGAGCGGCATGTCGTACTGCGATATCTGGTAGCCCTTTGGCAGGTCCGGGTACGAATAGTTTTTCCGGTCCATCTTGCTGAAGCCGGGAATCGTGCAATCGAGCGCCATCCCGGTCCGCATCACCATTTCAACCGCGGCCCCGTTCATCACCGGCAGCGCCCCTGGCAACCCAAGGCATACCGGGCACACGTGCGTGTTCGGCTCGGCGTTGGCGTACTCGGCGGAACAACCGCAGAACATCTTGCTACGGGTGAGGACCTGGGCATGAACCTCCAGGCCGATCACCGTCTTGTATGCTGTCTCTACCGCCACTGCCACAATGCGTTTCCCTCGTATTCAGGTCCAATGCCATGACCGCGGCCAGGCATCGCGGAAAAGATGGGTCTCCATGGGGAATAGTGGGCGCTCGAATGCCCGTATCGTCGTCGGGATTCTACCATGGAAAACAGGCAGTCCCACCGGAGCCAAAAGGCAGACTGTGCTACCATGATCGTGTATGCGTCCCGGGGAATTTGCGAATTATTCTCGCATCCCGGCAGGCACGAAATCCGGCCTGGCGAACCAGTTTGGCCACCCCACGTGAAGCAACCGGCCCAACCTGACGCACTGGAATTTCGATCACCCGCCCGCAGGCACGTCGCCGTGACCTGCCAAACGGATTCCGAGCACGGAGGCGTTCCCGAAACATGGTGACAGCAACTGAAGTCAAGATGGTCACCGGCAGCATCAACAACCAGCAGGTAACCGTTCCTCAGGGCACGTTCATCCTCGAAGCAGCCCGCCTCAACGGAATCGAAATCCCCAATCTTTGCTACCAACCGCTCCTGCGGCCCTGGGGCTCCTGCCGCATCTGCACCGTCGAGATCCTCGGCAGACGCGGCGGCCTGATCGAATCCTGCACCACCCCACTCGCCGAGGGCATGGAAGTTCTCACCCACTCGCCAGAGGTTGTCCAGTCCCGCCAGTACATCCTCCAGATGTATCTGATCGACCACGCGCTGGACTGCCCCACCTGCGACAAGTCGGGCGAATGTTACCTGCAGGACAACACCTACCTACACAACATCAACGCCAACCCCTACCGGCGGCCAAAGCTGGCCCAGCCCTACGAGCATTTCAGCGCCACCATCGACTACAAATGGGACCGCTGTATTATGTGCAACCGCTGCACCCGCGTCTGCGACGAGGTCATCGGCGTGGTCGCCATTGAGTCCGCCAATCGCGCGCTCGAAGCCACCATCACCCCAGCCTTTGGCTTCGACCTGAAGGATACCGACTGCACCAACTGCGGCATGTGCATCGCGGTCTGCCCGGTTGGCGCGCTCACTGATCGCCACTTCGGCCATCATCCATGGGAAATGGACACCACCGAGACCATCTGCGGCTTCTGCGACGGCGGCTGCACGCTCAACATCGAATCCAACAAGGGCGTCGTCCGTCGCGTCTCCCACCTCTGGGAGCGGGGCGTCAACCACGGCTACACCTGCGAGAAGGGCAAGTGGGGCCACGAGCAGATCCAGAGCATGGATCGCAACTACTACCCGAGGGTCAAGGGAGACGACGGCAATTACTACGAAGTGACCTGGGAGGAAGCTCTCGACCAGGTCGCGACCGCGCTGCCGAAGTACCGGGGCGAGACCTTTGCCGCCCTCACCTCGGCCGAGAGCACCAACGAAGAGGTTTATACCCTCCAGCAGTTCTCGCGTGCCGTCATGCAGAGCAACTCCATCGATCGCCTCCTCAGCCCTGCCCAGTCGGCGGTGGAGCAGGTGACCCTGGCCGCGCTCGGTCTCGATGTCGCCAACACCAACAACATGCAGGAACTCTTCACGGCGGTGAAGAACATCATCGTCGTTGGTCCGTCCATCTTCGAGACCTCGCCGATCGTCTCCTATTGGATCAATCACGCCCGCCATTACCGTGAGGCGCGCATCACCGTCATCTCCACCGAGCACTACCCGCTCTGCAACCGCGCAGTCCTCTGGCTCCAGCCGAAGGAAGGCGCCACCGAGCAGGTGGTCAACGCGATCGCCAGCGAAGTCGTCCGCCTCAACCTCGCCTCCGGCAAGGACGGCGTCGATGGCCTGGCAGGGTGGACATCCGATCTTGGCAACGTCGACCTGAAGGCGGTCGAAACCGAGACCGGCGTTCCCGCACACAAGATCACCGAGGCCGCCATCCTGTTCGTCACCGGAAAGCAGGAACTCGTCGAGGACGCGCCGAACTTGCCGGGCGTCATCTTCAACACCACCGCCCAGCAGGACGCCGCCCAGCCGTATGGCGACGCCGGCGCCGTCCAGAGCGCCTGCACCAACCTCAGCATCCTCACCGGCAACATCGGGCGCGCGGGCGCGGGTGTCGCGTCGATGCGCGGCCCGGCCAACTATCAGGGCGCGACCGACATGGGCGCATCGCCGGATCGCCTTCCTGGCGGCTCGTCCGTCACCGACGGCGAAGCCCGCGACGCGTTCGAGCGTGCCTGGAACGAACGATCTGGCAGCGGCCTAACCTCGCTTCCGGACACCGCTGGCATCGGCCTCGCCGACCTGCCGCGAGCGATTGAATCCGGCGAGATCAAGGCCCTCTGGATCGAAGCCGGCATCCGCACCCGCAACGATGTCATCAATCCGGAACTGTACGCCGCGCTCGGCAACCTCGAGTACCTGGTGGTGGTCGACGCCTACCAGTCGCCGCTGGCCGATATCGCCGATGTCGTCCTGCCGCTCTCCCTCAACCTCGAGAAGGACGGCACCTTCACCAGCTTCGACCGCACGGTCCAGCGCGTTCGCGCCGCTGTCCCCGCACTGGGCGAGGCTCACACCAGCACCGAAATCATCGGCGCCATCGCCGACCGCATGGGATACACATTCCCGCACGGCCACGCCAGCCAGATCATGACCGAAATCTCCAACCTCGTGCCAACCTACGCGGGCGTCACCTACGCACGGCTCGAACGCGGAGGCATCGTCACGCCAGCCGCCCGCTTCGGCGATCAGGGAACGACCATCCTGTCCAACGGCGCGGGCCCCCTGCATCCGAAGGTGATCGCCTGAGCATCGCCGGGCCAGCCGCCCTCGCGAGATACGGAAGGACCAGCATATGCTCGATGAAGTCAAGGGATTCGGCGTCACGATTCGCCGCCTCGTCAAACCAAAGCTCGTTCAGGACTACCCGGAAGTGAAGCGTCCGATGGCGCCGCGTTTTCGCGGTCTCCCATCGCTTCGCGCCGACCCGGAAACGGGAGAAGCGCTCTGTGTCGCCTGCGGGCTCTGCGCCCGCATCTGCCCGACCTCCTGCCTGGAGATGCATGTCGTGCCGTCCGAGGAAGGTGATCGCGAACTGGGCGAGTTCATCCTCAAGGCCGGGCGCTGCATGTTCTGCGGCCTCTGCTCGCAGGTCTGCCCGGTCGACGCCATCACCATGAGCCAGGAATACGAACTCTCGGTACTCGAACGCGACGGCCTGGTCTACACCAAGACCGAGCTGGCCTCCATCGGCGGCCAGATGTCCACCTGGTGGGACTCCGGCGTCGGACCCGACAACCAGCAGACGAATGCCCCAACCCGGTACGACCGGTTCCGGGATCACGGCTCGGAACTGTACTGAGTCAAGACGGCCCGAACTTCGCCACGCGCGGCGGCTGGTCACTCGACAAGCGAATCTGTTCCGTCGAAGAAACCGGGGACCTGGCATCGCGCCGGAACCCCGGTTTCCTGTCACTCACGCGGAGGC
>CAZUPA010000007.1:44296-45991 GCA_964622205.1 uncultured Sphaerobacteraceae bacterium
TGCACAAGGTCGCTCCCGCCATCGCCTCCGGCAACTCCATCGTCCTCAAACCGCCCACCCTCGCCCCGCTCACCATGCTCCTGATCGCCCAGTTGATCGATGAGGTTGGGATTCCCAAGGGCGTCGTCAACGTCCTCCCAATGGACCGTCAAACCGGTGACGCACTCGTCGCCGACGACCGCTTCAAGCTGCTTTCATTCACCGGCTCCCCTGATGTCGGCTGGAGCATGAAGAGCCGCGCCGGTCTCAAGCCGGTCGTGCTCGAACTCGGCGGCAACGCCGGCGTGCTCATCGACGACGACGCCGATCTCGACTTCGCCGTTTCTCGCATCCGCACCGGCGCGTTCGCGTATGCCGGACAGGTGTGCATCTCGGTCCAGCGCGTGTTCATCCACGAATCGGTCTACGAATCCGTCCGGGACCGCATCGTCGAGGCCGCCTCTACCCTCCGCATGGGAGACCCCGCCGACCCGGCAACCGAACTCGGCCCGATGATCGACGACAAGGCGGCCGCCCGCACCCAGTCCTGGATCGAGGACGCCGTCGCCGAGGGCGCGACTGTTCTCACCGGCGGCAAGGCGGAAGGCCGCTTCTTCCAGCCCACCGTCATCGAGAATGCCAGACCGGAGAGCTTCGTCTGCTCGCGCGAGGCGTTCGCCCCACTCGTCACGCTCTTCCCGGTCTCGTCCTTTAGCGAGGGCATCGAGAAGCTCAACGACTCCGAATACGGTCTCCAGGCCGGTATCTTCACCAACCGGCTGGAAAACGCGCTCACGGCCTACGAACGAACCGAAGCCGGCGGCGTCATCATCAACGACGTTCCCACCTTCCGCATCGACCACATGCCCTATGGCGGCGTGAAATCGTCCGGGCTCAGCCGGGAAGGCATCCGCTACGCCATCGAGGACATGACCGAACCGCGCCTGATGGTCGTCAACCGACTCGAAAGCCAACGCCTGCCCTGATTGCCACTGCCCGACCTCCGCCAACCGTCAGGCGGCCACCAGGCTCCGCAACGTCGCCAGGTTGCGCCGGTCGTACTCGCCCTTCGCATCCTTCTCGGTCTCCAGGATGCCCGGGATTCCGGTCAGCCGGGTATCGTTCATGAACGGCCGGAACCCCTCCAGCCCAATCTCGCCGTCGCCGATGTGATCGTGCCGGTCCTTGTTGCTGCCCAGCGGGTTCTTCGAATCGTTGAGGTGGATTGCCTTCAACCGGTCGAGCCCGATCGTCGCGTCGAAGTCGTTCATCATCGCGGCGTAGAGTTCCGGCGTGCGGAAGTCGTACCCCGCCGCGAACACGTGGCAGGTATCCAGGCACACTCCCACCCGCTCCTTCTGCTCAACCCGCTCGATGATCGCCGCGATCTCCTCGAACGACCGGCCAAGCGTGGTTCCTTGACCCGCCGTCGTTTCCAGCAGCGTCAGCGTCGTGCTGTCCGGCATTGACGCGTAGATCTCATTCAACGAGGCCGCGAACCGCTCGATCCCGGCCTCCACCCCACTGCCAGTGTGCGCGCCCGGGTGCGTCACCAGGTAGGGAATCCCCAGCACATCGCACCGTGCCAGCTCATCGGCGAAGGCAGGGAGCGATTTCGCCAGGATGTCCGGTTTCGGGGACGCCAGGTTGATCAGGTAGGAGTCATGCACCACCAGCTTCGTGATCCCGGTCCGCGCCACTTCCTCGTGAAAGCGG
>CAZUPA010000008.1:0-45288 GCA_964622205.1 uncultured Sphaerobacteraceae bacterium
ATCGCGAATTTCTCGCGATCGGGGCGTTTTGCATTGAGCTTCCCCCAATGTGCAAGGGCGGAGGGATTCGCCTGGCTCATACGAGATTCGAATGGATAGAGACAGGGCAGCCACACGCTCGCCTTCGGCGGATGGCCACACGGCGCCGCGCGCCAGGGCCTTCCCTCCACGGCTGCCCCTCCACGTACACGATCAGCATGAGACGGGATAGTGATGCGGAATCCGGATCAACAGGGATCGATCCCGGGGGCGGGAACCGGGGGGTGCCGGGGCGCCGAAGGGGCTACAGACGCTGGCTGCCCATCGCATGGATGGAATGATGCGCGATCCGACGCCAGAGCCGTAGCCCCGTGCATGCTGAGACAGCAGGCAAGGACAGCTCGCCGTCGGCTCGCTGGGCTGCCCCGTCTCGATCCGGATTCCGTATCAGATGGGGACGGTGGTTCGGGGCCGCTCGTCGGGTGAGGACATGTCCTCGGTCATGACGACGTAGGTCTTGCCTTCGGCGGTGGACGCGGCGGCGGGATTCCCGTCGCGGTCGAGGGCGACGATGTTCATCTCGCTGGCGTATGGATCGTCGAGGTGGGCGAGGTCTTGCATCGCGGTCGCGAGTGCTTCGGGGAGCGACATGCCGAAGCGCATGAAGGTGACCACGCTGTGGGCGGTGAGGCAGCGCTGTGCCATTTCGCCGCGGCCGGTGCAAGCGGCGGCGCCCCAGCGGTTGTCGGCGTAGTTCCCGGCGCCGATGACGGGGGAGTCTCCCAGGCGTCCGGGATATTTCCAGGCCCAACCGGACGTGCTGACAGCGGCGGCGAGATCGCCATCGCGGTCGCGGGCAAGGAAGTTGACGGTTCCGTGTGGCGGTTCTCCCTGCACGGCGAGATCGGGATCGGAGGCGGTGCGGGCGACGATCTCGCGGATACGGGAGAGATAGCGGTCGTTCTGGGTGAGGGACGCGGGAGCATCTCCGAGCCGCCCGCGCCAGATCGCTTCGGCCTCGGGTGTGAGCAGGTCGCGAGGCTCGATCCCGGCTTCGGCGGCGAGGCGGGCGGCGCCTTCGCCGGCGATGAGGACGTGAGGGAGTTCGTCCATGACGGTGCGGGCGAGATCGACCGCGTCCTGGTACCCCTTCAGGCCGCCAACGCTACCGGCGCGCAGGCCACGGCCCTCCATGACGCTGGCATCGAGTTCGACCTCGCCGAGGAGGTTGGGGAGACCGGAATAGCCGACGGTGTGATCCTCGGGGTTGGCTTCGACGAGGCGGGCGCCAGCGATGACGGCATCGAGGGCGGAGCCTCCGGAACGGAGTACGTCAACAGCGGCCTCGATGCCAACGATGCCGTTGGCGGAGGCGATCACGATGCCTGTCACGGTGGGTGATTCCTATTCCTCGCTGATGTCGAATCCGGCGACGGTCAACGCCTCGTCGATTTGGGATCTGGATGGCTCGACGAGGATGCGGTCTCCGATGACGAGCGTGGGGACGTTCCTGCGTCCTGTCAGGCGCTGGTTTTCCTCCGCTGCGGCGGGATCGGCCTCGACATCGAACTCCTTCCAGGGAATGCCGAGTTCGGTGAGGCGGGTGCGAGCACGCGTGACGTCCGGGCAGAAGCGCTCGCGGGCGTACATGACGATTTCGTTGGGTTCGGCGGACATAGGACCTCCACATGATGACGGTTACAGGACTCTCGTCACCTCGTCCGAGTCGAAGATCGGGAGAGGAACGCGTCCATTCGCTGTGAGCATGGTAACGCCATCGTGGGGAGCGGTGAGCCTACCTATGTGGGTGATGGGGATGCCGGCGGCTGCCGCGGCATTCCTGATCGACTCGCGATGTCCGGGCGCGACGGCGACCAGCAACGCCCCGGAACTAAGCAGGCCAAGTGGATTCAGGCCAAAGTGGCCGCAGATGGCGTGCGTCTCGGGGAGGACTGGTATCGCATCGGCCAGGACTTCGGCGCCGCAGTTCGAGGCCCGGGCCAGTTCGTTGACGGCGGTGGCGACCCCGCCTTCGGTAGGGTCGTGGAGCGCGGTGACGCCTCCCGCGGCGAGAACGGCGTTTGCATCGGCGACGATGCTAATGCCGGGAAGCTGGAGGAGTTTGGCGGCGCGCGAGACGGCTTCCTGGCCGAGGGATGCCGCGAGTCGATCGGTGAATTCGCGGGCCAGGAGGGCGGTGCCTTCGATGCCGGCGAATTTGGTGAGCATCAGGTCGTCGCCGGGGTTGGCCTTGCCCGGTTCGAGCAGGCCGCTTGGGCCGGCGAGGCCAAGCATCGTCCCGATGATCACTAGCTGGTTCACGGAAGGGGTGATCTCGGTGTGGCCGCCGATGACGCTGATGCCCGCGGCGTCGCAGGTACGCTGGAGGTCGGCGAACAGCGTTTCGACTTCGCCTTCACTCGCGCCAACAGGCAGGAGCATGACGACCGTGAGCCAGCGAGGCACACCACCGAGGCAGGCGATGTCATTCGCGTTGACGGCGACGAGGTAGCGGGCGGCGGACGATGTGGCGAAGGTGATGGGATCGCTCTTGACGATGAGGGGGCGGTCACCTCCAGTATCGATCGCGGCCGCATCGCGGCCATAACCGGGGGCAACGATCACGTCAGGGTCGGGCTGGGTGCGATAGGCTTCGACGAGACGTTCGAGCAGCGCTCCGGGGAGTTTTCCGGCGATGAGTCTGGGCGAATCTGACGGCGAGGACATGCTGGGGTCTTTCGGTGGGAGCGCGTGGTCCGGCTCAGTCGCTGGCGGACTTCGGCGGGGCCGAGAGTTCGGTAATGCGGAGTTCGGCGCCGGCGATCAATTGCTGGCAGTACGATGCCAGTTCGGTTCCCTGGCGGAAGTCGCCGATGGTTTCCTCAAGTGTAGCCCCGCCTGCCTCGAGGCGGGAAACGATGGCCTGGAGCTGCTCCAGAGCTTCCTCGAACGATGGAGCGGACGCTCCGGAGGATGTGAGGTCAATGGTCATGTGAGGTTCCCTGGCTGAGTGTGTTGACGGTCGTAACACGATTGACGGTGGTCCTGGCGGAGCCATCCGCCCAGGTGAGGTCGACTTCCTGCCCGGCCTGGAGGCTGGTTGCCGAGCGGATCGCCTTGCCCGTGGCCTCATGGCTGACCCAGGCGTAACCCCGCCGGAGCAGCGACGCGGGATCGAGCGCGTGCAGGAGGGCGTTGTTTTGGACGATGGTGGCTTGGCGGCGTTCGATCGATCGGGCGACGGCTGAGCGCAATCGCTCGCGCTCGACATCGAGCGCGGATCGCATGGCGACGAGGCGCGAGGCGGGAGAGACGAGTCCAAGCCGGAACTGGAGATTGGCGAGGGCGTCGGTGTGTCGTTGTACCGCGCGAGCGGTGCTGGCACGCATCTGGTCGACCAGTTCGTCGAGATACTGGCTGACGTTGGAGAGGTCTGGCGCGACCATTTCGGCGGCGGCCGATGGCGTTGGGGCGCGAAGGTCGGCGACATAATCGATGAGCGTGGTGTCGGTTTCGTGACCGATGGCTGATATCACGGGAATCGTGCTGGCGAAGACCGCGCGCACGATCATCTCATCGTTGAAGGCCCACAGGTCTTCGGCCGATCCACCGCCTCGGGCAACGATAATGACATCGACCTCGTGCTCGAGCAGCAATGCAAGCGCGGCGACGATGGTTTCGGCGGCGCTATCGCCCTGGACGACCGCCGGTGCGAGGATGAGTTCCGCGAGCGGGTAGCGGCGCTGGAGCACGCGCTGGATGTCGTGCCACACCGAGCCGGTGGGCGAAGTGACGACGCCAATCCGGCGCGGTAGCTGGGGCAACGGGCGCTTGCGGCTCTCGTCGAAGAGCCCTTCGGCCTCGAGCTTTTGGCGGAGTTGTTCCAGTTGGAGCTGGAGGATGCCGGCGCCGGCGGGGTAGAGGACATCGGCGCGAATCTGGAGGCGAGTGGTGCGCTCGTAGACCGTGGCCGAGCCGTGGACGACGATCTTGTCGCCAACGCGAGGCTGGAACGACTGGCGAGCGCGGGCGGTTTTCCACATCACGCAGTCAATGGCCGACTGGTCGTCCTTGATGGCGAAGTAGGCATGGCCTGAGGCGGCGACGGTGAACGAGGAAACCTCGCCTTCGACCCACACATCCTGAAGGACCTCATCTGAATCGATGAGGTCCTTCAGGTACGATGCGAGGGAACCTACCCGGATAATGCGTGAACTCACGCAAGGGCGTCCGATGTGTCAGCGAGTCGTATCAGTGGTGAGCCGTATTCGACCGGCTGGGCATTTTCGACCATGACCTGGAGCACGATGCCGGAGCGGTCGCTGATGATCTCGTTCATGATCTTCATGGCTTCGATGATGCCAACCACCTGCCCGACTTCGACCTCGTCTCCGACCTGGACGAAGGGTGCTTCGCCGGGTGAAGGGGTAGCGTAGTAGGTGCCGATCATCGGCGCGGTGACGACGTGCCCTTCCTCCGCTGGCTGGCCGGTGGAGGCATTGACGCTGGCGGGAGGATTGTGGGACGGGGACGGGACGGCGCCGCTGGAGCCCCGGAGGCGAATGGTGAGTTCCCCAGTGGACAGATCGAGCTCGTTGATCCCGCCTTTCCCCATCATGGAGATGAGTTCGCGGACAGTGCCGATTACGTTGTCGGTGGCAGCGCTAATCGGGGTACCCTCCACGGAATTTCCGGCAAATCTCTCCATTGGTTAGTCCTCTAGCCCACGCGCTCGATGTACTCGCCCGACCGTGTGTCTACCTTGACCTGGTCTCCCTCGCTGAGGAAGAGCGGCACGTTGACGACCAGGCCGGTTTCCAACGTGGCGGGCTTGTTTCCGCCAGTCGCGGTATCGCCCTTGAATCCTGGATCCGTCTGGGTGATGGTCAACACGACCGAGGTTGGCAGCTCGATGTCGATTGGTTCCCCATTGTAGGTGAGCAGGTCGATTACGTCCTGCTCCTTGAAGAAATGGACGTAGTCGGCGACGGTGACTTCGTCGAGGATGATCTGCTCGAACGACTCGGTATCCATGAAGTTGTAGTGATTGCCGTCCTGGTACAGGAACTGGACGTGCTGGCGCTCGAGCCGGACGGACTGGAACTTGGTGCCGGCCATGACGGTGAGTTGGGTGTTCGAGCCAGTGCGGAGGTCCTTGAGGGACATTCGGAGCTGGGCGGAGCCACGGCCCTGCTTGTTGTGTGAAAAGTCGATGACCTTGACGAGCTTGCCGTCGATATCGAGGGTGCTTCCCTTGCGAACATCGCCTGTATCGATCATGCGCATTTCTCCCGGCGCGCTTGCACCGTATTGAACCACGGATGGGCTCGCGACTTTGGGCTTATTGCCCGAGCAATTTGGGCGCGCCGGTGAGGTTTTCGCCGCCGTCGTCCTTTACGACGACGACATCCTCAATCCTGACTCCACCCCAGCCAGGGATGTAAAGCCCCGGTTCGATAGTTACGACATTTCCAGGTTGCAGGATGTCCCGCGAGTTTCGGCCAAGGAACGGCGCTTCGTGGATACGAAGGCCGATGGCATGACCGGCGCCATGCACGAAAAACTGGTCGAGCCCGGCGGCGGCGAAGACGTCTCGTGCCGCGCGATCGACCTCGCGTGCGTCAATACCGCCGCGAACGGCGGCAATGGCGGCCCGTTGCGCATCGGCAACCAGACGGTACATGGTACCAAGTTGTTCGCCCGGTTGTCCTACCCAGATCGTTCGCGTGAGGTCGCCGCAGTATCCCTGAACTCGCGCGCCCATATCGACAATGACGGGTTCCGACGCCTGGATGGCTCGGTCGCCGGGCGCGTGATGTGGTTTCGCGGCGTTGGGACCGGAGGCGACGATGGTGTCGAATGCCTGTCCATCGCCGCCAAGATCGCGAAGCCTCTGGTCGATGATGGCCGCGAGTTCCCGTTCGGTCATGCCTTCGCGAAGTTGGGTGGCGGCGTGGATGAACGCCTGGTCGGTGAGGGCGAGCGCCCGGCGGATCAGCGCTAGCTCGCGCTCGTCCTTGACCTGGCGTTGCTCGTCGATCGCCGACCCCAGGGGAACCAACTCGACCGATTCGCCAAGCTGTTCCCTGAGTTGCCAGTAACTCGCGACCGGGAGGAGCGCGTCTTCGAAACCGACGCGCGTGAGTCCAAGCCCGGCGATCGCGGCGGCGGCCGATTCGATCCAACTGGACTCGATGGCGCGGGGACTTACGTCGTCGCGGACCTCGGCCTCGGCCCAGGGAAGGTTGGTCGGCGAGGCATACAGGAGGCGCGACGCCGGCGTGATCACCATTACGCCCGACGGTCGATCCGGAGCATGGTCCTCGGCGGACCACCCGGAGTAGTAGCGGCGATTGGTGGCCCCGGTGATGAGGAACCCGTCGATGCCGCTGGTGTCGAAGATGCTCATTGGACAGCGTCCATTTCCTGGCCGGCCAGCCGTTGGCGGTGCCATTCGAGCGCGAGACCGTACCCGGCGACTCCAAGGCCAACGATCTGGCCCGCGACGATATCGGCGATGACGGACGCGTGGCGGAACGCTTCCCGGGCGTGGATATTGGTGATGTGGACTTCGACGGTGGGCAACCCGGCATTCGCGAGGGCATCGCGGATCGCGAAGCTGTAATGGGTGAACGCGCCAGCATTGATGATGATGCCGGCACTCACGGGAGCGAATTCCTGGAGGAAGTCGACAATCGCGCCCTCATGGTTGGATTGGAACGCCTCGATCGTGAGGGCGGGGTCACCGTGCGCCGCCTGCTCGTCGAGTCGGTCGATGATGGTCTGGAGGGTGGTGGTTCCGTACTTCTCGGGTTCGCGGGCGCCGAGTTTGTTGAGATTGGGACCGTTGATCACGAGAATGCGCGATGCGGAGGTATTCGTAGCCACGGAACGCTCCAACTAGGTTCGGAAGACGGAAACGCAAACTCGCGCTCCCGGCTCACATGTGGGAACCGGGAGCGCGAGCGGCGAATCAGCCGACTGGTTGCTGGCTGTTGACCAGCGCCGGGACGTACGCGCGGATCGGATAGGTTTGATCGACGCCTTCGATCTGTACGGTCCCAGTAAAGACATAGACCGGTTGGAGATACTGGGTTTCGCCAATCACGCCTGAGGTGGTGTAGGCCACGACCACGTTGGTATAGGTGGCGCGCCCGCGGACCGTCGCGCCGGGTTCGGCGACATCGGGCGGGATGTCTGACTGCAGGAAGGATCGGCGTTCCGAGACCTCGGCCCAGGCGGCCTCGACCGGGCTGAGCGCGTAGGTGTCGGCCACGGTCAGGTTGTACCAGCGGTACGATGCTTCGAGGACCACCGCATTCGGACCCATCGTGATCGTTATGTTTGGATAGGCCGAGATCAGGTTCTCAGGGCGTACCGGCTGGAATGAGATGATGACGCGAGCCGGGTCCTCGACGCGGGCAACGATCGTGCCCTCGCCCACATCGGCGGGGAGCGTTCCAGTCTGCCTGAGCCACTCGCGGGCATAGGCGGCCGCCTGTTCGTCGGAAGGGAGATCGCCCTCGGGGATTTCGGCGTTTGAGATGTACTGTGAGAAGCCTGGGGCGGTGTAGAGACTTCCGCCTTCGCCGCTGACTTCCCACGATCCATCGCCCAGATCGTTTACCTCACCATCGATGCCCAGACGGCTGGCGAAATCGGCGAACGATTCGGCGTCGTAGGTGGGCATGTCCATCCGGTAGACAGGGGCTTCGGATGGGACCTGATCGAATGAACCGTCCCACGTAGAGTCGAGTTCGTAGATGAACCCCTGCTGGTTCATGGAGGGGAGATCGGCGCTGGGAAGTTGGGTGGTGATTTCGGTCTCCGGTCCAGGAGTGGAATCCTGGGCCAGGGTGGCGGGCGTGATCGACACGGCCATGAAAATGGCCGCGAACAACGACGCCCACCGCACGCTTCCGATGTTGGAGCCGAGCATACGCAATGGTCCTTTCAGATTCGACTCACTCCGCGCATGTACGCCTCCGGCATGGTCAGGCGCTGACGGGATCGACTTCGATGATACGCCGAAGTTCGACGACCTGGTCACGCAGCAAGGCTGCCTTTTCGAACTCGAGGTTCCTGGCGGCGGCCTTCATCTGGGATTCCAGGTCCTTGACCATGCGAGTGAGTTCGTCGCGCGGGATGTGCGCGATGATTCCGGGCTCTTCGGCGCCGGCCTCGTAGCCGGCTGTTTCTTCGGCGACGGCACGGACGCGGTCGGAGAGATCCCTGATCTCCTTGACGATACCGCGTGGCTGGATTCCGTGCTGTTCGTTGTGCGCAAGCTGCAACTCACGGCGGCGGTAGGTCTCGTCGATGGCTGCCTTCATGGAGCGGGTCATGTTGTCCGCATACATGATGACATGGCCATCGACGTGCCGGGCCGCGCGGCCGATCGTCTGGATCAACGCGCCTTCGGACCGGAGGTACCCCTCCTTGTCCGCGTCGAGGATAGCAACTAATGAGACTTCTGGCAGGTCGAGCCCCTCGCGGAGGAGGTTGATGCCGACAACAACATCGTGAATGCCAAGGCGTAGATCGCGGAGGATCTCGATGCGCTCGAAGGTGTCGACCTCGCTGTGGAGGTAGTGGGTGCGGATGCCCATTTCCTTCAGGTACTCGGAAAGATCCTCCGCCATGCGCTTGGTGAGGGTGGTGACAAGCACGCGCTCGTTGCGGGCGGTGCGGGCGTTGATTTCGGCGACCAGATCGTCGATCTGGCCCTTGGTTGCCCGGACGGAAATGGCCGGGTCGACGAGCCCCGTGGGGCGAATCAACTGTTCGACAACCCGCGAGGAGTGCTCGTATTCGTATGGGCCAGGCGTGGCGGAGACGAAGACCGCCCGCGGAATCATGCGCTCGAACTCGTCGAATCGGAGCGGCCGGTTTTCCCGCGCGGAGGGCAGGCGGAAACCGTGTTCGACGAGGACATCCTTGCGCGAACGGTCGCCGCCGTGCATGCCCCGGACCTGGGGGAGCGTCATGTGGGATTCGTCGACGAACAGGAGGTAGTCGTCGGGGAAGTAGTCGAGCAGGGTCGCGGGCTGCTCGCCGAACTTACGGCGGGAAAGGTGCATCGAATAGTTCTCGATGCCCGAGCAGAAGCCGGTTTCGGTCATCATCTCGATGTCGTACATCGTGCGTTGCTTGAGACGGGCGGCTTCGAGCACCTTGCCCTGAGCATCGAGTTCCTTGAGGCGGTCTTCGAGCTCCTGTTCGATGTCCTTGATCGCCCCAGCGAGCTTCGCGGCATCGGTGACAAAGTGGCGAGCCGGGTAGATGACGATGTCGGCGCGATCGGCAAGAATCTCGCCGGTCAGTGGGTCAACATCGGAGATGCGCTCGATCTCATCGCCGAAGAATTCTACACGGACCGCGATTTCCTCGTAGGCCGGATAGATCTCGAGGGTGTCGCCCCGGGCGCGGAATGTCGCGCGGGTGAGCGTCATGTCGTTGCGGTCGTACTGGATGTCGATCAGGTGACGGATGACCTTGTCGCGCCGGATACTCATGCCGCGCTTTAGCTCGACGGTGGTCTTGGCATATTCCTCTGGTGTACCAAGGCCGAAGATGCACGAGACCGACGCGACGATGAGGGTGTCGTGGCGTGTGAGCAACGATCGGGTGGCGGCGTGGCGGAGCTTGTCGATCTCCTCGTTGATGTCCGAGTCCTTCTCTATGAAGGTATCGGTGCGGGCGACGTAGGCTTCCGGTTGGTAATAGTCATAGTATGAGACAAAGTACTCGACCGCGTTGCGGGGGAAGAAGTCCTTGAACTCGCTGTAAAGCTGAGCCGCGAGCGTCTTGTTGTGGGCGAGGACCAGCGCCGGCCGGTTCACCTTTTCGATGATGTTGGCCATGGTGAAGGTCTTGCCCGAGCCGGTGACGCCGAGCAGCGTCTGCATTCGCTCGCCGGATTCGATGCCTTCGAGCAGGGAGTTGATGGCGGCGGGCTGGTCGCCGGTGGGGCGCAGGTCAGAAACGATTTCGAACTTGTTGGGCATGTTGGGCTGGCCTCCGGTGGCAATGGATGGCGATCCAGGCAGACCTGCAATTATACGACGAAATCGTCAATCATGGAACATCTGTTCGATAGGATGGAACGGGCTCTTCGTCGAGTTCGGAGTCGTCGCGGCCTGCGCTGTCCGGTGTTGAGGCGAATGCGTCTTCTTCCTCGCCGGCAAGCGACTTCAGGTCTCTGGGGTCGATGACGAAGGGGCCATCTTCGCCAGTATCCGGATTCGAGAGATCCTCGTCGTCGAGCGGGCGCCCTGTTGGGGCAAACGAGGCTACGGCTGGCGCTCTCCGGACGTGGGGCGCGCGCTCTTCGGGGAGTTGCAGGCGGTAAAGCTGGGACTCGTCGTGTCCGGCGCTCATCAATTCACTGATATGGCGGACGGCCCAGCGCTGGCCGGAGAACGGCAGCCGGGCGACAGCCTGGTTGGTGTCCCACCAGGCACAGTCGCGAAGCTCGTGGCCCAGCGTGACGGGAGCCTGGGGGCTGACGTTGACCGCGAGGACCGGAGCGAGGACCACCACGTCGCGAGTGTCGTCGAAGAACTCGTTGATGTAGTCGGCGGAGTAGGCCTCGCTGACGTTGAGCCCGGAGAGTTCTCGGACAGCGCGGCGCGCGGCTCCGACCGTGGTCTCGTGGCCCTGGATCTGGGTGTGGAACGACTGCCAGGTGTTTCCGAGCGCAACGGATGCCTTCCGCTGGAGGAGGAGAAACTGGACACGCGCGTTCTGGCGGCGGAAGACGTACACATCGACGATATCGGAAACAATATCCGGCATTCATCAGTTCCTGTTCGTTTACGGTTCAAGGTCTTGAGCGACGGGAGTCCCACCATCCGCGCACGCTCTCGAGCGGCGATCGGTTGGACGAGGCGGGCTGCTGTACTTCGTACACGCGGCCGCGCCACATCTTGCTGGCGCCAGGCGCCGCGGCGGCGGGCCGTCGAAAGCGTTGGAGCATCGGCCAGATGATACAGGCGACCGCAGCGAGGCACAGGATATTCGCGAGCAGGCGGGAGATGTCGCTGATGAACAGGGCGATCACGGCCAGCAGGAGCGCCAGGATGACAGGCGAAGACAACGCCTTCATGGCGCGCGGGGGGAGGTTGAAGCTCGACGTGGGCGCGGTGGCCGATTTGAGTTGCCGCGGCTTTCGTGCCTTTGGCGGGGGTGGGAGATGCAGGATGTTGTCGTCCTTCGACAGGATTTCCTCGAGTTCTCGTTCGAGGCGGCTCTTGCCCTGGGGGTTTTCTGGATCCTTGCTGGATGAGGTTGATTGCATGGTGAGAGTCTCCAGATTGGCGCCCGGATGATCGCTTCAGGGCTATGGTACAGTACGCGCCCATTGGCGCATCGGGCGATTGACTGTTGACGCTTTCAACGCCCGGGATTTGACGAGATAGATGGATGTTGAGGATCGTGTGACCGCGAATGTGTTTCGGATCAACATTGTTGATGAAGGCGGCGCGATCAGCGTGATCGGGCCGCCACATGGGCTGAAGGTGTTGGCGGCGGGGTGCAGCAGGGAACCCGCGTCAATTCCGGAATTGCTGGAGATGGCAAGGCCATTCGATCCCGAGTGGATCGAGCGGACGAAGATCGGCCTGCGCGTATTCGACGAGCACAACGTCGATACGCTGTCGCCCGCGTACGAGCAGAACGTTTCGCAAGAGGCTGACGAGGGGCACGCGCCGTTCCGGATATTCGATTCCACGACGAGGATGCGGAGCATGGTGCCGGCGCGGCTCGGGTTGGTGATCGTCAACCTGAAAACGCGCCGGATCATCCAGATTCACAACAGCTATTCAGAATTGTCGCGCAAGGGACGGGGCCGGATCCGGGAGCGAGGGAAACCGACGCAGTCGATGTTTCAGTACGAGTTGCCGGAGGCGTGGAGCATCGTTCCCTAGCGGGCCGGGGTTCGAGCCTACTGGGCGTCCTTCTTCTTCTTGCGGCCGAAGCCACCGAGGAACATTCGTCCCACCTGGTCGCTGACAGTTGTGGATTCGACGCCGTTGGATGGTTGCTGCTCGGCGGCGCGATTGATGGCCACTTCGATTTTCGCCCGTTCGTCCTGGGCGCGGTTGAGGAGCGCGAACAGTTCCTCGCGAGCAATGTCGGGATCGCCTACCAGCAATGCACGGGTTGTCTGGAGCGATTCGATCATCTGGTCGATCCAGCGGGCAACGGCGGGACCATTGGTGACGAGAATATCCCGGTGCATGGTGGGATTGCCGAGGGCTAGCCGGGTGGTGTCCTTGAAGCCAGAGGCCGCGAGCGACTTCATGTCGCGCCAACTCGAATCGGATGTGACCGTGTCGACGAGGGTGGCGGCGACGATAAACGGCAGATGACTGATACCGGCGACATAGCTGTCGTGTTCGGTGGGGTCGGCGAAGTAGGCTTCGGCGTTGGTGGCGGCGATGATGCCGAGGACGCTGCGAATGGCGGCTTCCGAGGCGGTGACGGACGGGCAGACAACCCAGGTGGCGCCGCTGAACAGGTCGGCATCGGCGGCGTCGAGGCTTTCGGACTTGCCGGCCATGGGGTGCCCGCCGATGAAATTGACGGTGGATGGGAGGATTTTGGCCCATTCCATTACATCGGCCTTGGTGGAACCCGTATCGGTGACGATTGCTCCGTCCTTGAGCAGCCCGCCGATGTTTTCGAACACATCCTTCATGGCGCCGACAGGGGTGGCGACGATGACGACATCGGCGTCCTCTATCGCGGCGGTGAGCGACCATTGGGTGTCGTTGACGGCTCCGATGCGTTTCGCCCTGGACTGCTTGTCCATGTCGTCGTCGAAGCCGGTGATGTGCAACGCGTTGTTATTGGCGGATGACCAGCGGTTGAGCGCGAGACCTATCGATCCACCGATCAGCCCGAGGCCAATAATGACGACTTTCTGCATGACGCGATCTCCGGTGTTCTGCGTTCCTATGGTTCGTACGGTGTGACATCGATGGCGCGAAGCCAGCCTTCCGTTCCATCCTCAAGCCTGAAGAGCATCCAGCCTTCCTCGCCATCGATGTCGGGATCGTCGGAGGGCTGGGTTTCACCAGCGAATTCCAGGAGGGTGCCTTCTTCAAGGCTGAAGAGGACGGTTTCCCCAGCACCGGCGGTCGATGGCTCGGTGCGGAAGTTGAGACGTGCCTCGAAGGAGGATTGGTAGTCGGGAGTGAACTCACCGTCATCCTCCTGATCCCCGGAGTCTTCCTCGTCCGGCTGCCCGTTGGCATCCGACGCCGGTTCGGACTCTTCGGTCGATTCCGGATCGGTGGAATCCTCGTTGTCTGCTCCGGTTTCCTGCTGGGCGGACGTGGTGTCTTCGGTGGGCGCGGCGGTGGGAACGATGGGGTCGGGCACATCGCGGGAGACGAAGTCGCCAATGGTGTCGTCAAGGGCGGCGTAGATAACGGAGAAACCGGCGACACAGACGGCGATGGTGACAGCCATCATGATGCCGATCATGAAACCGGCGCGGCGGGAGCGTTGCCGTAGGCGCTGGTCCAAACCGGGCTCAGTCATGCGTGAATACTCGTTCCAGTGCAATACATCGGCGAGGGGTGCCTCATGGTCGGGATTGGGTGGCGATCGGCGGGCGAAGCGGCCGGGATGACCACGCTCCGATGCGATCGAACGTTGAAGTGGCTGCCATGCGGCGCCTATCGCGGCCGCCATGGGCGCTCACGATGCGGCTATTTATAGCACGCACGATCGGTCAGGCGGTTTCGCGTGGCGAACCCGGATTCTCGCGATTAAGGAAAGCGCGGCGGGCCATGGCGGCGGGTTCGCCGCATTGAACGAGCCATTGAAAGGTGATAAAGTTCAGGTTGCCTAATCGATTCCCGGTGGGATCAAACGTGGGCCCACGCCCGCGTTTTCTGTTGTTCCAAGTACAATCTCCGATCCCCCGCCCCAAGGCAACCCTTATTCTTTTCTTAACTTCAGGAGGTGCGCGGGATGAAGAGCGATCTCTACACCGCGATCGCCCAGATTGCCGCGGAGCGCGGTATTCCTCGCGATGCAGTGCTGCTGTCGATTCAGCAGGCGTTGACATCCGTCTATAAGAAGTCAACTGGTTCCGAAGAGGAAGTGACGGTGGAACTGGACCAGGCCACCGGCGAAATGCAGGTCATTGTTCTGAAAACCGTGGTGGAGTCCGTCGAGGATCCGGACACGGAAATCAGCGTTGAAGACGCCCACCAGTACTCCGCCGCGCCCATCATTGGGGATGTGGTGAAGATTCACAGGACGCCAGAGAACTTCGGCCGGATCGCGGCGCAAACCGTGAAGCAGGTCGTGCAGACCAGGATTCGCGATTTCGAGCGCGAAACGGTGTTCAAGGAATACCAGGACAAGGAAGGCGAGGTCCTCAGCGGGGTCGTGCAGCGAGCCGACAGCCGGGCCGTGATCATCGAGCTTGGCAAGGCCGAGGCCGTGATGCCTGCTCGCGAGCAGGTTCCGACCGAGCGGTACAGGCCGAACCAGCGGGTGAAGGTGTTGCTCACCGAGGTGAACGCCCACGCCCGTGGACCGCAGTTGATCGTGTCGCGCTCCGATCCGAGACTTATCCGGCGGTTGTTCGAGCAGGAAGTGCCCGAAATCCAGACCGGAGCCGTCGAAATCATGGAGATCGCCCGGGAGCCAGGTCTTCGCTCGAAGGTGGCGGTCGCGGCGCGGCAGGAGAAGGTCGATCCGGTCGGCTCGTGCGTCGGTGTGCGGGGTGTTCGCATCCAGAACATCGTGAACGAGTTGTACGGCGAGAAGATCGACGTGATCGAGTGGTCTTCGGACACCTCGACATTCATCGCGAACGCGCTCAGCCCGGCCAAACCAACAAACGTGTCGCTCGATGACTCCGGTGACCAGCGGGTCGCGACCGTGATCGTGCCAAGCGACCAGATGTCGCTGGCGATTGGCAAGGAAGGGCAGAATGCCCGCCTGGCCTACAAGCTGACCGGTTGGAGAATCGACATCAAGGGCCCCGAGTCCTTGCTGGAAGCCGGTGGCGACTTCTTCCGCGCCGCTCAGGGCTCTTCCGACATGATGCCGGACTTCAGTTGGCAGGGGCGGCAGCCTCGCGCGGTGCAGGCCGACGGGATGGTTTCGCTGAGCGGAGCAAGCTACGGACCGCTTTCCGAGGACCTGCTCCGGCGACAGGTGGATGTGGACGTGGTCGATGGCGTGGTGGAGATCTACTACGACCGGGAGCTGCGTGCCCGGTTCGATAAGGCAACGGGTGACCGGTTGCCGCTCGACGACGATGGCGAATCGCTGGACCAGGGTGTCCTGGAGTCGACCAGTGAGTCGCTGATGTCCTAGGAGGAGGCGAAACGATGACGATGCCTCAACCAGGACAATCCACGCGCAAGAAGAAATCGCGGCCGGTGCGTGCCAGGCACGTGCCGGTGCGCACCTGCGTTTCGTGCCGGGAAACCGGCGCGAAGCGCGGGTTAACGCGGATCGTGCGAACGCCAGAAGGGACGGTGGAAATCGACCCGACTGGGCGCATGAACGGCCGCGGCGCATATCTGTGCGAGAAGCCGGAGTGTTGGAAGCGCGCCACGGCCACTCCCATCCTCAATCGCGCGCTGAACACCACATTGACTCCGGAAACCATGCACACACTATCGGAATTTGCGGCAGGTCTCTCCTCTGATGACGGGGCTCGGGATGCTGGGGCGGATTCAGAGGAACGAGCATCATGACAGATACATATAATGGCGCTGGAGGACGAAGAGGAAGCCGCGGCGGCGGTGGACGCCGGGGCGGCAAGCGTGGAAGTGGAGGCGCCCGGACCGTGGCGGTGCGTCGCACCGCGCCAGCGGTGCGCGAACCCGTAACGCTGCCGCCAGTGCTCTCGGTGTCCGAACTGGCGGAGAAGCTTGAGGCCAGCGGGATCGAGGTTATCCGCGAGTTGATGAAGATTGGCATCATGGCCAATCTCAACCAGCAGATCGACTACGAGACGGCCGCGAAGGTCGCCGAGGAGCTTGGTTGGGAGACCAATGAGCAGGAGACCGAGGCGACGAAGGCGGTCGCCGACTTCGAGAGCCGGCGGCTCGAGAACGACGCCGATCCGGATTCCCGGGTTCGACCGCCGGTGATCACGATCATGGGGCACGTCGACCATGGGAAGACGCGGCTGCTCGATTCGATCCGGTCGGCGAACGTCCATGAAGGCGAGGCCGGTGGCATTACCCAGCACATCGGCGCCTACCAGGTCGAAACCCAGGGCCGCAAGCTGACCTTTCTCGATACCCCCGGTCACGAAGCGTTCACCGCGATGCGCGCCCGGGGCGCCCAGGCAACGGATATCGCCGTGCTGGTGGTGGCCGCCGATGACGGCGTGATGCCGACGACCCGCGAGGCCATTGCCCACATCAAGTCGGCGAACGTGCCGCTGGTGGTCGCGGTCAACAAGATCGACTTGCCAACGGCCAACCCGGACCGCGTGAAGCAGCAGCTTTCCGAGGCGAGCGTGATGCCGGAAGAGTGGGGCGGCGACGTTCCGTTCGTCGAGGTTTCGGCGAAGGAGCGGCTCGGCCTGGACGACCTGCTGGAAGTCCTCCTGCTCGTGGCGGACGTCAATGAGCTGAAGGCGAACCCCAACAAGCTGGCGAACGGGGTGGTGATCGAGGCCCGGGTTGACAGCAGCCGGGGTCCGATCGCTTCGCTGCTGGTTCAGAGCGGGACGCTCAACCTGCGCGACGTGGTGGTGGCTGGATCGACCTACGGACGCATCAAGGCGATGCAGGACGACCATGGGAAGCGGATCCGGCGGGCTGGTCCGAGTACGCCGGTCGAGATCATGGGCCTGATGGACGTGCCGCAGGCTGGCGATACCTTCATGGTGTTCGAGGACGAGAAAGCCGCGCGACAGCTTGCCGAGCAACGACAGGCGGCACGGCGGTTCGAGACCATAAGCGAGAATCGGCCGGTGAAGCTCACCGAACTGTACGATCAGGTGAAGGAAGGCAAGACGGCCGAGCTTCGCGTGATCCTCAAGGCGGACGTCCAGGGATCGCTGGGCGCGATCCAGAATGCCTTGTTGAAGCTGAACGAGGACACCGACGAGGGTGTTACGCTCTCCGTGCAAATGGCCGCGACCGGCATGATCACCGAGTCGGATATCAACCTGGCGTCTACCACCAGCAGCATCGTGCTCGGCTTCAACGTGCGACCGGACGCCGCGGCAAAGCGGGCGGCTGACGCGGCAGGGGTCGATGTTCGGTTCTACACGATCATCTACGATTTGCTCGACGAAGTGAAGAAGGCCATGACTGGTCTCCTCGCGCCGGTGTTCGAGGACATCACGGACGGCTACGCCGAAGTTCGGGAGACATTCAAGCTGCCAAGCAACGACGTGGTGGCCGGTCTGTACGTGCTCGATGGCAAGGCCCCGCGGAACTCCCGGGCTCGCGTGTTGCGCAGCGGCACGGTGGTATTCGAGGGTGGCATCAAGTCGCTGAAGCGCTTCAAGGACGACGTTCGGGAAGTCGCGGCGGGGTACGAGTGCGGCCTCGGACTCGACGGGTTCAACGACATCCAGGTCGGCGATCAAATCGAGTTCCTTCACCGGCAGGAAGTGGCCCGGACCTGACACGCGGCACGCGTGACTGGATCGGAAACCGCTTTCGTGGAGGAGGCGCAAAGCCATGACACGACGTACCAGGCAAGTGGGCGAAATGCTCCGCGAGGAACTTTCGGACATCATCCGCCGTGAGGTGAAGGATCCGAGAATCGGGTTCATGAGCATTACGACGGTGGATGTCCCGCCCGACCTCCGCACGGCGCGCGTCTACGTCAGCGTGCTGGGGACAGACGAAGAGCGAGAGCAGACGCTGGAGGCACTGAGATCGGCGGCGAAGTATATTCGTTTCCATCTCAAGCCCCGGCTTCGCATGCGGCAGATTCCAGAACTCGAGTTTCGCGATGACCGATCGATGGAGTACGCGCAGCAGATCGCGGCGACGCTCCGGGAAATCAAGGCGACAGACGCCAGCCGCGTAGCTGGCGATTCCGATGCTGACGTTGCCGGTGGAGACACCGGGCCGGGAGACCCTGAATGAGTGGATCACCGTGGCGGCTCGACTCGGCGGACTCTTCGGAGGCGCTTCGGCTGCTTTCGAGCGCGTCGCTGGTGCTGATGCCGGCGCACCAGAACGTCGATGCCGATGGCCTGTCCTCGCCGCTGGCGATGATGCATGCACTTCGCCAGCGCGGGGTGCGCGCGGTGCCGATGGTGTCGGACGGCGTGTTGCCAGGGAATCTCGAATTCTTGCCCGGCGTCGAGGAAGTACTGCGATATGGGCAGGACGAGCTTCCGGACTACGACATGATCTGCATGATCGATTGCGCTGACCGCAAACGGCTCGGCGGGTTCTACGCCGACGACCCGGCGCGCCTGGATTCTCCGTCGGTTCCCGTGGTGAACATCGATCACCATGTGACCAACGACCTGTTCGGGTCGGTCAACATCGTGCAGCCGGAAGCCGCTTCGGCGTCGGAGATCGTGACGGATGTCCTGGCGAGCTGGGGCACGGAACTGACGGTTGAGATCGCGCAATGCCTGCTGGCGGGCATCTATGGCGATACCCTGGGCCTCAGGACCGAATCGACCACGTCACGAACCATGCGGACCGCCGCGGACCTGGTGGACGCGGGCGCGAATCCGGGACCAATCGTGGATGCGCTGTTCCGGCTGAAGCCGCGTTCGTCGGTGTGCCTTTGGGAGAAGGCGCTCCAGAACGTTCGCTGGCGGGACACCCTGATCTACATGGAACTGACGCCAGAAGTGTTCCAGTCCTGCGGGGCCACGCCAGTGGAGGCGGAGGGGATGGTGAACTTCCTCGTGGGGACCGAGGGGTCGCTCGTGGCGGCGATCCTGTACGCCAACGACGTTGGCTGGCGGGTGAGTATGCGAAGCATCCGCACGGAGGTCGACGTCGCGGCGATCGCGTCCGAGTTTGGCGGTGGAGGGCATCCGCGAGCCGCGGGATGCACCATCGAAGGCGGGGTAGCGGAGCGGGATGCGTTCGTGCATCGCGTCGCCGAGCTTGCCGCCGCGGCTGTTGACCAATCGGGTTCTTCCGACGTCTGATGACACGCAACAGACGACAGGCAACCCATCATGGCTACGTGGTGATCGACAAGCCGGCTGGTTGGACGAGTCACGACGTGGTGGCGCGCGCCCGGAGGATTGTTGGAGAGCGACGGGTCGGACATGCCGGGACACTCGATCCGGCGGCGACGGGTGTGCTGCCGTTGGCGGTGGGACTGGCCACGAGGACGGTCGAGTACCTGGCGAACGCCGACAAGGCGTACCGGGCGACGATCCGGTTTGGCGTGTCCACGGATTCCGCCGATGCCGATGGCGATGTGATCGCCACGGCCGATCCTTCGCACCTGACCATGGATGTGCTGCAACCGGCGATCGAGAGGTTCACCGGCGAGATCATGCAAAAACCGCCGATGCATTCGGCGATCAAGGTCGACGGCAAGCGGTTGTACGAGCTTGCGCGAGCGGGGAAGGAAGCGGAGGTCAAGGCGCGGCCGATCACCATCCATGAGATGACGGTGATTGGCTGGACCGCGCCTGACCTCACGCTCGACATCACCTGCTCGAAGGGCACCTACATCCGATCGATCGCGCGGGACCTTGGCGAGGCGGTTGGCACTGGCGCGCACCTCGCGGGGCTGGTGCGGACCCGCTCAGGGCCGTTCACGCTGGCGGACGCGATGTCGCTGGATGAGTTGCTGGCGAGGCTCGAGGCCGAAGGCTGGGAGGCGGTTTCGACGCCGCCCGATGCCGTGCTCGGCGACATGCCGGCGGTCAGGCTCGACGAGGACGCCGCGTTGGCCTGGACACATGGCAAACGACTGACCGGGTTGGATGTCGTCGGGAACGGAGGGCCAGTTCGCGCGTATGATACGCACGATCGCTGGCTGGGAGTCGGTGAGTTGGACGGCGACCGCACGGTTCGCCCAGTCAAAGTCATACCAGTGGAGTAGCAGGCGCAGGTGTCACACGCTCTATTCGACACATTCCAGAGTTCGCCTTCCGGGTCGCATGTGGTGTCCATTGGCACGTTCGATGGCGTGCATCTGGGACACCAGTACCTGCTGGCGCAAGCGGGCAATCGCGCGGAGGAACTCGGGCAAACGCTGCTGGCGGTGACCTTTGAGCCAAATCCGGCGCAGGTGATCCGGCCAGAAGCGTTCCAGGGGCGGCTCAATACACCAGAGGACAAGCTGCGCAGGTTGCGGGCGACGGGCGTACACGATGTGGTCGTGGCGCCGTTCACGCGGGAATTGATGATGGAGTCGCCCGAGACGTTCATGGGACATCTCGTGGAGGCGATCCATCCGAGCGAAGTGTGGGTCGGCGAGGCGTTCGCGTTGGGCCGCAACCGGGTTGGCGACGTGGCGCGGCTTGCCGAGATTGGTCAGGAGCTGGGCTTCCGGCTGGTGGCGGTTCCGAGGCGGGAGTTCGATGGGCAGGTGGTAAGCAGTAGCCGCATCCGGCGGGAAGTGCGGGCGGGAGCGGCGGACATGGCGGGAACGCTGCTGGGGTATCCATACAGGATTTCCGGTGAAGTGGTGGCCGGAGCGCAGGTTGGCCGCAAGATCGGGTTTCCAACCGCGAATGTGGAGCCGCCGGAGCAACTTGTCTCCCTGCCGGACGGGATCTATGCGACATGGGCGACGATTGAAGACGATGCGACATCGCGCCATGCAATGACCTACATCGGGACGCGGCCGGCGCTGAATACCGGGGCCAGGCAGATCGAGACGCATCTGCTGGACTTTTCAGGTGACCTGTATGGAAAGACGCTGCACACGGACTTCGTGCGGCGGCTGAGGCCGGACTCCGACTTCCCGTCGGTGGATGCGTTGATCGCCCAGCTCAAGCGGGACGAGATTGCCACGAGGGTGGTGCTTGCCGGGAAAGGTTAGGCTTTCTGCGGCTATAATTGGCCGTACTGGCGCCGATCGAGGTCGTTTGAACCCCGGGGCATGTGGGTAGCCCGTTAACGGCCCCACATGGTATCATTGACAGGTGTCGTCGCTGGCGTGTCGTCGGACATTCAGGCCCGACGTTTTTTGTGTGTCCAGCGCGCAATGGCCGCAGTTCAGGAGGCGAGCTATTTCCAGACCAGTGCAGACTCGCGTAAACGAACGTATTCGTATACGTGAAGTCAGACTTATTGATGATGAAGGCCAGCAGATTGGCATTATCCCGACTCGCGACGCACTAGAGATGGCGCGGGAGAAGGGGCTTGATCTTGTAGAGGTTGCGCCGAACGCGTCGCCTCCGGTTTGCAGACTGATGGACTACGGCAAATTCCGGTACGAACAGAGCCGGAAGGAGCGGGAGTCAAAGAAACACCAGCACGTCACGAAGCTCAAGGAAGTCCGGGTCGAGCCAAAGATTGGCAAGGCGGACCTTGAGACCAAGGGGCGCCAGGCGGCGAAGTTCCTGGACGGCGGCGACAAGGTCAAGCTGACCGTGTTGTTCCGGGGCCGGTCTATCACGCACCCCGAGCTTGGCCGTGACCTGCTCGACCAATTGGCCGTCCAGTTGGAAGATCACGGAACGATAGAGCAAACCGCCCGAATGGAAGGCCGGACCATGACGATGTACATGGCTCCGAGCCGAGTGAAGGCCGGTGGTAACGAACGAGAGGACCAAGGCAATAATGGGCAAGAAGGTCAAGCTCAAGACGCATAAGGGCGCGAAACGGCGATTCAAGATCACCGCCACCGGCAAGATCATGCATGCGAAGGGGATGAAGAGTCACCTTCGGCGGAAGAAGTCGCCGCGCGTGAAGCGCCAGTTCGACCGCATGCTTGTGATGAACGAGGCGACCACCGATCGCGTGAAGCGGCTGCTTCCAAACGGTTAGTTAGTGGGTTTAGCGCGAAGCGGTTCAACAGGGTCGTCGACCGGACCTGGCCGTTAGCAGAACAGGAATCATCTCATGGCTCGTATCAAGCGTGGTGTCACCTCCCATCGTCGTCATCGCAAGGTTCTTCTCCAGGTAAAGGGACACCGCGGCACGCGGAACCGGCTGTACAAGCGCGCGCATGAATCGCTCATGCGGTCGCTGCAGTACGCCTACCGAGACCGCCGCAACCGAAAGCGCGACATGCGCCGCCTGTGGATTCAGCGCATCAATGCCGCCAGCCGCCTGAACGGCCTTCCGTACAGCAGCCTGATTCACGGCCTCAACCTCGCCGGTGTCAAGGTGGACCGCAAGATTCTCGCCGATCTGGCCGTTCGCGACGCCGAGGCATTCGCCGCCCTGGTGACGGTTGCCAAGCAGGCCATTCCCGCCCCCAACTAGCGAATTCGGAAACCTTGATTGACGATACCGCAGTCCGATTCCGTCATCACCAGCCTGCATAATCCAGCCATCAAGCGAGCCCGCTCGCTCCTCCGCCGCAAAGGCCGAATCGAGGAGCGAGCGTTTCTCGTGGAAGGCGTACGAGCCGTGATGGACATGATCGCGGCGGGCGTGCGCCCCGAGACCGTATTCCTCCGGGACGATGATGAGGGCCGGGCATTGCTGATGCGGATTCCCGAACAGGTTCCGGTGCGATTCGCGCTGGGCGGCGTGGTGGACTCGCTTTCGGACGTGCCACATCCGCAGGGAATCGTGGCGGTCGTGCCGATGGATGCGATCCAGTCCGAGCCGTCGTTCGATGTGTGGCTGGCTGACCTGATCCTTGTGGCCGATGGGGTTCGCGATCCCGGAAACCTGGGGACATTGATCCGGACCGCCGCGGCGGCTGGGGTGACAGAGGTGATCGTCACGCCGGACAGCGTCGATCCATTCAACCCCAAGTGCGTTCGCTCGGCGATGGGGGCGCATTTCCTGACGCCGATCCGGCATATGACGCGGGAAGAACTGGTCGATTACCTGGGCCGCGTGCCTTTGATCGCGATGGCGGAAGCCGGCGGCGACCTTGCATATGACGAGCCCGACTGGACGGAGTCTTGCGCAATAATTGTGGGAAGCGAAGCATTTGGCGCAAACCCGGAAATCCGGGGACTGGCAAATGCGTACGTACGCATCCCTTTGGCCCGTGACCTTGAAAGTCTGAACGCTGGCGTGGCAGGATCACACCTGGTTCTCGAAGCGGCCCGGCAGCGACGGTTGGGCGCGAGGCTCGGGAACCCGGTCCGGAATTGAGGTGACGGGGGAGAGGGCTCTCGTCATGGGCTCGCCGGATTAGCGACGAACATTGCATCCGCGAAGCCTCCATCCCGTCGCGGGGAGCGTTTTCGCAAAGGGGGTAGCAGACGTGCGCAAGCAGAACCTGGTTGAAGCGGTCGCCGAGGCGACCGGCCAGAATGAAGCAGCTAGCACGAAGGCTGTCAATGCCGTTTTCAGCGCGATCGAGACCGCGCTCGCCGAAGGTGAGGAAGTGACGATCAGCGGCTTCGGTTCGTTCAAGGTAGTCGAGCGATCGGCCCGCCAGGGACGAAATCCGCAGACCGGCGATCCGATCACGATCGACGCACGCAAGAGCCCGGTCTTCCGGCCGGGAACCCAGCTGAAGCGAGCGGTGGAGTAATCCACGCCCGCATGGCTGAACACAACGAGGGGCGGCTCCCAGTGAGCCGTCCCTCGTCGCGTTTTCGTGCCCGATGGATGGGCTCAGGATGCGGGTGGCGGTTCCTCGACAGGGGCCGCGTGCCTGGCGATCGCGGTGGCTATCCCGCCGGCGAGGTCTGCCTCCACCGAACGTCTCGCGACGGATATGGCGCTTTCGATGGCTTTGGCGGAGGATCGGCCATGGGAGATGATGACGGCGCCATTTACCCCAAGCAATGGCGCGCCGCCGATTTCGGCATAGTCCAGCTTCCGTCGCAGGGAACGGAACGCGGGGCGTAGCACGATCCCGGCAAGCTTCCGGGGTAGGCTGGACATGATTTCAGCGCGGAGCAGTTCCGTGAACATGGCGGCGACGCCCTCGGCGGTCTTCAGCGCCACGTTTCCCGTGAAGCCGTCGGTGACGACGATGTCGACCGTGCCCATGGTGACATCCTTGCCTTCAACGTTGCCGATGAAGTTCAGGTCATCGCGAGCTGCCAGCAGTGGATGAACCTGCTGGACCAGGGCATTGCCCTTGGTTGGCTCCTCGCCATTGCTGAGAAGCCCGATGGTGGGGTTCGCGATGTTGAGCACACGTTCGCCATAAACCTTGCCCATTTCCGCGAACTGGACCATGTTCGAGGGTTTTGGGTCGGCGACGGCGCCGAGGTCGAGCAGGAGCGTTTTGCCGCTCACGGTCGGAACATAGGAGGCGATGGCGGGGCGTTCGATGCCCTTGATGCGGCCAAGCACCATGAGCGACGCCGCCATGACCGCGCCGCTGTTTCCGGCGGAGATCATGGCGTCGGCGCGGCCCTCGCCGATGAGGCGAAGGGCGACATTGATGCTGCTTTGTGGCTTGCGGCGGACGGCCTGGGCCGGGTGATCGTGCATGGTGATAACGTCGGGGGCCTCGACGACTTCAACCGTGACGTCATCGTGTTCGACAGCCTTGAGCGCGGTCTCGATGGCGAGTGTGTCGCCGACGAGAAGAACGCTCGCGCCATGGGTACGGGCGCCGGAGACGGCGCCTTCGATGATGACCGCGGGGCCGAGGTCGCCCCCCATGGCGTCTACGGCTATGCGAATTGACATGGGCGATCCTTTGAAGTGCTCGCGTCCGGACCTCGGGAGATGAACTGAGGAAGATCGGCCATCTTCCCCAGGCCAGGGCTAAAGGTCCAGGTTCTGGACATCGCGAGCGTGGGTGAGTATGTACTTCTTGCGCGGCGGAACCGCGGCGCCCATCAGCATATCGAATGTTTCGTCGGCGCGGACACCGTCTTCGATGGTGACCTGGACGAGGGTTCGGTTTTCCGGATCCATGGTGGTTTCCCAGAGCTGGTTGGGGTTCATTTCACCGAGACCCTTGTAGCGCTGAATGTCGGCCTTCTCGCCGTTCTCCTTGAGGTCCGCGGTCAGTTCAGCGTCGGAGTATACCCACTTTTCATCCTTGCCGCCGCGCTTGATGCGGAACAGGGGAGGCTGGGCGGCGTAGATGTTGCCGTTGATGATGAGCTGCTCCATGTGGCGGTAGAAGAACGTGAGCAGCAAGGTTCGGATGTGAGCGCCGTCGACATCGGCGTCGGTCATGATGATGACGCGGCTGTACCTGAGCTTGGAGATATCGAACTGTTCGCCGATGGACGTGCCGAGGGCGGTGACAAGTGTCCTGATCTCGTTGTTCTGGAGCATTTTGTCCAGCCGGGCCTTTTCGACGTTCAGGATCTTGCCGCGGATCGGCAGGATGGCCTGGAACCGCCGGTCGCGGCCCTGCTTGGCGGATCCTCCGGCGGAATCGCCCTCGACGATGAAGATTTCGGACTTCTCTGGGTCGCGTTCGGAGCAGTCGGCAAGCTTGCCGGGGAGGCTGAAGTTGTCGAGTCCACCCTTGCGCTGGACGAGTTCACGGGCCTTGCGAGCCGCCTCACGGGCGCGTGAGGCATTGATGCATTTCTCGATGACGCGGCGGGCAACCTGCGGGTTTTCCTCAAGGTAGGCTCCGAGCGCGTCGTTCACGACGGACTGGACGGCTCCCGCCATTTCGGCGCTGCCGAGCTTGCCCTTGGTCTGGCCCTCGAACTGCGGGTCTTCGAGCTTGACGGAGACGATGGCGGTGAGGCCCTCGCGCACGTCGTCGCCGGAGAGCGCTTCGTCGTTCTTGAGGAAGCCATTCTTGCGGGCGTAGTCGTTGATGGTGCGGGTCAGGGCCGACTTGAAGCCGGAAAGGTGCGTTCCGCCATCAATGGTGTTGATGTTGTTGACGTAGGTGTGCGTGGACTCGCCGAAGGTGTCGTTGTACTGGAGGGCGACTTCGACGGCGCCGGCGCTGGTTTCGCGGGAGACGTAGAAGGGACGATCGTGGACGACCTGACGATGGCGGTTGAGGTGACGGACGTAGGAGACGATACCGCCCTCGAAGTAGAAGGTCATCTCCTGGTCGATGCGCTCGTCGATGATGGTGAGGCTGAGGCCGCGGGTAAGGTACGCCCATTCGCGGAACCACTGGACGATGCCGTCATAGTTGAAATCGATGCCATTGTTGAAGATTTCCGCGTCGGCCCTGAAGCGCGAAACGGTGCCGTGTTTGTCCTTGTCGGTCTGGCCAACGACCTTGACCGCGCCGAGCGGCTTGCCGCGTGAGTACTCCTGGCGGTAGACCTTGGTGCTGCCGGAGCGAGTGACCTCGACCGACATCCACTCGGAGAGGGCGTTGACAACCGAGGCTCCGACGCCGTGGAGGCCGCCCGAGACCTTGTAGCCGCCGCCGCCGAACTTTCCGCCGGCGTGGAGGGTGGTCATGATGACCTCGAGGGCCGACAGGCCGGACTTCTGGTGCTTATCGACCGGGATGCCGCGCCCGTTGTCCTCGACGGTGACCATCAGATCCTTGCCAATGGTGCAGGTGATCTGATCGCAGACGCCGGCGAGGGCTTCGTCGACGGAGTTGTCCACGAGTTCGCGGATGAGGTGGTGGAGTCCCCGTGTGTCGGTGCTGCCGATATACATGCCGGGCCGCTTGCGCACGGCTTCGAGTCCTTCGAGGATCTGGATTTGGTCGGCGCCGTACGCGGGAGAGGTATCGGTGCGCTTCTTGCCTGGGGTGGCAATTGCCATGGGGGTGACTCCTTGATGATGGGCGAGAGGCTAGAACGGCCTCGTGGAAGGGAACTGTCGAGTGGGAAGGACGGGCCGGGGCAAGCGGGCGCGGTCGTGGAAGAACATCATGCTTGCGATGGAGAGCGCCGTGCCGAGAGCCGCGTTGAGCAGCAGGGAGATGACGAGCCCGGGAGGGTTCTGTACGAGGACATTCCAGACCTGAAGCACGCCGGTGGCGATCAGGATCGAGGTGGCGGCGAAACGCCAGGCCTGGGCGAAGTTGAGCCGGGCAACCGCGTAGCTCATGCGCGCGGCCCGGATTGGCCCGACCCGGTAGATGAACATGGCGTCAAGCAGGAAGTAGAGATAGATGGCGCCGATGCTGCCGAACACGAAGATCGCCAGCGAGAGCACGGCGACGAGGTTGATTCCGAGCAGGGCCACGAGCACGGCGGCCAACAGGAACGGGATGAACAGGACAGCCATGGCGGCGATGACGATTCCGACGAGCGCCAGAATCCGCACCCAGCCCATTGCGATGTCTTTGGCCAGCGTCGAGACACTCGTTGCCCCTCCGCGAACGGTCTGGGCGATGGGGGCCTTGAACACGGCCAGGAAGAACGTCGCGACGAAGAAGAAGAGCAGGGACCAGCCAATGACGGCGATTCCGCTCCCCGGGACGATGTGGCGGCCGAGGCCCTCGCCCCAGCCGGCATAGATGTTCGAGCGGTCGATGCCGCTGGTGACGGCGGGCACGAGAATGCTGAGCAGGCCGCTCAGCATGGTGTCGTTCGGCAAGCCAGAGAAAATGGAGGGTGTGAGGCTTGCCATGATGTCGTTGACGCGCATGTGCTCGCCGAAATTGCCAAGTTCCTCGGCGGCGGCCGGTCCGTTGGTTCCGCCCTGTTCGATCATCAGGTCCTGCATGGATGTGATGAGTGGTTGAGCGGAGACCTGTATGCCGAGCCAGGTGATGAGATCGACGGCCAGAGGCAGGATGAGGAGCCAGGGTCGCGCGATGAGCAGGGAGAGACCCGCGGCGATGGTTTCGAGCACCCCCGAGACCTCGTTCGGTATCGCGTTCCTGGATTGTGCCGTCGCGCGGCGGTTGAGGTCGTTCAAGAAAGTCCCAGTAAGTCCAGACCATCTTCGTCATAGCCGAGGTGGTGCCCAAGTTCGTGGAGCACCGTGATCCTGATCTGCTCTTCGAACTCACGGCGAGATGCACAGGCGCGTTCGAGCGGACCCGCGAAGATGATGATTCGATCTGGAGTGACAAGCGAGTAGGAGGAGTTCCGTTCGGTGCGTGGAATTCCCTGATAGAGGCCGAACAACTCATCGTCCGGTTCCATACCGGCGTCTTCGAGGTGGTCCGGACCTGGCTCTTCTTCGACCACAATCGCGACATTGTCGATCAGGCGCTGGATATCCTCCGGAAGTTCGCGAACGACCCGGGAAACGGCCTGGTGAAATCGTAGATAACGAGCTTTCCGGGCCACGTTCCGAGCGTTGCGAACCATGCCTTATTTTAGCAGATTTGGGCCGATTTCTCCACGTTTGGAGGCGCCCCAGAGGATGCCTGGATTCCGCGAAGCACCGGTCGAACTGGCATCCTCCATCACTCTCGCGCCGGGTCGCCGAGGATGGTGGCGTGGAGGATGTCGCGCCCGATGGAGACGGCGCTCGAAAGGCCGCCGCTGCCGCCCTCAAGCACGACCGCCACGGTGTAGCGGGGTTCGTCATCACCGATGAAGCCAGTGAACCACGAGTGAGCGGATCCATCCCCTGTTTCCGCTGTCCCGGTTTTTCCGCCGACCGTGTATCCAGGGATCTGGGCGCCGCGAACGGCTCCGTTGTTCACGGCGTTGACCATCATGTCCTCGACCTGGCCGGCGGTGCCGGCTGAGATGGGGGATCGCCAAACGGTGGGTTGAGTGACGTGGGTGACGCGGCCGTTTTCATCGACAATCTTGGCCACGAGGAACGGTTCCATGATGTCGCCGCCGTTGATGAACGCGCCGGTGACCATGCACATGAACAGCGGTGTGACCTGGAGCTGTCCCTGACCGAACGCGGTGTCGGCCAGGGCATTGTCGTCGTCGAGGAAGTCTTCGCTGGAAGCGATCTGGCTCTCCTCCACTGGGATGTCGAATGGGATGTCCTGGTCGAAGCCGAATGCCCTGGCGGCGTCCCAGAACTGGTCGGCGCCGATGAGGAGGCCGATCTGGGCGAACACGACATTCAGGGACCAGGCGACTCCTTCGCGAACGGTCCACTGGGAGCGGGAGTCATCTGGACGGTTGTTCTCGATGAGGATGCGGCCGTTGATGTTGATCTGCCCGTCGTCCTCGAAGACCTGGTCGGGGGTGATCAGGCCGAGTTCGATGCCGATGGCGGCGGTAACGGTCTTGAAGGTCGAGCCAGGGGTGAACAGGCCGAGCGTGGCGCGCTGGACCAAAGGAGAACGTGTGTCGTCGAGCAGGCTTTCCCAGTAGGCGGTGGCGGCTTCGTTTCCCGCTTGCGAGGTGGTGAAGAGTTGGTTGGGGTCATAGGTGGGGTTGCTGGCGAGGACCAGGACCTCGCCTGTTTTCGAGTCCATGACGACAACCGAGCCGGTGTTGTTGCCGAGGAGGTTCGTGGCCTGTTGCTGCAGTCCGGCGTCGAGCGTCAGGTGAAGGTCGGCGCCGGTCTGTGGCCGGTTCAGGAGTCCATTGACGATCCGGCTCAGAGGATCGTTCCCGGCGCGGCCGGTGAGTTCGTTGTTCCAGGAAGCCTCCAGCCCGGCTGTGCCATAGAGCAGTGGAGAGTAGTATCCCGCGACATACCCCGTGGCGGGATCGGGATAGTAGCGAATGAACTCGCCGTTTTCCTCGGTGGTGCCGGCGATGAGGTTGCCGTCGCGATCGTAAATCTGGCCGCGGCGCACCGAGAGCGTTTGGTCGGCGAGGCGCGGGTTTCCGATGGTTTCGCCGTCTGGCGCGATGGCCGTGTTGTTGTAGATCGCGTCGCTATTCGTGACCTGCACGCGGACGAGCTGGGCGCTGATGACGACGAAGACGGTGGCGAGTACGAGGGTGGTGCGGATCAGTGAGCGGTTGAAGGTGGGTATCCGAACCGGGAGGCGAATCCGCGTGGCGAGCAGCAGCAGGAGCCAGGCGAGCCCGAGAACGAGCAGCCATTGGCGGTCGTCCAGGTGATCGGTGCGGGCGAGCCCAATTCCGATGAGGAGAACTGCGAGGAGTCCCGAGATGGAGGCGATGACGTGCATGGGAATGGCGTGCTCCGGGCTAGATGCGCTTGGGCAGGCTGGAAATATGCAGCAACAGTCCCATCAGGACGAAGTTGCTGAGGAGCGAGCTGCCGCCATAGGAGATGAACGGGAGCGTGATGCCGGTGAGCGGGATGATGCGAACGACGCCTCCGACGATGATGATGGTCTGGAAGGCGATGATCGAGGTGAGTCCGGCGGCCATCATCTGGGCGAAGCCATCCTGGGCGCGCATGGCGACGGTGAATCCCCGCACGGTGAGCAGCAGGTACATGGTGAGCAGGGCGAGTGTGCCGAGCAGCCCAAGTTCCTCGCCGATGGCGGAGAAGATGTAGTCGGTTTCCACGGCGGGAATGAACCACGGGCTTCCCTGGGCGAAGCCCTTGCCGAGGATGCCTCCGCTGGAGAGCGCGTAGTCGGATTGGATGGGCTGGTAGCCCGCGACGAACGGGTCCCGCCAGGGATCGAGCCAGTTCTGCACGCGCAGTTCGACGCGCGAGAAGGATTTCCAGGCGGCGTAACAGGCGAAGGCGAAGCTGGTCACGCCGACTACGACGTAGAGCGACTTTCCGCTGGCCAGGTAGAGCATGGTGAGGAATATGGCGAAGAACATCAGGGCGGAGCCGAGGTCGTTGAGGACAACGAGCGTTGCCAGCGACGCCACCCACATGAGTCCCATTGGGATCAGGTACGGAATGGGCGGGAGCGAGAAGCGGCCCAATTGCCAGCTTGAACCGAGGAGGTCGCGCTTGTCGTCGAGGTACCCGGCGAGAAAGATGACGAGCGTGAGCTTGACGATTTCGCTGGGCTGGATCTGGATTGGGCCAACGGAGATCCAGAGATGGGCGCCACTTCCCGGTGGGCCGGTTCCGATCACGAAGGTCGCGGCCTGGAGGGCGAGGCTGACGAGGAGCCAGGTGTACTTGTAGCGCCGAAGCCAGTTCATGACCTGGAACGGACCGGCTAGCATGACGATCAGCCAGAGGATGGCGAGACCGGCGACGAGGAAGAGCAACTGCCGTTGCGCGAGGGTCGCGTAGCCCGGGTCGATCGCGGTGAGATCCGGGTGGAGCCGCTGGATCATCAGGATGCCGATGATGGAGAGGGTGGCGGCAAGCGGGAGCAGGACCTGGTCGCCGCGGAATCCCCGGATGCCGAAGGTGAGGCTCATGAGGAGGACGGCGGCCGCGAACGCGAGACTCACCCAGATATCGCTCCAGCTCCACTCGACGTGACCGGTGGGGACCAGGAAGATCATGAGCATGCCGATGATCGCCAGGAGGGATGGCGGGATCAGAAGCCTGAATTCGGTGAACCGGAACGTGGGCCGGTACCTTTGCTGCATGGAAGGCGTTCCTGTCGCGGGCGATCAATCCTGGAAGAGAGCCAGCCGGGCGGATGCCTGGGCCGACAGGCTCGAAGGCGACGTGATGATGGCGCCTTCGAGCGCATGGCGACAGCCAACGGTGCATTCGGGAAGACCGGAGCGGGCGATGCGGCGGATGACTTCCTGGCCGGTGGCGACGTTGACGGAGAGGACACGCTGCACCATCTCAACGGTGACATCGTTCTCGGATTCGTGCCAGACATCGTAGTCGGTGACGAAGGCCAGCGTGGCGTAGCAAAGTCCGGCCTCCCGGGCGAGCCGCGCTTCGGGCATGGCGGTCATGCCGATGATGGACGCGCCCCAGGAGCGGAAGAGATTGGATTCGGCGCGGGTAGAGAACTGGGGACCTTCGATGCAGAGGTACGTGCCACTGGCGACTGGCTTGTTCGTCACGTCCCGGGTGTGGTCCTGGATGGTCTCGCGGAAGTCGTTGCAGAACGGATCGGCCATCCCGACGTGGGCGACGATGCCTTCATCAAAGAATGTGCGCTCGCGGAAGCTCGTCCGGTCAATGATCTGGTCGGGCACGACCGCCGATGTGGGTGGGAGTTCTTCCTTCAGGCTGCCGACCGCGCTGATGCTGATGACGTGACTCACGCCGAGCGAGCGGAACGCGTAGATGTTGGCGCGAAACGGGATTTCGGTTGGCGTGAAGATATGGCCGCGCCCATGCCGGGCGACGAAGGCAAGACGGGTGTCGCCGAGCGTCCCGGTCACGATGGGAGACGAGGGGCCTCCGAACGGCGTATCGACGATCTGTTCCTCGACATTCTCCAGGCCGGGAAGTTCGTAGAGACCGCTGCCACCGATAACGCCCAGCATCGCCATGTATCCGCTACTCCATTGAGAAGACCGAAGGAACATTCCTGTCCATTGGAAGCATGGTACTCTTGGCCAAGCCATCGCCACAATGCGCCGATCTGGCCGCGTTTGTGGTGGTGTTGTTGCGCGTGGTACACTGGCAGACACGCCTCGCCTCGATCCCGGCGACGGCATCTCCCGGTCAACGATCACGATACGGCCCGAAAGAGGCCCGAGGAGGCTCCGCCAGGATGGCGTTGCAACGAGCACAAAAAGACGACATTATCGCCTCAACCAAGCTGCATGACACCGACACCGGTTCGCCGGAGGTCCAGATCGCGCTCCTTACCGAGCGGATCAATGGCCTGACGGCTCACTTGCGTATCAATCGCCACGATCATCACTCGCGACGTGGCCTACTTAAGCTGGTTGGCCGCCGCCGCCGGCTGTTGGCTTACCTGAGCGAGAACGACATCGAGCGGTACCGGGCGACGATTCTTCGCCACGGGCTCCGCAGGTAGTTCGTGCCATCCCGAGTTCCATCCATTCAGGAGCGGAGTTCCGGATTCGCCATTCCTGACTTTCAGAGACGCCCAGGACTCGTACGTCCTGGGCGTTGCCGTGGGTACCGTATAGTGGCATGAACGCCATTGGCGTTGTGCCTCAACCGAATGTCCTGGGGGATGCGAGGCATTGGAGCGACCCGAAGGGTAGCCGTCGGGCCGCTCCAGTTCCTCGAACGTCCAGGATGAAGCCCGGGGACCAATGACGATTGGTGGTCTCTGGTTACGCCTTTATCCCTGTTGGAGGGTTCGATGACGATTCCCGACCATGTTCTGGAACAGATCAAATCAGTATCGACTGAAATCAATGGCCGCACCCTAACGCTGGAGACCGGCCGCATCGCCGGGCTGGCGATGGGCGCGGTGACCGTACGCTACGGCGACTCGATCGTGCTGAGCACGGTGGTCGGCGAGCGGGAGCCGAAGGAAGACCTGCCGTTCTTCCCGCTCACCGTGGACTACGAGGAGCGGATGTTCGCGGCCGGGAAGATTCCCGGTGGCTTTCCCAAACGCGAGGGACGCCCGACTGAGAATGCCGTACTCGCGGCCCGCCTGACCGATCGCCCGATCCGGCCGCTGTTCCCGAAGGGATACAAGGCTGAGGTCCAGATCATGTCGACGGTGCTTTCCGCCGATCAGGAGAACGATCCCGACATCCTGTCGGTGATTGGCGCTTCGGCGGCGCTGACGATTTCGCCGATCCCGTTCGAGGGACCGGTTGGCGCCGTGCGAATGGGGCTGGCCGATGGCGAGTTGGTGGTGAATCCCACGTTTGCCCAGGTCAACGAGGGCGGCCTCGACATGGTGGTGGCCGGCACCGACGACGCCATCATGATGGTTGAGGGGGAAGCCCGGCAGCTTCCGGAAGCGACGATGGTGGAAGCCATCGAGATCGCTCACGAGAATATCCGGAAGGTCGTTGAGCTTCAGCGTGAGTTGCAGACGCTGGTGGGCGTCGAGAAGTGGGCCTACACTCCGCCCGCCGGCAATGAGGAACTGGACTCCGACGTTCGCAACCTGATCGGCGATCAACTGCGGGAAGCGGTTCGCAACGCCGACAAGGTGGTGCGGCTTGAGGCCACCGACGAGGTGCAGGCACGCGCGATCGCGACACTCGCCGAGGGCGACGATGCAAAGTACAGCGCTGGCCAGGTGAAGGGCGCCTACGAGGCGCTGTTGAAGGCGGAAGTGCGGCAGGGGATTCTCGATGAGGGGATTCGCCCGGACGGCCGGCGCAATACCGAGATTCGCCCGATCTGGATCGAGGTTGGCTACCTGCCGCGGGCGCACGGTTCGGCCATCTTCACCCGGGGACAGACCCAGGTCGTGACGGTGCTCACACTCGGATCGTCTGGCGAGGAGCAGCGGCTCGACTCGATCAGCCCCGAGACCAGCAAGCGGTACATCCACCACTACAACTTCCCGCCGTACAGCGTGGGCGAGGTTCGCCGGCTGCGTGGCGCGAGCCGCCGCGATATCGGCCACGGCGCCTTGGCCGAGCGAGCGCTAGTGAACGTGATACCTGACGCGGAAGCGTTCCCATATACGTTGCGCCTCGTGTCGGAGGTGGTGAGCTCGAACGGATCGACATCGATGGCGAGTGTCTGCGGCTCATCGCTGGCCCTGATGGATGCGGGTGTCCAGATCGAGGCTCCGGTCGCGGGTATCGCGATGGGGCTGATCACGGATACGGAAACCGGTAAGTACGCCGTGCTTAGCGACATCCAGGGCATGGAAGATGCGCTCGGCGACATGGACTTCAAGGTCGCGGGCACCGCCCAGGGCGTGACCGCGATCCAGATGGACATCAAGGTCAAGGGGATCACCCCCGAGATCATGCGGGAGGCGCTTGGCCAGGCACATGAAGGCCGCCAGCACATCCTTGGCAAGATGCTCGAGGCGATTGACGCTCCACGAGAGGAGTTGTCGTCATTCGCGCCGAAGGTCCACACGATCAAGATCAACCCCGAAAAGATTGGGGCGGTGATTGGGCCGGGCGGCAAGGTGATCCGGGGAATCCAGGAAGAGACCGGCGCGAAGATCGATATTTCCGATGACGGCACCGTCGCGATTTCGGGTTCTTCTCCGGAAGGTGTCGAGGCCGCCAAGGCGAAGATTCTCGGCCTGACCGAGGAAATCAAGATCGAGCGTGGCGAGGTGTACACCGGCAAGGTCGTCAGCATCATGCCGTACGGCGCGTTCGTCGAACTCGTTCCGGGACGTGATGGCCTGGTGCATATCTCCGAGCTTTCGGAGGATGCCAGCGTGCGAGTCGAGAAGGTCGAGGTTGTGGTCAACCTTGGCGACGAAATCACCGTAATGGTGACGGAAGTCGCGCCGAGCGGGAAGGTGAGCCTGTCGCGACGGGCCGCGCTCACCGGTGTGCTTCCTGAGCCGAAGCCGGCACGGCCGCCGCGGGATCGTGACGATCGCGGCCCTCGTCGACCGAGGCCGGACGATGGCCGGTTCCGGGATGACCGGGGACCCCGGCGCCCGAGGGACTGAGCGCCCCTCCACAGGCAACGTACGAGGACGCCCCTGGCATCTTGCCAGGGGCGTTCTTGCGTGGAATCCGGATAGAGACAGGGCAGCCACACGCTCGCCTACGGAAAAGGCCAGCCACACGGCGCTGGCGCGCCTGGGCTGGCCCTACGTACGAACGGCCGTCGTGTTGACGAATCCGGGGATTCTGGTGACGTCCGCCTCACCCCTGTGATGGGGCGCGTTATCAGCCGCCGGCGGCTTCGGTGGCCTGGATCGCGGCCTCGGTGGCGAGGTTCTCGATCCAGCGCTGGCCAGTATCGGTGAGCGAGAACCCGATCAGGCCGACGCACGACAGCACACAGAGGGCGATAACGCCAATCAATATCCACACCCATATGCCGCGCTTGCGCGATGGCGGAGGGCCGAGGCTCGACATTCGCCACTCTTCTTCCACCGATGCGCCAGGAGGCGGCGCGAAGTCCACCGGTGGCGGCATCGATCCACTGGGGGAGGGGGATGAGCTGTTCGTTTCCTGAGTTTCCGGGGTTGGGCTTGAAGGAGTCTTCTCGCCACCACTGACATTTTCGATGTTTGTGCCGCAACTACTGCAGAAGCGATCCCCTTCGTTGTTCTGACTTCCACAGTTTGGGCAGGTGATCACGGTCGAAAAACTCCTTGGACGTCGATGCACAAGTGACATCGGCACGTGAGGCCAACGGCACGGCAGGGCGTTCCCGCTTCGCCGTGCTTCATGCGACTAGTTGTTGAGTCGTGGGTCCAGCGCATCCCTCAGGCCGATACCCAGCAGATTGAATGCCAGCGCCGAGAGGAAAATGCACATGCCAGGCAGGAACGCATAGGTCCACGAGAGAGTGAGGAACGCGTAGGCTTCCTGCAGCATGTTACCCCATGATGGGATGGGAATACGGACGCCGAAGCCGAGATAGCTAAGGGTAGCTTCAGTAATGATCAGGCCAGGGAGCGCGAGCGAAGCCCAGACGATCACGAGCGACACCACATTTGGGAAGATGTGACGTGAGATGATGACGCGATTCGTGGCGCCAAGTACTCGCGCGGCGTCGACATAGTCACGGCTGCGTAACGAGAGCACCTCGCCGCGAACGAGCCGCGCGAGACCGGTCCAGCCCAGAAGCGCGATGATGACCGCCAGGCCCACGGGACCGGGTCGCCACCACACCGAGATCAGGAGCAGGAGCGCGATGGTCGGAATCGAGATGATGACATCGACGAAGCGCATGATCAGCGAGTCGACGGCTCCACCGTAGAAACCTGAGATCGCGCCCAGCGTTAATCCGATTCCAAGCGCGAAGACGAGCGCCAGGATCGCCACCGTCATGGAGACACGGCCACCGTAGGCGAGCCGGACAAGAATGTCGCGGCCGTTGGGATCGGTGCCCAGCATGTGGCTGGAGTCCGTGAACCAGGGAAGCAACTGATTTCGCAGATCGTTCGTGGCGTAATCGTGGCCGGTGATCCAGGAGATGATGGGCGCGCCAAAGGAGAAGACCATCAGGAGCACGCTCAGGGCGAGCGCCGACATGGCGACCCTGTCGCGGCGAAAGGTCCGCCAGGCCCGGGCGTAGTAGCCAGGCGTGGATTGCAGCTTGTCGCGGGTTTGGATGCCTGCCGCTGTCGAGGATGGCGCCGCGTTGGCGGAGAGAGGCGATTCCGGCCTCGACATGCCGCGAGGGTCCATTCCTTCGCCAATTGCCTCCGAGGATGGGTCTTGCATGGTTAGCCCTTAAGTGTTTGCGATTGTGACGAGCGTGCGCCTAGTCGTAGCGGACACGTGGATCCAGGACTCCATAGAGTATGTCCGCGATCAGGTTGCCGATGACGGTGAGAATCGCGAGCATCATGACACAGGCCATGGCGACGGAATAGTCGCTGGAATTCAGTGACTGAATGGTCAACTGGCCGATGCCGGGATAGCCAAAGACATTCTCGACAATGAGGGCGCCGCCAAAGAGGCCAGGAATGGTCAGCCCGACGAGCGTGACGAGCGGGAGCAATGCGTTGCGGAACGCGTGGCCCATCAGCACCGCGCGGTCTTTCAGGCCCTTGGCCTGGGCGGTGCGGACGTAGTCCTGACGGACGACTTCGAGCATTTGCGACCGGATATACCGCGTCCAGTCGGCCAGGCTCAGAAGCGCCAGGGTCATCGCCGGCAGGATGAGATGTTCCAGCCGGTTGAGGATGTTGTCGGGTTCCCGCAGGTTGCGGACGCCGCCGGTTGGCAGGTATGGGAGTCCCCATTCCCGGAACTTGACCGAAAAGATGATGATGAGCATCAAACCCAGCCAGATCGTTGGGATGGAGCTAAATGCGGTTGCCACGATAGTGACAACACGATCGACCAGCGAATTCCGGTGTACGGCGCAATACACACCCAGCGGGATGGAGACGACGAGGGCGATAAACAGCGATGTAATGCTCAGAATCAGCGTGTTCGGCAATTGGGCCCGGATCATGTAGTCGACGGGCTGATAGTTGATGAAGCTGTTGCCGAAGTCGCCCTGCGCGGCATTTCCGAGCCAGATGAAATACCGGTAATACCACGGATCGTTCAGGCCCAGATTTTCCTGGATGCGCGCGAAATCCTCGGGCCGCATCTGCGGGCTGCGCTCGATATTGTCCGCTGGGCTTCCAGGTACGAGGTTCAGCAGCGCGTAAACAATGAACGAGATACCCAAAATAAGTGGAATCAAGCCCAATAGGCGGCGAACGATAAAGCGAGTCATGGACGAAACCCTTCGGGAGGCGCCAATCGGCCACCGTTAACAGTACCCGAACATCCGATGAACCTTTGCATTTTGGACAGCATACATGATCGGGGGGAGTGCGGGCATCGAATGGCCGCTGCTCGCCGCGTGGTGTACGGCGGGCAGCGGCCTCCGGGGCCGAAGGGCCCAGGCCCAAAACGGCCCGGGCCTTTCGTTGAAGCCTACTGGCTGATCCAGACCTTGCCAATAGTGCCGACGGTGCTGTAACCATTCGGGGCGTAGTTCTGGAGCCGCGGCTGGAAGGCGACGATTGACTGGCGGAAGACGATGATGCCGGAGGCGACCTCATCGTTCGCGATGTTCGATGCTTCGATCAGGAGATCGACGCGAGCCTGGTGGTCGAGTTCGGTGATTGCCGCGGTCTCAAGCCGATCGAACTCCGGGTTGCAGTAGCGCATGGAGTTGAAACCGCCCGGCGGGGTGTACTCGCAACCATACATAACGATCTGCGCGCCGTCGACCGACCAGTTGAAGCCCTGAACGGTCATCTGGTAGGTGCCGTTGTCGGTCTCGTCGAGCAGGGTTTGGAACGGAATGGCGGAGGCGATCATCTCGATGCCGACTTCGCGCCACGCCTGCTGCATGTATGGAATCTGCTGCAGGTAGGTGGGAACGCCTTCAGAGTAGATGCACTCGAAGCTGAACTTCTGGCCATCCTTGTCCACGATGCCGTCGCCGTCGCTGTCGACCCAGCCGGCCTGCTCAAGGAGCGAGCGAGACATATCGGGATCGTAGTTGTAGATGGTGTTGGTGCGCTCGGGCGAGTACGCCTGGGACAGGACCGGCTGGGTGCCGTCCGCCTGGATGGCGAAGCCGAGGTAGACCGTCTCGGCGATGAGCTGGCGATCCAGGGCGTAGTGCAGCGCCTGGCGAACCAGGGGATCGGTGAAGAGCGTTTCCTTCGTCTCGTCCTGGTTCACGTGGTAGTAGTTCATGGCCAGGGTGTCGAAGTTCGAGACGACCAGTTCCGGGTTGGTCGCGGCAAGTGTCTGTCCCTGCTGGAAGGGGACATCGGCGATGTCGGTCTCGCCAGCGACCAGGGACTGGAGCGCGGCGGCCCCATCGGCCCGCACCTGGTAGATGTAGCGATCGACATACGGGATATTGTTGGTATCCCAGTAATCGTCGTTGCGCTCGAGGGTGACATGGTCGTTGGCGACCCATTCGACGAACTTGAATGGGCCCGAACCGATGACGCGGGAAGGATCCTGGCCGGTGGCGCCGGGATCGGCGCCGAACTCGGAGAATGGGACGCTTTCCCAGATGTGCTTGGGAAGAATGCCGAACTGGCCGGCGGCGTCGCTGACGAATGTCGCGGACGGCGCCAGGGCAATGAGCTGAATTGTGTAATCGTCGACGACGACGATTTCCTTCAGTGTGGCGATAATGCCCGCGCGGCGGACGCTGAGGCTGTCCTCGGCGATCACGGAGTTGAACGTGAACTCAACGTCGGCGGACGTGACCGGGGTTCCGTCGTGGAACTTGGCGTTCTGGTTGAGGTGGAACGTGTAGGTGACGCCATCTTCGGCGATGTCCCAGTAATCGGCCAGGCCCGGAACATCGGTGCCGTCGATGAGACTGCCACCGATGAGACCGTCGAAGAGGAATCCAGTGATCCAACCGGAGTAGACGTCCGTGGAGAGCGTGGTGTTCAGCGTGCCGATGTCGGACGTTTGGACGTGGATGACGTCGCCGCCCAGCTGCTCGGGCTCGGAGAACTGGAACTCCTCCTGGAGCGCAGCCTCGTACTCTTCGCGGGTTATGGACGTCTGCGGCTCAAAGGTCTGAGCCGCTGGCGACGCATCCTGGGCGGCCACACCCTTGGCGAGCATACCGGCGGCAGAGGCGGAAATGCCCAGCGCCGTGGCGCGCCGGACGAAGCCACGCCGGCTAATCTGCCCATTCTTCAACTGTTCAACCAGTTGATCTATCGAGACATGAGACATCCGAGAACCCCTCCGTTCCTGGATAGCCCGGGGGCCAGTCGCGCCCGGAGCATACCTAAAAGAGACATGCAATCCTACCCCAGAGCGGGGCTATTCGTCACGAAATCAGTCCTGCGCGGACGATTTTCTCGTGGGAGCGTACCATACAGCGTAGAAGCTACACCGGAACCAGTCCCATATCAACGCGCGTTGCGCCATGTCGCCGCTCCCGCGAAGGCAATTGTTGCATGAATGGGCACATGGCACGGTAACCCAGACGGGTACATGGATATCGCGGTGACACGGTTCGACTCACGTTCGCCTGGATGGAATCTGGATGCGACCTGGCATGGCAATCAAGGTGGCGCTGCTGGCGGCCGTGACCGGGGGCGTGGTGGCGGTCCTGGCGTTCTTTCTGATTGAGCGCTTGCTGCCTGGCGAGATCACGATTGGACCTGGAACCGGGGGACAGATCGTCGTGGAGATCGATGGGGCGGTCGCGGCTCCTGGAGTGGTGACCCTGCCCGCCGGTTCCCGCCTGATCGATGCCATCGACGGCGCGGGTGGATTACTGGAGTCCGCCGATACCACCACGCTCAACCTGGCGGGCCGGATTGGCGATGGCGAACAGATCACGATTCCGTCCGCCAGAGTTCAGGAGCCATTCCTGGACCCGGACCCTGAGTCGACTCCATCCACTTCCGCCCTGGATACGGCGGGATTGATCGACATCAACACGGCGGGATTGTCCGAATTGGACCAATTACCGGGAATCGGACCAATCATCGCCCAGCGGATCATCGACTACCGTGAGATCCATGGACCATTTGAGACGGTCGACCAACTTGTGGAAGTCGAGGGCGTTTCCCAGAACATGGTGGAGCGGTTCCGGCACCTGGTGACCACCGGTGGATGAGAGTTGGGGCATCATCATCGGCCCAGCCATCGTGTTGGGGGCATTGATGGGGCCAGTCGCCGCGCTGGTTCTGGGCTGGTTCCTTCTGGTCGCGCAACTCGTTCGAGGGCGAATGCGGTGGATCCCGCTCGTCGTGATGCTCGCCGCCGTGCTGATCGGCGCCGGACGAGCGCGGATGGTGGACACGGACAGCGTGCCTTCCGGGTTGGCGGCGTCGACTGGAGCCGAGGGCGTGGCGGTCTCCATGCCCCAACCCAGTGGCGACTACATCGCGGTGCAACTCCGGATAGATGTACTGGTTACGAATGAAGGCCGGACCGGCGTTCCCCCATTCGTGACCAGGGTAACGCTGGCCTCCGGCGCCGGGATCGCCAAGGGAGACAGGGTCCAGGTCGCCTGGACGGCCAACGACCTGACGGCGACTCCTCCTGGGTACTCGGGTTACCTCGCGGCCAATGGCATTTCGGCGACGGCATGGGCGTCAAGGGTCGAGGTGATGGAGCAAGGCCCCTGGCTGTATCGCATGGTGCAGAGCGTTCGCGATGAGATTGGCGACGAATTCAGCCGCGTCATGCCAGGTGACCCTGGGGCGCTGGCGACAGGCATTGTCACGGGCGATGACAGCGGATTGAGCGAGGAGGCCGAGGAAGCGTTCCTGCGGACTGGCACGAGCCACATCACGGCGGTCAGCGGCTCGAATGTCGCGATGGTGCTGGCGGTCTGGAACCTGGTGATTCCGGCCGGACGACGCAGGAAGCTGCTTGCCGTGCAGATCGGCATCGTCTCGAGCATCTGGCTCTACGCGCTCCTCACCGGGCTTGAGCCGCCAGCGACACGGGCCGCCGCGATGGCGAGCCTGATGCTGTTCGGCTCCCGGTTCGGTAGGCGCCCCGACCCGATGACGCTGCTGGCATGGTCATCGGCGGCGATGGTGATGTGGAATCCGCGCAACGTCGAGCAAATCTCGTTCTGGTTGTCGGTCGTGGCCACCGCGGCCATCATCATGCGGATTCCAACCGGCGCCGCGACGGGCTGGGGACGCGCCGCGCAAGGGATGTTTGAGGGCACGATCCTCGCGCAACTCGCGACCTTGCCGTTGGTTCTGCTGACCTTCGGGGCATGGTCGATGATCAGCGTGCTGGCGAACGTGCTGCTTGCCCCGCTGATGTGGGCGGCGTTTCCGCTCTGTTTCCTGCTGGCGGCCATTCTCCTCGTGGCGCCGGTGCTCGCGCCCGTCCTGACCTGGATTCCAGAAATCCTGCTCACCTTGTGCCTTCAGATTGTTAAGGGCCTGGGCGAACTGGCCCCCCAGCTATCGATGTCCCAGGCCGGATTTGCCGGCGCCGTGGCGATAGGGGTTCCGTGCCTGCTTCTCCTCGCGGCCTTCGGCCGGGATGGACAACGATGGCTTTCGGCGGTGATGGAGACCGGACGCGACAGGCGGGGGATGCTGGCGGTTCTTGGGGCGGCGCCGGTGGCTGGAGTGCTTGCCGCCGCCGTGATGATTCTCTTGCTGCGGTGAATGTTGAGCATCGGGACCCTGTCGTTTGACAAACATGGTGAAAACCGCGTATCTTCCCTCGCGCTGCCCCCATGGTCTAGCGGCCTAGGACGTCACCCTTTCAAGGTGAAGATCGCGGGTTCGAATCCCGCTGGGGGTACCAGCACCGAGCGCCGAGAGGCGCTCTTTTTGTTGCCGGAATGGGGGACCGTGATGACCAGGCTGAGCCGGGACGAGGTGATCGAACATTTGGGGCTCGCGCCGCTTCCTGGCGAGGGGGGATTCTTCAGGCAGACGTATGCCGTACCGAATCCCGATCCACGGATGGCGCATGCTCCCCTGGCCACGGCGATCCTCTTCCTGGTAACGCCCGATTCGTGGTCTGGGCTGCATCTGCTTGAATCCGATGAGCTGTTCCATTTCCATTTGGGTGATCCGTGCCGAATGGTTGTATGCTCACTCGATGGAGAGATGCGAGAGCATCTTGTCGGGAACGATCTGGGCGGTGGCTGTGCCGTTCAGGTCGTGGCGCCAGGGAATCACTGGCAAGGGACGATGCTGGCGGGGGACGGCGAGTACGGCTATGCCCTGCTTGGAACAACCATGACGCCGGGCTATCGCGCGGACCAGTTTCACCTTGCGCGGGAGTCCGATCTGGAACAATTCCAGGACCATGTGGCGGAACGGCTGCGCCCTTTCCTCGCGCCGCTGACCTGAGAAGCCGAACTGGTTCGGATGGAGCGCCTGGCGGACCAGCGAAGGAATGGAGTGACAAGATGGATGTGATCTTTCCGGTGGCCGGCCTTGGTTCGCGATTGCGGCCGCAGACCTGGAGCAAGCCGAAACCGCTCGTCAGCGTGGCCGGGAAACCGATGTTCGAGCATGTGATGGACAGGATCACGCCATACGAGCCGAACAAGTTGGTGTTCATCACCGGCTATCTTGGCGACCAGATCGAGGCCTGGGCCCGGGAGACCTATCCGCGGTACGAACTCGCGTTCGTCGAGCAGCCGGAAATGCTGGGCCAGACGGATGCCATCATCCGGACGCGGGAAATCTGCTCGGACGACGCGTTGATCCTGTTCCCGGACGCGATCTTCGAGGCGGACTTCTCCGTGCTGGAGAAGGTGGAATGGGACGGCGTGGTGTTCACCAAGGAAGTCGAGGACCCATCGGCGCTGGGAGTGGCGCTGGTCGAGGACGGCTACATCACGAAGCTGATCGAGAAGCCAGCCGAGCCAGTCTCGAAGCAGGCGATGGTGGGGCTGTATTACTTCTCGAGCATGCACGACTTGTACGACGCGATCGATGAGCAGATGCGGCTCGGCATCAAGACGAAGAACGAGTATTTCATCGCCGACGCGATCCAGATCATGATCGACCGGGGCAAGAAGTTCAGCACCAGCAACATCGACGTGTTCGAGGATTGCGGCAACGCCGACGCGCTGCTGCAAACGAACCAGTACCTGCTCAGGCTGAGCCCGCCATCGCCGGCGCAGCGGCCAGGATCGGTGATAATCCCGCCGTCGTTCGTGGATGGCACGGCTCAGGTAGAGAACGCGATCATCGGCCCATACGCGAGCATCGGTCCCAGGGCGATCGTGCGGGACGCGGTGGTGCGGGACAGCATCGTGGAGGCGGATGCATTCGTCAGTGGCGTGGTCGTGGAGCACTCGGTCGTCGGCCGATCGGCGTCGATCGCTGGCTCTCCGCGTGAGTTCAATGTGGCCGACCACACGAAGGTACGGGTATGACCAACGAGCCGCGGAGCGAATCGGTGAACGCCGCATCCCATCACCCGGAGCGCGAGTGGGTGGAACTGGCGGTCGATGTCGACTCGGAGGCGGTTGAGCCGATATCGGCGCTCTTCGCCCGGTACGGGTTCAACGAGGGCGTGGCCATCGACGAGCCGTACGTGCAGGACGGCGATGGCGACAACCTGGAAATCGACCTCACGGCCCAGTTCACGATCCGAACGTACGTGGCCGACAGCGATTTCTCGCCCGAGTTGGTGGAGGAGATTCGCCACGCGCTCTGGCACTACGGCCAGATGCGCGGCGTTGGCGAACTGCGAGTCTCAACGCTCAAGGAAGAAGACTGGGCGAATGCCTGGAAGGAGCACTTCCAGGTACACCGGATCGGCGAACGGGTGGTGATCCGGCCGCCATGGCGCGAGCATGAGCCGGTGGGCGGCGAGGTTGTGGTCGAACTCGATCCCGGCATGGCGTTCGGGACCGGCCTTCACCCTTCCACCAAGATGAGCGTGCTCGGGGTCGAGCAGGTGGTTCGGGAGGGCGACCGCGTCTTCGATGTCGGCACGGGCTCGGGCATTCTCGCAATTTCCGCGATCAAGCTCGGCGCGGTGCAAGCCAATTGTGTGGATGTGGAGACCGTCGCCGTGCGGGCTACCCGCGAGAACGCGGAGCGCAACGGCGTCTCAGGCCAGGTGCGGGTCGAGCTCGGCAGCGCCGGGGAGGGTGAGCCATTCCAGGGCGAATACGACCTGGTGCTGGCGAACATCATCGCCCGCATCCTGATCGAGATCTCTGAAGGTCTGGTGGCCGCGGCCAGGCCCGGTGGGCATCTGGTGCTGGCGGGGATCATCGAGAGCCGCGAGGCCGAGGTGATCGAAGCATTCGCCGCTCGCGGGGCGACCGTCATCACCCGTCGCCAGATCGACGATTGGGTCTCGCTGGTGCTGGTGCGCGACCAGTAGTCTTCGTCGTTCAAAAGCGCGTAAGCATGGGTAAACCTGTCCAGTTTCCTGGGCGGGTTTCCTCTTTGTGATGTTGTTCTGGGAGGACACGAGATCATCCCCTACTAATATATGTCGTATATTTCCGGGGCGGATTGGAGATGGTTCGAGGCCCAATCGAAAATGGACGGGATTTCGCTGCTTGAGGTTATCTCTGGCGTCGCCAGCGCCGGAGGAAC
>CAZUPA010000009.1:0-4383 GCA_964622205.1 uncultured Sphaerobacteraceae bacterium
TCACTGGCCCCGTCCAGGTAAGCATATCGCCCGCCGGTGTACTCGCCGCGCTGGATCAGCGAGATGCTGTGGCCTTCGAGATAGGCGATCGTGTCTGTCATCCCCTTGATCCTGAACGCGATGTGGTGCAAGCCGCCGCCGTTCCGCTCCAGGTGATCCCGCCACGTGCTTGGACCATCCACCGGCTCGATCAACTCGATCTGCACCTGCCCGAAATCGAGGAACGCGAGTTTCGCCCTGGCTTCCGTCGGCTCTCCCGCGTACTCCGCCCGCGTCTGGTCGTAGCCGGCGGTCAGCCGGATTGGAGGAACCTCCCTCCCGAACACCGCCGCCCACTTCCGCGCCGCCGCCTCGACATCCCCGACCACGATCCCCACCTGGGTGACGATCGTCATGCCATCCGCGTCATGTCCCATGATTCGCTCCACAACTCAGCCCTGGACGAACGCGAGACCTTCGCGTTCCGCCACCGCCCGCACGTACGCCGCCGCCAGGTCGTACTCTTCCGCGTTCGGCAGGTGCTCCAGAATGATCGGCGTGTCCGGATCGAGCCGGTTCGTCTCCCGCAGGAACACCCCGTAATCCAGCACACCCAGCCCTGGCCGCGCCTCGTCGATATGCACCGTGAGTGACGTCGACATCAGCGAGTCCTTGGCGTGGCAACTGCGAATGTGCGGGCCCAGCAGCCGGAAACACTCCCGGATGAAGTCCGCGTTCCGGAAATACCGCTCCGGGCTGTTGATCATGTTCGCCGGGTCCAGATGCACCGCGAACCGCTCGCGGCCGATCGCCTCGATCAGGCGCAGGTACGATTCCGGCGAATCGGGGAACACCCATGGCATCGCCTCCAGCGCGAAATACGTTCGCGTGGGCTTCACCGCGTCGATGATCTCCCGCGTCGTCTCCACGATCAGGTCGAACGTCTCGTCTGACAGGTTGTCCGCGTCCGGGCCGTCCCACTGCTCGCTCCGGGAGCCCGCGATGTTGACGCAACAGCGCGCTCCCACCCTGTCGGCCAGCGCAAGCTGGGCCTGGCAGAAGGCGATGGCTTCGCGCCGCCGCCCGTCATCCAGGCTGATCGGATTGCTCCACGCCCCTACCTCGCCGATGACGATCCCAGCGGTCTCCGCAGCCGCCACGTAGCGGTCCACGATGTCGTCGCCCGCCGTGTGCTTCAGTGGGAACACCGCCGCGCCATACTGGCGATCCCTCAGCGCCGACACCCACCCTTCCGCGTCGCCCTCGTCGTGCCACACTGGTCCACCAAGCCGCATCCAGAACTCCCCCGGCTACAGAGCCGTCCCATTCACCGTCACATCGCCAGCGATGCCGTGCGGCAGCCGCGCGTCGATCGCGATCCCCTCTGGCGCCCGCACGTCGAGCAACATGCGGCCATCGTCGCCAATCCGCCAGGTAACATCCACTCGCCCTTCACCCGGCAGCGGCACGCTCCCATCCGCCCAGCTCAATCCGCAGGGTTCCGGCTCCACCAGCACCGTCGTCCAACCTGGCGCGGCGGGCCGAATTCCCAGGATCCGCTCCGGCAGGAACGAGGCCGGGGCCGCCGACCAGGCATGGCAGTGGCTGCGGGTCAGTTGTTCGTTGTCCGCCGCCACCGGCGATGCCGGATAGACCTCCCAGGTGGTGGTGGCGTCGTGATCGAGCATCATCCCGTAGTTCTGGCGGATATCCGCCAGCGCATCCTCGGTCCGCCCCAGGTTCGCCAGTTCGTCGTACAGGAAGGCCGACATCCACGGACTGCCGATCCTCACCCAGTCCGCCGGCGGGTCCATCAGCACCGACTGGGCGCGCTCCGCCCGCTCGCCTTCCGGGATTCCGGCCAGCAGCGCGAACATGTGCGTCTGCACGCTCAGGACGTCCGAACGCGCGCCATCGGCGTGGATGCTGTCGATATAGCCCTCGCGCTCATCCGACCACAGGTGGGTGTTGATCGCCCGCCGCAGCCGGTCCCCGGCCTCGCGCATCTCGTCGGCGCCAGCCTCGTCCCCGGCGATCGCCGCGATCACCGAGGCCGCGTCAAGCGCCATCACCATCAGGCAGTTCTGGTGAGACACCACGCCCGCGTTTGGCTGGTCCATCGGCGCCCAGTCCAGCAGGTTCCACGCCTCGATATCGAGCAGACCATCGCCGTTGATGTGCTCCCGGAAGACGTTCATCGCCACCTGGATCGACGGCCACAGGTCACGGGCGAATTCCGCGTCCCCCGTGCGGAACCAGTGATGCCTGGCGGTCATGACCCAGAGAAAGGTCCAGTTGGGGATGACCGCCACCCAGCCGGAGGGAACCTGGGACGCGAGGTAGGGCGTCTGGCTCGCCGATGCCGCGGCCAGTTTGATGCAGCGCTCCGTCAGCGCCTCCGCGCCGACCGCCACGGTCGCGAACCGAGCGCTGTTGTAGGCATCGCCCACCCAGTACGTCTGCTCGTAGGCCGGGCAGTCCACGTAGGTATCTTCCATGCAGGCCAGCAGGGTCCGGCGGCATAGTTCCCAGATATCGTCGAGGTGGGAGTCGCTGCACCGGAACCTGCCGACCCGGCTGGCCGGGAAGTGGCTCTCGATTACCGACAGATCGCGCAGCCGCACCTCGCCCGCCGCTGAATCCAGCCCCCGGAACGTGACCTGCACAAATCGCATCCCCCGCCGCGTCGGCGAGGTGTAGCGTTGCCGCCCGCCCCGCGTGACGTACCGAAACGAGTTGTCCAGCCGCTCGGTGTTCTCCCGGTGGTTGCCGCGCAGGTACTCGAACCCGTACACATCGACCACCACGCCGGCCGGCGCGTCCAGATCGAACCCGATGAACCCCGAGAACTCCCGCCCGAGGTCGAAAATGACCTCGGTATCCAGTGCTTGACGGACCGGAATCGTCGCGACATTCCCGGAGACGAGGTCCTGCAACGCCACCGGAACCGGCGCTTCGGTTCGCTCCCTGGGCTGCGTGGACAGCGTGAAGAGGTCGACCTCGCTCACATACACCGCCGGCACGGGCACGACGTACTCGCCGAACGCCTGGAGTTCCTCCGCGCTGGCCAGGGCGTGCGCGGCCGCGACCGCATCCTCCGGCATCACCGGAATTTTCGGGAAGAGGCCGGTTTCCGGCTCGGCGCCATCGAACCCGCCGATCGTGACGAAGGGCGTCTCCGCTCCGTCGCCCAGGGGCGAAGCGAACGACACCGCTCCCGGAACATCCGCGTCAACCGCGACCTGGAAGCCATCGCCATGGTCGTTTCGCGACACGTCGATCACCAGCCAATGATCTCCCGGCTCGAGTCGTGCCTGGAGCGATCGCTGTGGGCCGGGTCCGTGCGCCAGCTCACCCGGCTCGCGCCACTCCCCATCCAGGCCCATCCCATTGAACCGGCTCCACGGAATGGTGATCGTGACGTTGGCCTCCTCCGTCACCCGCGCCAGGGTCACCAGAAACCCCGAGTACGTGATGTGGTTGGCATGGCCGGCCGAGGCAGGGTCCATGTGGTTCCGCATGTCGATCGTCGCGGTTTGGGCGAAGGGACGCACGAACGCCAGGCGCTCGACATGCGTCGGCCGCACCACCTGCTCCTCCAGCGGCGGGATATCCCGCTCCACCAGGTTCGGCCAGGCGCCGGTGTTCGGTCCGGTCACCAGGGTGGCCGGCCCCCAGCCGCTGTCATCGAACCCCGCCTGGTTCCATCCAACCGGGAACACGCGAGCATCGATCTGCTCCGCGAATCCAAGCTGGCAGGACATCCGGTTCGCCCGCGTCTCATGCCCGGCCGGGGTCGTCACCTTCCAGCCCGCGTCAGTCCCGATCCAATCGCTCCGCTCGTCGTGCGCAAGCTCGATCTCGGCCAGCAGCCCCGCCCGGTTGCCAACATCCACGAACGTGGACACCCCGTTATGCAGCACCAGCACCGCCACCACGTTCACCTGTCCTGGAACCAGCAAATGGCCAATCTCCCACGCATCGACCATCCAGCGCCCGGGAAACCCGCGCACCGGACCATGCCCGATCCGCGTCCCATTCACGTACGCCTCGTAGCGGGTATCCGCCGTGATCCGAATCTTCGCCGATACGGGAGCCCGCTCCACGTCGAAGTTTCGCCTGAACAGTCGCCACGCATTCCGCGGGTTGGGATCGCCATCGTCCCAGATCCATTGCACTCCCGGGGCGAAGGTCGCCTTGATGTCCTTGCGGAACGTTGCCGCCACCGACTCCAGCTCGCGTGATGTCGCCTCACGAAGCATGCGTTGTCCCTCTTTCACGGATGGGCCGGTCTCGTAGACCCGCCCCGCAACATGCTCAAACTGTCTCGCTCGTCGGCTATGTGCCGGTTCGTTCAGGTCAGTTTCCCCGCATCCGCCATTCGCGCAAGCATCCGGGGCACGA
>CAZUPA010000009.1:4483-17780 GCA_964622205.1 uncultured Sphaerobacteraceae bacterium
GCATCAGGTGGTGTAACCGCGCAACACGTCCGGGTTGAGGATGGTCACCTGGTTCTCCTCGACCCGCACCAGTCCGCGCGACTCGAACTCATGCAGCGCACGATTCAGGGTCGAGCGTGTCGTGCCGAGTTCCGCCGCAAGTTCCCCCTGGCTCCGTCCCAGGATCACCGTCGTTGCCTGCTCGCCGCCCTTTGCCGCCTGGAGCAGCAGCCATTTCGCCACCCTCCCCGGCACATCGAGCCCGATGAAGTCCGCGTGACGCGCATTGCCCGCTCGCACCATCTGGGCCAGCGTCCGCAACAGCCCCTTGACCGCCATCGGCTCCCGTTTGAGCAACTCCAGGAACGTCGTTCGAGGCACCAACCGCACCGTCACGGCTCGTTGCGCCATCACGGTCGCATCGCGCGGCGCGCCATCCAGCAGGGCCAGTTCACCGATCACGGCTGGCGGCTCCAGTACCGCAAGCACGGCTTCATCACCGGCCGGGGTGTATCGCGAAACCCGGAGCTGCCCCGCTTCCAACACCATCAGGTAATCACCTGGATCACCTTCGTGGCACAGGATCTGGCCCTGGGGATACGACCGCGTTCGCGTCGACCGCGCCAGTTCGTCGAGTACATCCGCCGGCAACCGCGCGAACAATGGCACAGCCGCCAATGAGTGAGCGGACGATTGCGAATCACCCATTGGTCTCACCTCCATGCTCCCGAACGCCGCCGCGGGCTTCCGCCACCGCCTCGACGAGCGTCAGCGCCCGACCCATCTCCCACGCGGCGCGGTAGCCCTCTTCTCCAAGCGCCCGCCGGACTTCCGCGGCCATCCCTGCTTCCAGTTCCGCCATGTTCGCGTCCACCGCGCTACCTATCCCCTCTCGGATGGCATCCGCCGCGCCATACAGCCGCGCCGCCATGCCTGGATCACCATCCAGCATGGCCACACCCGCCAATCCAGCAAGGCAATCCGCAATCGCACGCTTGTCGTGGAGATCCGTGAATATCGCGAGGCTCCGGCGAAACAGATCTCGCGCTCGCCCCGCGTTCCGCCGCCGGTACAGCTCGGTGTTGCCCAGGTTGCTCAGCGCGGCTGCCTGGCCCTCGATGTCTCCCTTCTCCCTCCAGATCGCCAGCGCCTCCTCGTAGCGAGTGGTGGACAGATCGAAATCGCCCTGAAACGCGGCGACGTTGCCCAGGTTGAGCGTGATCGTGGCGACCAGCGCATCATTGCCCGAGCGCAGGGCCACCCCAAGCGCTTGCTCGTACAGCGCCCTGCCTTCGTCGAAATCGCGTTCCATCGCCAGGTTGGCCAGGTGATTCAGGCTGGACACGATGGCACGATCACTCGCCAGAGCGCGATTGACCGCGAGCGCCTGTTCCCCAAATCGCTGGGCCCCGGGGAGATTCCCTCTCGCATAGGCGATCACCGATACGCCAAGGAGCGAACGGCCACGGGCCGCCGTTTCCGCCGCGCTGTCGCCGGCGTCCAGCGCGGCGACGAGCCACTGATACGCTTCGCGGAGGTGTCCACGGATGAACCAGAACCACCAGAGATCCGCGGTCATCTCCAGGGCGGCCACGGGATCGTGCGCGAGATGCCACGCCAGCGCCGCCCGCAGGTTGTCGTGTTCCGACTCCATCCGGCCAAACCATCCAGCTTGTTCAGGACCGTTGTAGGAGCCAAACGCCTCCTCGGCCAGGCCAGCAAAGAACGCCGCGTGCCGCCGGTGTGCTTCGTCCGCCTCCCCGCGCTCGTTCAGTCGCTCCAGCCCGAATTCCCGGATCGTCTCCAGCATCCAGAACCGGGGTTCGCCCGTCGTCTCCGACTGGCGCAACAGGCTATGGTCCACCAGGCGTCCCAGCCCCGCGAGAACGTCGAGCGAAAGCTCATCCCCGGACACCACCGCATCGATCGCCTCGAGCGTGGCGCCGCCGGCGAACACGCTCAATCGCCTGTACAACGCCTGTTCATCCGTCGTGAGCAGTTCGTAGCTCCAGGCGATCGTCCCCCGCAGCGTCTGTTGCCTCAGTGGAAGGTCCCGCGCGCCGCCTGTCAGGAGCGACAACCGCGTGAAAAGCCGCCTGAGCATCGCGTCCGGCGGCAGCAACCGTACTCGGGCCGCCGCAAGTTCGATGGCGAGTGGCAGACCATCCAGCCTCACGCAGATTTCGGCGACCGCCGGCGCGTTCTCGTTCGTCACCTCGAACCCGGGCCGGCTTTCGATGGCACGATCCACGAAGAGCCGCACCGCCTCGTACTGGGTGAGGACATCGAGGCCCGGCAATCGCCGGTGATCGGGCAAGGCAAGCGGCGGCGCAGGATACTCATGCTCGCCTCTCAGCCCCAGCCGCACGCGGCTCGTGACCAGGAATCGAAGGCGCGGGCAATCCGCCAGCAAGGTCACCAGCATCGGTCCCGCCTCCGCCACCTGCTCGAAGTTGTCGAGCACCAGCAACATTCCCACGTCACGCAACCTGTCGCGCAGCATGGCCTCCCAGGCCCGATCACCGCGTTCGCGAATACCCAGAACCCCGGCAATGGCACCAGGCACGAGGTCAACTTCGGTCAACGCTGACAGGTCAACGAAAAACACCCCGTCCGGAAATGCATCGAGCACGTCGGCCGCCACCTGCAGCGCAAGCCGCGTCTTTCCAATCCCGCCGGGTCCCGTCAACGACACAAGCCGGGAATCGTCCCCCAGGATCATCTGGCGGAGGGTCGCGATATCCTCTTCGCGCCCGATCAGCGGCGTTGGCTGGATTCTCAGGTTGTTCCGCCGCGCATCGAGCGTGTTCAACGCCGGAAACTCCGCTGGCAACCCAGTTCCCGCAAGCTGGTACACCCGCTCCGGCCGGTACAGGTCCTTGAGCCGCTGCTCGCCAAGGTCTCGCAACGAAATGCCCACCGGCGGATGATCCCGGCCAAGTTCCATCGTCGCTTGCGATACCAGCACCTGCCCACCATGCCCCGCCGCGAGCAGCCGCCCGAGCCGGTTCAACACGGCCGAACGGTAGTCACCGTCCGCGTCGGGATCGACCGCCCCGGTATGGAGCGCCATCCGCACCCGGAGCGGAACCGGCAAGGGCCAGGGTTCCCGCGTCAACGCCGCCTGTGCCCGCGCGGCGGCGGCCACGGCCGCTGGCGCGGTGGGAAACGCGACCTGGAACGCATCCCCGATCGTCTTGTACACCACGCCGCCTTCAGCCCCGGCCGACTCACGAAGGATCGCGTCGTGACGTTCATACACCCCTGGCATCAGGCCGGCGTGGGCCTCCCAGAGGTGGGTGCTGTCTTCGATGTCGGTGAACAGAAACGTCACGGTGCCACGAGGGAGATCTTGCATGGTCGCTCTCAGGCCTGTCGAAGGCGGTATTCAATTGGGAACCCAATAGGCGGAGTATAGGGGAACGTGTGTCGCGGAACACAGGTCGTCCGTGCCGCCCGGCACATCGCGCGTCCAGCCCACTCCCTATCCTCCAGAACATGGCCGGGAGATCGATCCGGGCCCCGCGATCAACCGGATCCGCCACGGTTCCGGAATCCAGCACCGAGGGGGTAGCAATGCATCAGGTACGTTCCCGGGTCCTTCTCCTGTTCGCGTGTGTATTGGTCCCGTTCCTCGGCCTGGCCGGTCCGGCGGCCACCCAGGATTCAGCGGATGCCGTCACCGTCCACGGTCCGGATGAAGTGGTCGGTGGCGCCACCCTGGCCGAATGGAATGCCCGCAACTGGCAGTGGGCCATCAGCCTGCCAGAGGAGGCCAATCCCAACTTCGACCCAACCGGTGAAAAGTGCGGTTACGGTCAGTTTGGTCCGGTGTTCTTCCTCCCGGCCCAGTATGTCGAGTCAACGTTCGAAATCGCACCGGAGGGATACAATTGCATCGCACCCGAAGGCGTTGCCTTGTACGTCACCGTCGCCGGGGCGGGATGCACCACCGTAGAACCCCCTCCGTACTTCGGTCGCGACGAGGCCGAACTGGCCGCCTGCGCCGCCACTATTGCTGACGGAATTTCCCTTGTCGAAGCATCCATCAATGGCCAGCCTGTCCTCGATCTCGACCAGTATCGGACCGTCACGCCGCTCTTCCCCATGCTGTTCGGAACGGACAACTTCTACGGCGTCGAACCCAGCGTCGCCCTCTCGGTGGCCGATGGCTACGCATTCATCGTCGCCCCACCGCCGCCAGGCGAGTACGAAATCACCGTCTCCGTCCAGTTCGAGAGTGACGAAGCGGTCTACACATCGACCCAGCGCGTCACCGTCGTCGCTCCGGTTGTCATCGAGCCCGAGGCGAGCCCGGCGGCCGAAGTCGAACCACTTGCGATGTCGAGCTTCTGCCCCTCGTTCGAGTACTGGAACACCATGGAGATCGCCTGCTAGGCATCCCCGCGATACGCACACTGACGATCCCGCTGGGGCGGGAGAAGAGATGGGAACGGCGCGTGGTGCATCCCACGCGCCGTTTCTCGTCCATCGTTGTCCCGTATCGAACCCGGGTCGCGAGTTCAGTCCGCCGCGCGGTCCTGACCCTGCCACTGCATGGTGTACAAGTTGGCGTACATCCCGCCCTTCGCCATCAACTCGTCGTGCGTGCCCATCTCCGCGATCCGCCCGAGGTGCATCACCACCACCTTGTCGGCTTCCCGGATCGTCGACAGGCGGTGGGCGATGACGAACGACGTTCGACCCACCAGCAGCCGCTTCAGCGCCGCCTGGATCAGCTTCTCCGTCTGCGTGTCGATGCTGCTGGTCGCCTCGTCCAGGATGAGGATCTTCGGGTCCGCCAGCAACGCCCGCGCGAACGACACCAATTGCCGCTGCCCCACCGAGAGGCTCGCGCCCCGCTCTTCCACCGGCGAGGCGTACCCGTCCGGCATCCGCATGATGAAGTCGTGGGCGCCCACGTCCTTCGCCGCCTGCTCGATTTCCTTCAACGTCGCATCGGGCGCGGCGTAGGAAATGTTCTCCCACACCGAGGAGCCGAACAGGAACGTGTCCTGCAACACGATCCCCAGTTGGGAGCGCAACGACTGCTGCGTCACCTCGCGGATGTCGTGGCCATCGATCGTGATCGCCCCTTCCCACACATCCGAGAACCGCATGAGCAGGTTCACCATCGAGCTCTTGCCGGCCCCGGTCTCTCCGACGAACGCCACGGTCTCACCCGGCTTCACGTCCAGGTTGATATCGTGCAGGATCGTTGTCTCACCGTAGCCGAACGTCACATGATCGTAGCGAACATGCCCCTCCACGCTGGGCAGCGGAACCGCGTCCGGGCTGTCCCGCACTTCCGGCTCCACATCGAGCACCTCGAAGATCCGCTCGCCCGCCACCATCGCCGACTGCATCGAGCTGTATTGCTGGCTCAGGTCGCGAATCGGCGCGAAGAACCGGTCGATCAGGGACACGAACAGCACGAGCCCTCCCAGCGAAAGCGACTCGTCGAACACCAGCCGCCCACCGAAGTACGCCACCAGCGCAATCGCAACCGACGACAACAGGCTCACCACCGGAAACAGGATCGACGAGTACTTCGCCGCGCTCACCGCCGCCGACAGGTTGTCCCCGTTGATCTTCCGGAACCACGCCATGTTCTCCGGCTCGCGGGTGTAGGCCTGTACCACCCGCATCCCATCGATGCTCTCCGCCAGGTTCGCGTTGACGATCGCCATCGTCCTCCGCGTCACCCGGTACGCCGACTTTGCGTACCGCTGCCAGTACCGCATGATGATCACCATCACCGGCATCACCGCGAACGCCAGCAGCGCCATCTTCCAGTTCACAATCAGCATGATGACCACGATGCCCACCAGCACGAGCACATTGCTGATGATGCCGAGCACCGTGTCGGTGAACATCGACTGAATCACCGCCACATCGTTCTGGATTCTGGTCATCACCGCCCCAACACCCCGGCGGTCGATGTATCCGATGCTCAGGTTTTGCAAATGCCGGAACATCCTGTTCCTGATATCCAGCACCACCCGGTTCCCCAGCCACTGCGCGTTATAGAACTGCCCCCACATGAAGAGAAAGCGCAGCAGCACCAATACAACGAAGATGGAGCCGATCAGATTCAGCGTCGACATCCGCTGCTCGTTCGACACTTCGTCAATTGCCCACGAGAACAGCAGCGGCAGCGCGAGGTCAGCCGCCGTCTGCAGGATCACGAACATCGTCACCAGCAGGATTCGCCGCCGGTACGGCGCCAGGAAACCGATCAGGCGACGCGCGATCCGGCTGTCGTATGCCTTCCCCAGCACCTGGTCATCGTGCTGGTATCGAACCATGCCCATCAGGAAGCCACCTTTCCCGTGTCAAGCATGTTTTCGGCCGCCGATTCCGCCAACGCTCGCTGGGCCGCCTCCTGGTCACGCATCTGCAGGTCGTACAACTCCCGGTAGAATCCGTCCTCGGCCACCAGGTCCTCATGTCGACCGTGCTGCGTGATCCTGCCATCCTCGAACACCAGGATCTGGTCCGCGTCCCGCACCGTCGTCAACCGCTGGGCAATCACCAGCGTCGTCCTGTTCGCCATCACCCTCCGTAACGCCGCCTGGATCTCGTGCTCCGTATCGCTGTCCACCGATGCCGTTGAATCGTCCAGGACCAGGATCTTCGGGTCGATCAGGAGCGCCCGGGCGATCGCCAACCGCTGCTTCTGCCCGCCCGAAAGCGTCACCCCCCGCTCACCGATCACCGTGTCGTAGCCCTCCGGCATCCGCTCGATGAATCCGTGGGCCTGGGCCGCCTTCGCGGCCGCGATCACCTGCTCCCGCGTTGCATTCGGCCGCCCGTAGGCGATGTTCTCGGCCACCGGCATCGAGAACAGGAATGTCTCCTGCATCACGGTCCCGATGTTGGCCCGCAGGCTCTCAAGCGTGAACTCGCGGATATCCACGCCATCGATCTTCACCGCTCCGGTCGTCGGATCGTAGAACCGCGGAATCAGGCTCACCACCGAACTCTTGCCCGAGCCGGTCGGCCCCACCAGGGCGACCATCTGGCCCGGCAGTGCCGTGAACGAGACGTTGCGCAACGTCTCGCCCCGCGCCCCACTGTAGCGGAAGGACACATCGTCGAATTCCACAACGCCCTTCACGTCGCCTATCGGCCGCGCGTCCGGCAGGTTGGCGATCCGTGCCCTGGTGTCCAGGATCTCGAAGATCCTGCCGCCCGAGGCCACCGCCTGGGCCATGCGGTTGACCACCATGCCCAACCACCGGATCGGCTCCTGCAGCATGGAGGTGTACCGTTCGAACGCCACCAGCGTGCCGATCGATATCTGCCCGTTGATGACCATCCAGCCGCCAACCCACACCACACCGGCCACGCTCAGCATGTTCAGCGTCAGCGTCATCGGGTAGCTCCAGGCAAACTTGTTGGCCGCCTTCATGTTGTGTTCGAAGAGCGACTCGAGCTCCGCCTCGAACCGGTCCGACTCCTGCGTCTCCTGCGCGAACGCCCGAACCACCCGGCCGCCCGCCACATTCTCCTGCAACACCGTGGTCATCACGCCGAACTGCTGCTGCACCCGCAGCCACATCGGCCGGATCGTCACCGAAAACCGCACGCCCCACCACACCAGGAACGGCGTGGTCGAAAGCGCCACCAGCGCGAGCTTCCAGTCCAGCCGGAACATCACCACCGCGATCACCACCAGCATGACGGTCATCTGGATCACGGCCCGCAACGAAAATTGCAGCATGTTGCGAATGTTGTTAATGTCATCCGTCGCCCGCGACATCAACTGCCCGGTTTGGGCCCGGTCATAGTATTGGAAGGGAAGCTCTTCGAACTTAGCGTACAACTCGTTCCGCAGGTCATTTCCCACCTGCTCCGCCAGCTTGTGCGTTCCATACGTCCGCAGGAACGTGAACCCCGCCTGCAGGATCGCCAGGCCCACAATCACCAACGCGGCCTTGCCGAGATAGTCCAGGTCGCGCTCGACCACGCCATGGTCGATCGCCAGCCCCAGCACCAGCGGTATCGCCAGCATCAGCGCCATCGCGATGAAGAGGCACACATACACCATCACCACCCATGCCCAGTACGGGCGAAGGTAGCGAACGATGCGAAAGAGGATTTTCACGGTTTGATTCCAGTGTCATCCGGGAAGTTGCGCTCGCGCGCTCGACGCATCGCGCCAGCCACCGCGCGATGCCAGGATGAGGGCCGCCGTCTCCCGGGTTTCGGCGGAATCCCCACCCCACCGCCCCGTTGGCGGTCCGGGCTCTCTCCGGGCATGCCTCAATGCGCATACCCTCATCAGGCCCGCTATTCTATCGCACAACGAGCGCCCGTGAACGCGAATCACGACGTATTTCTCGTGGCCAGACCATCCCGCCCGCCCAGGGCCGTGGTCCGCGTCTCCATCGACCTCGCCGCCCGCCCCATCCCCGGCACGGCGCTCACACGGACGGGAACATGCGTTCCAAACGTATGACCGTACACACTTGACAAGAAGGCACAATCGTGAGAACATGTGTTCGTACAGGGAAGTCGAGCAGCGATACGGCTCCCGGTGAACCCAGTAATCCTTGGCCCGCCACCCGGGCTCGCTCATGGAAGGAATGCCCACATGGAAACACTCGTTGTTGGCACGCTCATCGCCTTCACCGTCACCCTCTTCGCCGCCATGGCCATCGTGCCCATGGTCATCGAACTCACGACCCACCGTTCGACCGCGCCACTCACCGAGGACCAGATTCTCAGCATCGAACCCATCGGCCTCGACCGCTCCGGCCATCGCGTCCCCACTCCGATCGCCGCTCCTGGCGGCGCGCCGCTCCATCGCGAAGCCGCCTGACCCTCCCCTTCCAACCAACGGCCCCGGATGCCTCACCAGGCTCCGGGGCCGTTGTCCGTGGCAGACTTGCCGCCAGCAATCCCGTGCGCCATCGTCGAAAGGGAACCCCACATGTGCGGACGCTATGTCTTTTATGAGTACCAGGAACTGAGTGAACGCCTCACCAACGTCTCACTCGATACCGCCTTCTTCGAGCACTTCAACCCCACCTGGAATGCCGCCCCCACCCAGGATCTTCCCGTCATTGTGGAGGACGGCGAAATCGCCGCGGTCCGCGCCATGACCTGGGGGCTCATTCCTCGCTGGACCAAGCCCGGCGAGCGTCCAAAGGTCGCTCCCATCAACGCCCGCTCCGAGACCATCGCCGAAAAGCCGATGTTTCGCTCCCTCGTCAAATCCCGCCGCTGCGTCGTTCCCTCCAACGGCTTCTACGAATGGAAGAAAACCGCCTCCGGCAAGCAGCCGTACCTGATCGAATCCACCAATGGCCAACTCATGCTGTTCGCCGGTCTCTACGACGAAGCCCGCACGGAGGATGGCGAACCGCTCGAGTCCTTCACCATCGTCACCACCAGCTCGAACGAGGCCATGAGCGACCTCCACGACCGGATGCCCGTGATTCTCGAAGATCACGACGCCGTCGAAGCCTGGCTCGACCCCACACTCAACGAATTCGAACCGCTCGAACACCTTCTCAAACCCGCGCCAGACGAGTCGATCCGCGTCTACCCCGTCAGCCGCGCCGTGAACAACGCCCGCCACAACGGCCCCGACCTCATCGAAGCCCTCGACGAAGACGACGATGCCTGCTGATATCGCCACTGCCTGCGCCAAGCACTCCATCGCTGTCGTCTCCGTGTGGCCCCTCAACCCTTGTCAATTCGACATTTGCGCCAAAATCGCGTAAAACTCGCGCAAGCGTGCATATCGAAGGTGGCCACGTACGTACGTGGTTGGGGCGCGGCTCCCGCCGTGTGCCCCCAGCTTTTTCCGTTCCGGTTGGGATTACCGGCTCGAGCACGATCCCCAGGGAGGGGACAGGCAACGCACGCCACGGAGGTACACATGGCTACGGAAGCATATTGCGTCAAATGCCGCGAAAAGCGCGAAATGGTCGACGAGGAAGAAGTCACCATGAAGAACGGCCGCCCGGCCATCCAGGGCAAATGTCCCGAATGCGGCACCAAGCTCTTCCGCATCAAGAGCACCAAGAAAGCCGCTGACTGAGACCGCCGTTCACCTTGCGCCAGAACACCCCAGCGATCCAGGCGGATCGCTGGGGTGTTCTGGTTTCCGACGACGGATACGAGACCCGGATTTCGAACGTTCGTCCGTGCTCGCTATTGGCACACCCAATGGTTGCGCATGCCGTTCGCCCACATCCAGCCCGCCGCATCGGCGCTCGAATAGGCGTTGAAGATGCTCTCGCCCGCCTTGCCGTTCGGTGTTCCCGCGAACGTCGACGGCATGAACTGGAACAATCCGCTCGCCCCGCTCGACCGGTTCACGGCGTTCGGGTTCAGGTTCGACTCGCACCTGGCCACCCGCAGCATATCCGCCCGGGGCTGACCCCACCGGTCGGCCGCCGCGTAGATGATGTCGATAATCCCCTGCTGGCTCGACGGATTGCTCGTGTTCCCCGACGCGTTCCCGGACGTCGAACCCGGCTCACCCAGGTACGACGCGGAGATGAACCCCGTCTGGCTCCCCACCTTCACCGGAACGAATCCGCCCTGGGCGCTCCCGGTCACGCCAACCTCGGTCCCGCGAGCCACCACGCGCACCACCCGGTAGGACGTCCCCGGACCAGTTCGCATGTTTACGTTCGCGGTCGCCACCAGCGTGTCGATCACCGTCGTGCTCCCGGAATTCGATCCCGAACTGGAACTCGAACCGCCCGGCGCCGATCCGGAGAGGTAACTGCTGGATGCCCAGCCCTTGGTCCCGTTGTAGCGCACCGGGGTGAACCCGCTCTGGGCGCCGCCCATCACGTCCACCTTCGCCCCGCTCGGAATCACCAGCCGCGCCCCGTTCGATGTCGAGGGGCCAGAACGCAGGTTCAGCCGCGCCGTTGTGTAGGCGGTTCCGGTCACGGTGTCGCCCACAGCCGTGGACCCGGACGATGACGCGTTCCCGCTGTTCGAACCCGAATTCGAGCTCGACGACCCAGCCAGGTACTGCGTCGCGGCCCATCCGGTCGTCCCGCTCCAGGTCAGCTTCGAGAACCCGTTGGAAACCTCGCCGGTCAGCGACACCGCCGCGCCATCCGGCATTACCGCGACCACGCCATACGATGTCCCCGGCCCGCTCCTCAGGTTGAGCCGCCCATCCATCACGTAGCGGGTTCCAGCCGGTCCACTCGCCGTATTCGACGAGCCATTGCTGGAGCCGCCCCCAGCCGTCAGGTAGTCGGCCGACGCCCACCCCGATGCGCCGCCATGCGTCAGTGGCAGGTAGCCGAACTGCGCCGCTCCGGTCACCTCCACCGTCGCCCCGGACGGGATAACCTTGATAACAGCGAACGACGTACCCGGCCCCTCGCGAAGGTTGAGCCCCGCCGTCGTCCTGTACTGCGCGGCGCTCGCCGGCTCCGCCAGTTGCGCGAACCCACCGCACACCAGGGCCAGCATCGCGGCCACAAGCGCGAACCGCCGCACCCCATCGCCACCCCAACTCCTCGATCCAGAATCCTTACGCATAATGGAAAGACCTCCCCCTTCGGCACGATTCATGGCATACCGGCGCCTGTCCCCAGCGGACCGCCGGAATACCGTTCGGGTCCTGATCGCGGAATCACCCGCCCATTCAACCCGCCATGTCCTGTTTGGTTCGAGTGCTGTGCTGCTCACCCCGCCAACCGTCCCTCAAACGATGGCGAGCGTGTGGTGATCGAGGTGTACCGGCCGCTAATCGCCGGACCGAAGCGATCCCCAGGTCTCGATATCGACCATCCGGTACCCATCCGCCCATCCACCAGCCATGGAAGAAATGACGCACGGAACCATCGGAAGCATCATGTATCCCATACCATCGAATACCGTGTCAACAAGACACATTCACCTTGGAAATGCCTGTGAATGACCTGTAGAGGCGACAATCTCGAATCGCCGCGAACGTTCGCCCGCACGTTCACCCATCAGCCGGTAACCTCACGTCGAAACACGTTTCAATCTCATATGGACTCTGACAGGAGGCGTTGGGCTCTCCCGCGGGCGTGCCAGCGAACTCCACTTCACAATCAGGACGCTACTCCACGCACACCGGTGCGACACGAGGCCGGCCCCTGCAAACAAACGGCACGGCGGCGATACGTTCGTACCGCCGCCGCTGTCGTGCTTGATCGCATTGTCATGAAGTCGCTTATTGGCAGGCCCAGTGATGACGCATGCCGTTCGCCCACATCCAGCCGGCCGCATCCGCGTTTGCCGCGGGATCGAAGATATCCTGGCCCGCCTTGCCGTTCGGCGTGAACGCGAACGTCGATGGCATGAACTGGAACAGGCCGCTGGCGCCGCTCTGCGAATTGACGATGTTCGGGTTCAGGAGCGATTCACACCGCGCCACGCGCAGCATGTCCGCCCGCGACTGTCCCCACTTGTCCGCGGCCTGGTAGATGATCAGGATCATCTCCGCTTCCCGCGGGTTCGCCGCCCCCGGTTCCTCGAAGTCATCCGGCGAGTACATCAGCCGCGAGTCGAGCCAACCCGCGTACCCGGCCCAGCGCGCTGGCACGTACACGCCCTGCGCGGCCCCAGTGATATCCACCAGCGTGCCCGGCGGAACGCGAGTCACGATCGTGCCGCCACCCGGCGCGGAGTACAGCGGCTGCGACGGAGCCTTCTGGATCAACTGATCCACCACCGTGTAGCCCCAGCCTGGGGTCAACGCGCTGGACGGAACCCAGCCCTTGGCCGCGTTGTATCGAACTGGCGTCCAGCCATTCACCGCGCCGCCCATGATCTCGACCTTCCAGCCATTGTTGAGGGTCTGGATGTGGCCATACGTGGTGGCAGGGCCGCGACGCAGCGAAACCGCCGTGTTCATCGTTGCCTTGCCAGTCGCCGCGTCCGGAATCGCCGGAACGTCAGGCTCGGGCGGCGGGTTCTCGCCGCCCGCGGTCAGGTACTGAGCCGACACCCAGCCGTTGGTTCCCTGGTAGCGCACCGGCAGGAAACCGTTTTGCGCCGCCCCGGTAACCTCCACCACGGTTCCGTTGGCAAGCCCGCGGATCACGGTGTGTTCGAGACCTGGGCCGCTCCGCATGTTGAGCGTCGAACCGGTCACCGATACCGTTGCCGTCCCGATCCCAGGTCCGGGCTCCTGCGTCGGCGTTGGCGTTGGCGTTGGGGTAATTGGCGCCGCGGTCGGCGTCACCGGTGTCGCCGTCGGGGTAACTGGCGTCGCGGTCGGTGTCACCGGTGACGCCGTTGCCGTTGCCGTTTCCGTCGGCACGGCGCCGCCATCGCTGGACAGCCACGTCTCCGACGACCA
>CAZUPA010000009.1:17880-41141 GCA_964622205.1 uncultured Sphaerobacteraceae bacterium
CCGTTTCCGTCGGCACGGCGCCGCCATCGCTGGACAGCCACGTCTCCGACGACCATCCGGTTGTCCCCTGGTAGCGCACCGGCAGGTAGCCATTCTGGGCGTCGCCCATCAGGTCCACCGTCGCTCCGCTCGGAATCGCTCGCACCACGCCGAAATTCGAACCCGGACCGCTTCGCATGTAGAGCGAAAGCCCGTCCGTTGTTACCCGCGCCGATCCTGTCACCGTTCCAGGCGCGGTTGGGGCAGGTGTCACGGGGATCGCGGTCGCGGTGGGCGTTGCCGGTGTGGAGGTCGGCGGCGTCGTTCCGCCGGAGCCAAGCCAGGCCGCCGAGGCCCAGCCCGTCGATCCCTGATAGCGCACCGGCAGGAATCCGTTCTCGGCGCCGCCCATCACCTCGACCGTTGCCCCGCTTGGCAGCGAGCGGACGGTACCGAACGACGTCCCCGGTCCGCTCCGCATGTTCAGGGAGAGACCCACGGTCGTCACCCGCGCCGAACCAACCGGCGTATCGCCCACCGGCTCACCGCCCGGCGGGTTTGTTGCCACCGGTGTCACCGGCGTCGACGTTGGCTCCGTCGAACCGCCGCCCGACCGCAGGTAGTCGCTGGAAGCCCAGCCCTTCGTGCCGTTGAACCGAACCGGCAGGAATCCGTTCTCGGCGTCGCCCATTACCTCGACACTCGAACCGTTCGGCAAACCACGCACCACGCCAAACGAGGCGCCTGGTCCACTCCGCAGGTTCAGTGAAAGTCCACCGGTCACCACCGTCGCCGTACCCACCGCGGCATCGCCAATGTTCTGGGTGGCCACCGGTGGCTCGGTTCCGGCTGGCGCGGGAGGGTCGGTCGCGGATGGTTCGGTTGCCGCCTGGGCCGGAGGTTCGGTCTGAACGGGGTCTGGCTGGGCGGATCCCCCGCCATCGGCCGTCAGGTGGGCGGTTGCCGCCCAACCGGTTGTCCCGTTCCAGGTCAGCCGCGAGAACTCACCCGAAACCTCGCCCGTAAGCTGCACGGCGGCCCCGTTTGGCAACACGGCCACCACGCCATACGACGTGCCTGGCCCACTTCGCAGGTTCAGCCGCCCATCGAACACATACCGCGTCCCGGTCGGCCCGGATTGGTCCTGCCCGGGCTCGTCCGGCTCGCTCGCCGGGGCGCCGCCCGCCGAGAGGTAATCCGCCGAGGCGTACCCCCGTGAACCCAGGTACGTCACCGGCAGAAACCCATTGATCCCCTCTCCGGTCACCTCGACACTCGCCCCGCGCGGGATGGTCCGGATGATTGACGACGAAACGTCCGGCTCCTCGCGCAGGTTCACGTTGTCCGTCGCCGTATATGTCGCCGCCGATACATCCGCTGGCAGCCAGGCCACCGTGCTCAAAACCAGCGCCAGCACCAGTCCAATCACCAGTGAGTGGCGACCGGCGTTACCGACCCGGAATCCTGGCTCGCCGTTCCCGCGCCTGAATGAAACTGCCATCCTCGAACATCCTCTCCCTCGGAGGTACCCCCAAACCCCGTACGCGTTCATGGCGAACGCTCTGGTGACATGGTGTATGGGAATGGTTGTGGGTTGTACGGAAAGCGCATGCGGCATTGCAGCCAACAACGCTGGATTGCATCGCGCTTCAAACGTTGGAACCCCGCCAGCCAACGATAGGCTCCAACGGAAAACAACGAGCCGTGGCGCGTTTCAACCCCTATCCCAGGATTTTGCGAACACGGACCGGTACACGATGAAGGTATCCCACCCTTTCCCGTCGTGTCAAACCGCGACTGGCCCCGCCCACAGCCACGCGTAACCCGCCACCTGGCCAGATGTCACGCCGGGAAATCCTCGTTCCCTGATGTACACTCGATGGCGACACGGGATACCCCGTGGCTACCCCACCCGCGCATCTCTTAAGGAATATGGAGTCCCAGGCCAATGGTTCGTTTGGTTCAGTGCGTCAAATTGGGCAAGGAATTGCCGGGGCTCGAGAAGCAGCCCTTCCCCGGACCGCTCGGAGAGCGCATCTTCGAGAACGTCTCCGCCGAGGCCTACGATTTGTGGCTGCCTCACATGACCACCATCATCAACCACTACGGTCTCAATCCGGCCGATCCCGAAACCCGCCAGATGCTGCGCAACGAAATGACGGCGTTCTTCTTCGGCGATGCCCCGAGCGAAGTCGAAACCGAAGCGCTGCGCCCCGAGGATGTCCGCCAGGCCTAATAGGTCCCGTCGTCGTCCTCATCCTCGTCCGCCAACTCTTCCCGCGCCACGATCCGCGCCGCACGGTTTTCGGCGGCGGCATGACCGGCCATCAGGTAGGCTCCCGCCACCAGCACCGTGATCGCCACCGCGACCGCCAGGCCGGTCAGCCATGCGTCCAGCGCCAGCGCGATCGCCCCACCGATCCCGATTCCCAGGAACGCCCCGGCTCCCCAGGCGATTGCCCGCCGTTGCTTCCCGCGCTGGACCAGATCCTCGTTGGCATCGCTCATCGAATGGTCACTTTCCGGTACCGGCGCCGGGCAATCGCAACCACAAGACAACCAGCAGCGCCGCTATCGACAATCCGATGATCGCCGCGGCATTCATCCCCCAGTCCGTCAGGGCGAATACCGCCACCGCGCTCCCCAGGATCATCGCCACCACCACGATCACCGACAGGACCGCCATCAATCGCGGCGAGAGATAGGTAGGCGTCTCCTCCAGGTCCTGATCCTGCTGACCAGGCGGTTGGCCGTTGGGCCGGGAACGGTGTGTCATGGTCTTAATTGCCTCCGGTTTCGCCATCAATTCGCTGAGCAGACCGTAACACGCTCCCGCCTTTCACGAACGCGTGTCAAAGCACCTTTGTGCATTCCGTTGAGACTCTCCCCCACCTGCCGTATCGTACCGGGCAGGACATGGAGGACATCTCCTCCCACACCCCTTGTATCGCGGGAGCATCCAGCACGTGAACACCTTACCCAAAGCCGTCATCTGGGATGTCGACGGCACCCTTATCGACTCGGGCGACGCCCACTGGCAGAGCTGGCGCGCCATCTTCGCCGAACACAACCAGCCAGACCTGGACTACGACACCTTCATCACCTGGTTCGGACGCCGCAACGACGACATCCTCCGCGACTGGTTCGGCCCCGGCCCCAGCGACGAATGGCTCGCCGAAATCGCCGAACTCAAGGAGGCCCACTACCGCGAAGGACTCCGCGACAATCCCTCCGTCATCCAGCCGGGCGTCGAACGCTGGCTCGCCCGCCTCGCCGCGGATGGCTGGAAACTCGGCATCGGGTCGTCCGCCGCCGGCCCGAACCTCGACATCATCCTCGAGCAGGCCGGCTGGAACGACACCTTCGGCGTCGTCATGAGCCGAGAAACCGTTCGCGACGGCAAGCCCCACCCCGAGGTCTTCCTCACCGCCGCCGCCCGCCTCGGCGTCGATCCGTCCCGGTCGATCGTTGTCGAAGACGCCGCGGCGGGCGTGCTGGGCGCCCACCGGGCCGGCATGCGCACCATCGGCGTTGGCACGCATTACTCGGAGATCGGCGCGATGGTCGCCGTCCCCACCCTCGATCTCCTCGCCGGCGACGCCTTCGACCTCCTGCTGGAGCAACCGCTCCCCTCCAACATCGAATAGCCAGGCTCCGTTTCATCACGCAACACAAACGGGCCAGGGACCACGATGTCCCCGGCCCGTTTCCTGTCGTGCTCGCCGTCTGCTAGTCGGCTGGCGTCGCCATCGGCTCCATGCCGGGCACGCTGGCCGGCGCCTCGTGCTCGCTCACGGTCACGATCTTTCCGGAGTCCTTGCGGTACACCAGCACCAGCGCGATGCCCACCAGCGCCACCGCGGCCGAGACCAGGAAGGTCTGCTCGTATCCGGTAAAGGCCGCCTGCGTCATATCCGCCGGGGTCGCCCCCGCGTCGAGCGCCCCCATGTTCGCATTGATCCGGGCCGTGAGCACCGTCGAGATAATCGCCACGCCGGCCGCCGAGGCGAACTGCCGCATGGTGCTGAACAGCGACGAGGCCTTCGCGGTGTCCTGATGGGTAATCGTCTCGAAGGTCGCGGTCTGGCTCGGCACCATGATCAGCGCCATTGACATACCCACCACCAGCAACAACGCGCGGAACGCCCACAGGCTGGTGTTCATCTCTAGCGTCGAGAAGGCGAAGATGGCCAACGCCAGCAGCGCGAACCCGAGCGCCATCATCTTCCTGGCGCCCAGCACCGGGTAGATCCTGGCTCCAAGCGGCATCACCAGCATCATGCCGACCACCTGCGACAGCGTCACCAGGCCCGACTCCGTCGCCGTCAGCCCCATCACCTGCTGCAGCATCAACGGCGCCAGGAACAGGATGCCCATCATCGCGCCGGTGCTGATCAGCACCATCACGTTGCCCGCCGCGAAGTTCCGGTCGCGGAACAGCCGCAGGTCCAGCAGGGGCTCCCTGATCCGCAACTCAACCGCCACGAACAGCGCCAGCAGCAACCCGCCGCCGACCATCAGGGCCGTCGTCAACGGATCGGACCATCCGTGCGAGGGCGTCTGCTCCAGGCCCACCAGCAACATCGCCAGTCCCGCGCCGGCCAGCAGGAACCCGGCCAGGTCGAACCGTGAAGAGGTGTCTTCCCGCTGGTTCGGCACGAACATCAGCGTGAAAATCAGTCCAATAATGCCAATCGGCAGGTTCAGGTAGAAGATCCAGCGCCACGAGTAGTTGTCGGTCAACCATCCGCCCAGGAGCGGCCCCAGTGCCGGCGCGATCATGATGGGAAACGCCAGCACGGCGGAGGCCTTCGCCCGCTCTTCGTTCGGGAACGCGCGGAACAGCATCGTCGTGCCAACCGGGGTGAGCATGCCGCCGCCAACACCCTGCAGCACCCGCGCCGCGATCAGCATTTCCATCGACTGCGACGCGCCGGCCAGCGCCGAGGCGCCGGTGAAAACCGCGATCGCGAACGCGAACGTCCACTTGCTGCCAAACCGATCAGCCACCCATCCCGAAGCCGGGATGAAGATCGCCAGGCTGACCAGGTACCCGGTCAACGCATACTGCAGCGTCGACTGCTCAACCCCGAACTCCCGCCCAATCGCAGGCAACGCCGTGTTGAGCACGGTCATATCCAGGATTTCCATGAACAGGCCGAGCACGAAGGCGATCGCGATCAGCCATTTTGTTTCGATTCGTCTTAACATCCCACTACCTCGGGCCGGGCCCCAGGCCCAACCTCGTCACTTCTCGATCCGCCACCGGGCGGCAAACATCGCCATCCAGCATGGATTCCCCTGAACGCATTGTCAGATGATGTCAACCAAACGGTCGTTTGATTTCGCTACCATACTAACCGAACGTTTGGTACAATGCAAGCAGCAAGGCACCATCATCTCGAACGTGCCATACAGAAGTGGGAGTGCAACGTGGCACACAACGAAGAACACGAAGGGCTGGTCGGCCGGGACCTCCTGATCGATGTCGCGACCAGGCTCTTCATGCAACATGGGTTCGATGGCGTCTCCATGCAGCAGATCGCGACCGCCGCGAACATGACCAAGGGCTCGCCCTATTACCACTTCAAGGGCAAGGAAGACCTCTTCATTCACGCGTTCCGGGAACGCAACAACCAAACCCACCAAGGCCTGATCGCGACGCTCCACGGCGCCGCCAGCTTCCGCGACAGCCTGATCGACGGATTCGCCTACATCCTCGCCAATATCGACCCGGGCATCATCCGAATGCTCGACGACTACAAGCGCGTCATCAGCCCCGAACTCCGGGCCGAGGGCCGCGACAAGGTCGTCTCCCCCGATGACATGGTCGAGATTTACGTCGCCTGGTTCAACGAGGCGTCCACCACTGGAATCGAATTCGTCCAGCCCGCCGGGGATGTCGCCCTCTCGTTCATGGCGCTGCAGATGGGCACCCTCCACCTGCATCTGGTCCGCAACGATCTTTCCGTCATCGCCCCGGAAACCGCCCTCCAGATCGCCACGGCGTCCGTCGATCTCTTCCTCAACGGCGCCGTCTCCTCCTGATCCCGCTCCCCGCCCTTATCCCGCGGCGGCGGCCAGCATGCGTTCCCCGATCTCGCGCATGGCGGTCTTCAGCCTCTCCGGCCGCAACACCCGCACCTCGCAGGAGATCGCCGCCAGCCGCGACGCCAGCCAGTACGGATTGTCCGTGGTACCCCACGCCCGCGTCATGTTGCCCCCATCGATCGGCTCCAGGATCGCCGTTGGCGGCATCAGGAACTGGCGCACCTGATCGACCGGCGCCCCCAACACCAGCTCGAACTCACCGCCGGTTCGCGTCAAGGCCAGGGACCGCATCACCGCCTCCTCGATGTCGAAGCCCTCCGGCGTCTCGAACTCCTGGGGCAACAGGTCCACCCTTCGAATCCTGTCCACCCGAAACGTCCGCGCGTCCTGCCGCAAATGACACCAGCCATGCGTGTACCACCGCCCATCGAAGTACAGCACGCCATACACATCGACATCCCGGGACGTCTGGTTGCCCTCCGAGCTTCCGTACCGGATCCAGCAGCGCTGGTGAGAAAGCGTCGCCTGGATCACCTGCGCCAGGATTTCCGGCCGCGGGAAGGAGTTCGATTCCGACCACGGGTTGCGCGCCATCTGGAACCCATCGCGGATCGTGGCGATCCGCTGCGCCAGTTCCAGTGGGAGCGACCGCTCGATCTTCGCCAGCGCGTTCGCCACCGGCTCCGGCAACTCGGCATTGCCCGACACGCGCGTGGTCAGCAGCGTGACCGCCAGCCCAATCGCCTCGTCCGCGCTGAACATCAGCGGTGGCATCCTGTATCCCGGCCGCAGCCAGTACCCGCCATTTCGCCCAGCCGCCGGCTCCACCGGAATCCCCATGTCCTGTAACGTCACCACGTACCGCCGGATCGTCCTGCTCGTCACGCCCAGCGCCCCGGCAAGGTCCGGGCCGGACATCCCTGGCCGGTCCTGCAGCAGCTCCAGCATCGCCAGGATCCGGCTCGCTGGCCGGTCCGCATCTATCAGCACGGGCTCTCCTCACCTATCGAACACCAGGGCATCGCCGGTATCCGCGACCACACCGCCAATGAGGACCGATTCTGTCCTTTAGCACATCTATTCTAATGTCAGGTCAACGCTCTCGAACACCGGTCCACGGAGGAGCCAGGAATGCATCAATACCTCAGCGAACGCGGCGGCAACACGGTGCTGCTCGTCATCGATGTCCAGAACGCCGTCGTCGAGGAAAGCTGGGACGGCGATGGCGTGGTCGATCGCATCGGCAAGGTCATCGACGCCGCCCGCGCCACGGACACACCGGTCGTCTACATCCAGCACGAGATTCCCGGTCACCCGCGCATGGATCGCGGCTCCGAAGGCTGGCATATCCGGCCCGAAATCGCCCCACTCACCGGCGAGCCCGTTATCGCCAAGCAGTACGGCGATTCGTTCGTCGAGACCACGCTTCCCGAAACCCTCGCCGGATTCGGAGCCGGACATCTCATCATCGCCGGCGCCCAGTCCGATGCCTGCGTGCGCGCCACCAGCCATCGCGCGCTCATCGAGGGCTACGACATCACGCTCGTCAGCGATGGGCATACCACCGGCGACGCCGAATACAACGGCGTCACCGTTCCCGCCGAAGTCAATGTCGCCCTGGCCAATTACGCCTCGCCCTGGATCGGGTATCCCGATACCACATCGTCCCTCGCCAACCATCTTGAGGTCATCGCCAGCTTCACTGAAACCACGGTAGCGGAAAGGATGCATCAATGAACGCACCCGGCGATCTCACCCAGGCCGTCACGGACAAACAGCTTCGATACCGGCACCAGGCCTATCTCGATCATCTCGACCGCCGCACCCTCGCCAACAGGCTCGGCCTGCGCCTGATCCAGCTTGGAAACGCCCTGAGCGGCACGCAACCCACACGCACCCAATCCTGACTTCGTCACCGCCCCGCTCCAGATGACCTCTTCCTCGCCAACGGCGTGCTCCCCCCTTCCGGGAGCACGCCGTTGGCGCGTTCACATGCCCGCCACCGTGGTACACTCTGCCCCTGTACACCGCGCCCGGCGGCAGCACCGGCCACGCGGCTGTTGGGCGCCATAGCCAAGCGGTAAGGCACGGGTCTGCAAAACCCTGATCGCCGGTTCGAATCCGGCTGGCGCCTCCACAACGTCGTCGTCAACGACACCTCCACGGGTGTCGTTCCTCATTTCCGGGAGCCAGCAATGCCCTTCTCCAGTACCCCACCTGGACAGGAACCCGCCCACGAACACACCCGCTCCCAACGATATGTCTATGAATCCCCGTACGTGAACCTCCGCGTGGACGACGTCACCCTTCCCTCGGGCCGGGAATCCGACCGCCACGTCGTCGAGCGAATTCCCTCGGTGGTCACCATCCCGGTCACCACCGACGACCACGTGCTGCTGGTTCGCCAATACCGGTACGCCACCGGCAAGCGTCTCATCGAACTCCCCGCCGGCATGATCGACCCCGGCGAAACGGTGCTCGAAGCCGCCGCCCGCGAACTGCGCGAGGAAACGGCCCACAAAGCCGCCCACCTCGAACACCTCGCGTCGCTCTACCTCAGTCCGGGCTTCACCAACGAGCTATCCTCGTTCGTCCTCGCCACCGGCTGCACGCCGGTCCAGCAGGACGAGGACCCCGACGAACCGGTTCAGGTCACCCGCGTCTCCCTCGCGGACATCCCCTCGCTCCTCACTCCTGGCGACAGCGTCATCAACCAGGCCCAGGCGATGATCGGCCTCCTCTGGCTCCTTCGCCTCCGAAATCTGTAACTGGCCACGGGAACAGGACCCGCAGCATGCATCGGCACATGGATTAACCCGCCCAATCGCACACGTCACGCCAGCCGCGCACCGCCCAGTTCACCCATCGCGATATCCGACCGCATCATCTTCCCCTCGAACGAAATCTCATTCGCCGCCGCATACGCCTTCTCCCGCGCGCTGGCCAGGTCCGCCCCCAACCCGACCACCGTCATCACCCGGCCGCCCGCTGTCACAATCTCGCCCGAATCCGACCGCTTCGTCCCCGCGTGGAACACGATGACCTCTGGATCGCCCGCAACGGCCTCCAGCCCACCGATCGGGAACCCGGTCACGTACGAACCGGGATACCCGCCCGATGCCAGCGCAACCCCGACCGCCGCGCCACGCTGGAACGGTCGCGGTGTCGCGCCCAGCGTCGCGTTCGCCACCGCCAGCGCCCACTCGCCGAGGTCACCTTCCGTCGTCGGCAACACCACCTGCGTCTCCGGATCGCCGAACCGCGCGTTGAACTCGATAACCTTCGGTCCATCCGCCGTCAGCATCAGCCCCGGATACAGCACCCCTCGCAGCGGATGACCCCGCTGCGCCATGCCGCGCACGGCTGGCTCCACGATCTCCCGCTCGATCCGGTCCATCAGCGCCGCGCCGATCCTGCTCGTCGGCGTGTACACGCCCATCCCGCCGGTGTTCGGCCCCAGGTCGCCATCGAACGCCCGCTTGTGATCGCAGGATGGCGCTAGCATCCGGTAGTCCTTGCCATCGGTCAGCAGCAGCAGCGACACCTCCGGCCCTTCCAGCCGCTCCTCGATCACCACCGTCGCGCCAGATCGTCCTCCGAGCTTCTCCTCCAGCGCGGCCAGCGCTTCGTCGCGGTCGTTGGCAACCACCACGCCCTTGCCTGCCATCAACTCGTCGGCCTTGATCACCACCGGCCCGCCGCCGCCGATCTCGTCGATCGCCAGCAGGCCGCTCTCCAGGTCATGCACCGCCATCGACCTCGCGGCCGGAATCCCCATCTCGGCCATGAACGCCTTCGACCACGACTTGCTGCTTTCGATCCGGGCCGCGGCCGCCGTATGCCCGAACACCGGCACTCCGGCCGCCTCCAGCCGGTCGGCCAGCCCCGCCGCCAGCGGGTCCTCAGGTCCCACGGCCACCAGGTCGACCTGTCGCTCCAGGGCGAGCCGCACCATGCCGTCGAGGTCGCTCACGGCCACCGGCACGCACTCGCCGATCGCCTCCATCCCGGGATTCCCCGGCGCGCAGATCACCTCGCCAACCACGGCGCTCTGGGCCAGCTTCCACGCCATCGCGTGCTCTCGTCCCCCGCCGCCAACCACCAGAACCCGTATCGCCACGACTCGTCCCTTCCCGCGCAACCCGCCTCGAACACTCCCCGCATGATACCGGCCCGCCCGACTCGCGGCCCGGACAATCGTTCCCCGCCGCCCAGAATCGCGCGCCAGCAAGGGCAGTGGCCCCGCCCGCCACCGTATACTCTCGCCAGAACCCTGGCACACAGGCGCCACGCGGTTTTCGATCAGCAACCACGCGCCCTGGCGTCGAAAACGATCGCCAGGAACGAAAGGGCCGTCACTCATGTCGCTCGATCTGTCTCCGAAGGATACACGCGTCTTCCTGTTCCACTCCCCCGATGCCGCGCGCGACGCCGGCGGAGCCCTCGAAGCCGTCAATGCCTGGCTTGGCAAGGACCGCTCCGGCTCCCCGTACTCCAACCTCCGTGTGCGCGAAGTCACCGTCACCCCCGACGGCCAGGGCGGCGTATTCACCACCGTCGTCTGCACCCTCGGCCAGCTCAGCACCGGATCCGTGCAGACCGGCCCCCGCGACCAGATCGCCGAAGCCGCCGAGTAATACCCTTCCGGGAGGGTGGCCGATGGCGCCCTCCCAGTCCCACCCATCTTCCCTCACCCGTATACTGGCCGTGCCTGTTAATCATTTCCCAGGCACGCTCCGCCGGCCGGATGAAGTGATCCAGTTACCCGGATTGGACGTTTCATTGGGTAGGAAGGGATGTGGTGACCGAACGAACCGACGTGGATCTCATCCAGCGAATCGCCACCGGCGACGCTCCCGCGCTGATGGCGCTCTACGACCGCTACAACCGGTTGGCATTCGGTCTCGCCTATCGCATCCTCGATAACCCGGCCATGGCCGAGGAGGCGGTCCAGGATGCATTCCTGCAGGTATGGAGTCGCTCAACGTCGTTCGATACGAACCGCGGCGGAAACGTCCGCGGCTGGCTCATGACCATCGTACACAATCGCTCCATCGACCTCCGCCGCCGCGACATCGATCGCAAGCCCCAGAGTGTCCCCCTGGAAGATATGGAACACCAACTCTCATCACCCGACGCCTGGCGCGAGGTCTCCATCTCCATCACCGCCAGCACCATGCGTTCCGCCATCTCCACGCTCCCCGAAGATCAGCGGCGCACAATAGAGTTGGCCTACTTCGAGGGCCTCTCCCACGGCGAAATCGCCGCACGCGAGCACACCCCGCTCGGCACCGTCAAGGGACGCATGCGACTCGGCCTCCGCAAGCTGCGCGACACCCTCGCCATCGCCGATACCGACCAGCACGCCAATCCCACGGAGGTGATTTAGGATGAGTACATCCGCGAATCCTCCAACCGAACACCAGGAAGACCTCCTCGCCGCCGCCGTATTCGGCACGCTCACCGGACCCGAACGGGCGGAGTTCGACGCCCTCATGGAGTCCTCGCCGGAGTTCCGCGCCGAATTCGCCAGCCTGACGGCGCTCACCGCCGACCTCTCCCTGCTCGCCCCGGAGGCCGACCCCTCGCCCGCCCTCCGGAACCGGCTGGAGCAAGCCATCGCCGCCGCGCCGCCCATCCCGGAACCGGTGACCTTGATGGAGAACATCGTCGAAGTCTCCGACCAGTCCGGGCCGATCCCCATTAACCTCTCCACCCGGCGGGCAAATCCCTGTGCCGCGCCCAGAGCCCGCATGAAGCCCTACCTCTGGGCGGCCGCGGCGGCCGTGGTCGTCGCCTTCGTCGCTGGGGTCATACTCGACCGCCTCTTCCTCCAGGACGACGACGGCACGTCCATGGAAGAGATCGCCTTCGAACTCAATGTTCCGGACGATCCCGGCATCTCCGGCGAGTTGATGTACGACCCGGAAAGCCAGATGTTCGTGCTGGAGACCGCCAACATGCCGGCCGCGCCCGAGGGCCAGGTGTACCAGGTCTGGCTCATCGACCACGAAGGCGTTCCGCAACCGAAGGGCGTGATGGATGAGTCGTCGTTCGCCGTGATGGCCGATCGCGACAACTACCAGGCCTTCGCCATCACCATGGAGCCCGGTCCCATCGGCAGCACCGGCCCCACCACCGACCCCATCCTCGTCGCCCCCCTCACATCCGGCTCAGGCGCCTGAGCGGCGAGGAACCGATGTCATCTCCCCAGCAACCCGCGACGCCCACCCCGACACCCAACGCCTCCATCCGCATCGAACCCGTCCGGTGGAGCGACATCGCCGGGGTCATCGACATCCAGCGCGAATCGTTCCGACCCTCGCTTGCCTACGGGCGACTCGCCCTCACCATGCTCAAACTCCTGCCCAGCGCCCACTTCTTCGTCGCCCGCACGAATGACCTGAATGTCGCCGGCTGCGTCATCGGCGACATCGATCGCGGCAACGCGCGCGTGATGAACATCGCGGTTCATCCAAAGGCCCGCCGCCAGGGCATCGGCGCCGCCCTCCTCCGCCACATCGAGCAGGACCTCCCCGCGGGCAACGTGGTCCTCGTCGCCGAAGAGCACAACACCGCCGCCCAGTCCCTGTACGAGCGCGAGGGGTACATTCGCGACGGCCTGGCCACCAACTACTACGGCCGCAATCGCCACGGCATCTGGATGAAGAAGATCCGCTCCCACCCCCCGGATTCAACGATTCGCGTATAGAACCGGCGCCCGACTTCGCGGTCCACCAACGGACGGACATGGGACGGGCGATGCAGACGGTGCATGCTGTGTCCGTACAGGGGTGACCGTAGCCGGTTCAGAGCGCAGCGTGGAATGTCATCCCTGTACTTTGGGGGGCCGTTTTGGCAAATCACTCGCCCGCCATCCCCGTGCTCGCGCGCGCCCACGCCCGTTACGCGCTCAACCGCAACGCCAGGATTCCCAGCACCGCCAGCATGATGATCACGTTCATCACCGCCATCGTCTTCAACCGCGACCGCTGCACCGGCCCCACCATGTTGGCCCCCGACCAGGTCACCCACGCCGTGAACGCCAACCCCATCGCCAGCACGAACAGAGCCGCCTCCACGCTGAACAGCAATGCCAGGAACGGCGCGATCACCACCCCAGTCGTCATCGCGAACGCCTTGAGATTGATCCGCTGCTCCCGCTGCAGCGCCCTCAGCTTCTGGGCGTCCTCCCGATCCCGCTGCTCGTCCCGGAACAAGTCATTACTCATCGTGCGCCACGCCGCCTGTCTGGTGAAAATCCATTCCGCCGTTATCATCAGGACTGTACCAGACGCCTCGCCCAGTCAATGAGAGGAACCAGCCGCCCGTGACCAACCCGTACGTCCCGAATTCCGACATCCGCGAGTGGAACGCCACCAGCTACCACCGCGTCGCCAACCCCCACGTCAACTGGGGCAAGGTCGTCCTCGAACGACTCCCCCTGCGCGGCGACGAAACCGTGCTCGACGCCGGCTGCGGCACTGGCCGCCTCACCGAACTGGTGCTCGAACGGCTCCCCAACGGCCACGTCATCGCCGTCGACCAGTCGGCCAACATGCTCCAGCAGGCCAAAGCCCACCTCGCGCCCCGCTTCGGCGACCGGGTCACCTACCGGCAATCCGACCTGCTGGAACTGACCGTCGACGAGCCCGTGGACATCATTTTCAGCACGGCGACCTTCCACTGGGTGAAGGACCATCCCGCCCTCTTCCAGCGCCTGTTCGACGCCCTCAAGTCCGGCGGCCTGCTCATCGCCCAGTGCGGCGGCGGTCCCAACATCGCGGCGATCGCCGACCATGCGCTCGCCATCCTCCACCGCGAGCCCTTCGCGGCAACCACCGGCGAGTGGACCGGCCCCTGGAACTTCGCCAACGCCGAGCAGACGGTCGAACGCTTGCGGAAGGTTGGGTTTACCGGCGCCACCGCCGAAGTCATCCACGCCCCGGTCATCCTCGAGTCCGAGGCCGCCTACCGCGAATTCCTCGAAACCGTCGTGCTCGGCACCCACCTTGAACGCATTCCCACCGAGCCACTCCGCCGCCGATTCATCGACGAAATGGTCGAACACGGGCGCGAAAGCGATCCCGCCTGGCTGCTCGACTACTGGCGCCTCAACCTCCAGGCCACCCGCCCCTGAGCGCCACAACCGCAAGCGCCATACGTGACGAAATCCTCACCACTTCCGGGGTTCCTCCTCCGTCTTGATGCGTTCCACGAGGCATTCACCATGGACCCCGGTGACCCTGGGTACCCGCCGCCAGGCCAGCGCATCGTCATCGTCCGAAAATGGGAGCGTCCCTACCGGCCGTTCCCGTTTTCGTCGTCATCGTCGAAGTCCTCTTCGCGGTCAATCGGTATCGACCGCTCGCGCTTCCGCACGATGGACGAACCCCGCTTGTAGGTGATGTGCCGCACCGCATCCACCTTCCGCAACCGCCCCAGCAGGTTCAGCACGTCCTGCTGGCTCTCCGCCATCAGCGTCAGCTCGACCGTGTCCAGGTTCTCCCCGGTGGAACTGTCGAAATGCATCGACCGTAACCGGACCGGCGTTGACTTCGTCGCGAACTCGATCCCTTCCAGCACGTCCATCCGGTGATCGACCTGCAAGAGCACCCGGTGCTCGCGCTGGTGCTTGGCGAAGAATTTCCGCTCCAGCGGCTTAAACCCCGCCTGAATCAACAGCATGAAGAACGTCCCCACCATCGCGGGCAGGTACAGACCACCGCCCGCCGCCAGGCCCACGCCCGCCACCGACCAGATCGTCGCCGCCGTTGTCAAACCCCGCACCGTGTTGTCGCGAAAAATGATGACCCCGGCCCCGAGGAAGCCGATCCCGCTCACCACCTGTGCCGCGATCCGGCTCGGGTCCAGCGATCCCTCCGCCCCCGAGGACGTCGCCGGAAACCCGTAGGTCGACACGATCATCATCAACGCCGACGCCACCGACACCAGCGCGTGCGTCCTCAGCCCCGCCGCCCGGTCCAGCCGCTCCCGCTCCAGGCCAATCATCCCGCCCAGCAATGTCGCCATCGCCAAACGGAGCACCAGGTCCCAAAACGGGAGTTGGCCCCAGTCCATCGGAATCGTCCAACCCCAGTCCGTGGAGAAATCGTCGAAGTCAGGCACCGTCAGTCTCCTCGCCCCAGGTCAACACAACTCGCGCCTACGCTCCGCCGCATCGCCCGGATGCGGAACGCGGACACCCCGCGCCAGAACCATGCGGGGAATGGGATGCCCACATTCCTTGTCATCCGCGCCTACACCGGGGCCCGGATGGATAGCTGGAGGAACAGTCCCGGGCCGGGTTCCCATCCACCATCGATCGGACTACGTTATTAACACGTCGTTAATATGGAATAGGCGCGATGAGGCCCTGATTACCTCTCGCCTCCTAGATCCCGGACGGCTCCTCCGGCGTGCAACCGCTCGCCACCTGCGCGCCCGGCCTGGCATGCTCCACGGCGAACGATACCAGCGTGGATGCCTCCGCGTCAGGATCGCTCACGTTGGGCATCACCCTGTACGTCGACTCCCACGTATCGGCGGTCAGGTCGCACAGCACATAGCCGCGATGGTTGTCGTACAGGTGATTATGCGCGTTTCCGTTGCGGTTCCCGCACTGGGTGGTGAACCCTCCGTCCTCTTCCAGCGCCTCATCGCCGTTCGAGGAAATCGACGTGCCCACGAACTCGGTCCCGTACGCGGAAGCCCCGCTCGAGTCGTCCCAGTCCGTCATCAGATCCCACACGTAGTTGGCATGCACGTCGCCGGTGATCACGATAGGCGCGAAGCCCCTGGCTTTCGCGGCCTCCGCCATCGCCGCCGACACCACGTCGCGCTCGTGGGCGTAGCCGTCCCACTTGTCCATCTCGCGGCCACCGTAGCTCGCCAGGACGGGATCGGCATCGTTATCGATCCGCGCGAACGGCACCTGCTGCGCCAGCACGTTCCACCGGGCCGTCGTCTGGTCGAACCGGTCCAGCAGCCAGGTTCGCTGCCGCTCGCCAAGCAACGTCCGCTCCGGGTCCAGCGACGCCGAGCAAAACCCGTCGTTCGCCAGCCGCTCTTCGGACGAACACTCTCCCGCCTGGCTCGTCCTGTACTGCCGCGTATCCAGCACGTTGAAATCCACCAGCGACCCGAACGCCCGGCTCCGGAACAACTGAAGGTCTGGACCGTTTGCCCGCGATTCCTTCCGCAACGGCATATGCTCGTAATAGGCCTGGTACGCGGCCGCCCGCTGCAGGAGCATGCTCTGGGCCGCTGGCGAATCCCGGTTCAGTTCCCCGAAGAAGTTGTTGTACACCTCGTGGTCGTCCCAGGTCACCAGCCACGGCGCCACGCGGTGTGCCTCCTGAAGATGCTCGTCCATCTTGTACATCGCGTAGCGGTAGCGATACTGCTCCAGGTTCTTCGGCTGCGACCTGGCATGCCCGGGAAACTCTCCCGGCCGCGCCAGGTCGCCGAATCCCACGCTGTACTCGTAGATGTAGTCACCCAGATGCATCACCAGATCCACATCCTGTTTGGCCAAATCCCGGTACGCCGTGTACAGTCCCTGGTCCCATCGCTGGCAGGACGCGAACGCGAACCGGAAGGAGCCAGGATCGGCCCCCGCCGCCGGGGCCGTCTTCGTCCGCCCGATCGGGCTCTCCTCCTCGCCTGAAACGAACCGGTACCAGTACCACCGGTTTGCCTCCAACCCCTCGACCTCCACATGCACCGAGTGACCCCACTCCGGCTCCGCCAGCGCCACGCCTTCCCGGACCACGCTGGTCACGGCGTCGTCGGTGGCCACCTGCCAGCGCACTTCCACCGGCGCGTCCGGCATGCCCCCATTCGGCTCGAACGGCCTCGGCGCCAATCGCGTCCACAGGACCACTCCATCGGGTAGCGGCTCGCCCGAGGCGATACCCAGCGAAAACGGCGTCTCGCCAAACACCGGTGTCGCCACCGGCGCGGAAGGCGTCTGGGCGAACAGCGGCCGGGTCGCCAGCGCCCCCGCCAAGCCGCTCCCGCCGAGCACGAACGTTCGCCGGTTGTGTGGCCGCGCCCTCGCCGTGGTTCGCATTCGCTGAACGATTTCACCGTATTTCATGGGACCCCCTGGAAATGAATGAAGGGGCGTAGGCCGCTCGCGGCCCCGCCCCTTCGCCGTCAACGCTACCCCTTGAGGCCGGATGTCACGAAGGTGTCGATGATCTGCTTCTGCGCCATCACATACAGGATCAGTGGCGGCAAGGTCGCGATCGTCGCCGTCGCCATCATCGGGCCCCACATCTGGGCCGATTCCGCGTTGTTCGTGAAGAACTGCATACCCGTCGCCAGCGTCTTCGATTCGAAATCGTTGAGCACCAGCAGCGGCCACAGGTACTGGTTCCACATTCCCAGGAACGCCAGGATCGTCACCACCGCGATGGCCGGTTTGATGTTCGGCAACACGATCTGGATCATCAGCTTGAAGGTCGATGCCCCATCGATCTTCGCCGCGTCCATCAGGTCCTGCGGAAGCTGGAGGATGTTCTGCCGTAGCAGGAACACGAAGAACGCCGTTCCGGGAAGCGAGGGGATAATCACCGCCGCCCAGGTGTTCATCCATCCCAGGTCGGAAACGAGGATGTAGTTCGGCACCACCGTCACGATGCCGGGCACGATCATCGTCGCCAGCACCATCGAGAACAGCAGCTTGTCGCCCCGGAACCTCAGCCTCGCGAACGCGAACGCGGCCGGAATGCTGATCGCCAGCTTGCCCGCCGTCGTGATCGTCGCGATCCCAAAGCTGTTCCAGAACCACTGGGCCACCGGAAAGTATTCGAACGCATCCGGGAAGTTCTGCAGGGTTGGGTTGTTCGCGATCAGCCGCAGATCCTTCGTGAACACCTCGTCAGCCGGCTTGAACGCCGTCGAGATCATCCACAGGAAGGGGAAAATCGTGAACGCGCAAATCACGATCACCGCCACGTGCAACCCCAGCCCGTTCCATCGCTTGCGCCGGGCGTGCATGTCAGAGGTCTCTGACGAATAAGCGGCGCTAGCCATAATGCACGTGCCTTTCCACGAACTTGAACTGGATCCAGGTGAGAAGGCAGGTCGCAACGAACACGATCACGGCCACGGCGCTCGCCGCCCCAATCTGGAAGAACTTGAAGCCCTGCTGGTACAGGTAGTAAATGACGTTCGTGGTCGAATCGAACGGGCCACCGTCGGTCAGCACGTTGATCGCGCCAAACACGTCGTCGTTCACCGAAATCACCGTGGTCACCAGCACGAAGAAGAACGTCGGCGTGATCAGCGGAAACCGGATCGACCGCATCAGTTGCCAGTTATTGGCCCCATCCAGTTGTGCCGCCTCGATGTAGTCCTTGGGCACGCCTTCCAGCGCGGCCAGATACAGCAACATGTGGAACCCAAGCGTCTTCCACGTCGCCACGATGATGATGGCCCAGATCGCCGTATCCCGGTCCGAAAGCCAGTGAATCCGGTCATACCCGAACTGGATGAGCAGCTTGTTGAGCATTCCCTGGTTCGTGTTGAAAATCCACAGCCACATCACCGCCGCCACCGAATAGGCGATGATCGTTGGCGAGAACAGCATCGCCCGATAGCTGTTCTGCATCCGCGAATTGCGGATCGGCCACAGCAGCAGCGCCAGCCCCAGCGGCAGGAACACCTGCAGCGGCACCAGCGTCACCGTGTAGAACAACGTCCCCCTCAGCGCCCGGATGAACCGGGGGTCGTCCGGCAACCGGGTAAAGTTGTCCCAGCCCACGAAGTTCTTGTCGGGCCGCACAAAATTCCAGTCATAAAACGACAGGTACATCGAATAGATCAGCGGCCAATAGATGAATATCGCTATCAGGATCAACAGGGGCGCGACCAGCATGTACGGCGTCACCCCCTCGGTGAGGCGATACCAGGTCCACCCGCGCTTTTCCTGTACCGCCTCGCCCACATGCATGGTGGTAGGTTCCTGGCTGGTAGCTGCCATACGCTCCTCTTGGACAACGTGCGCGGGGGTGGCACGGGCCGGGGCTGGAATGTCCAGCCCCGGCCCATGTACCGGCCGAGCCTATCCGGCCGCGATAATCGCCTCGATCTCTTCGAGGGCGGCAGCCGTGCCTTCCTCGACCGAGATGTCGTTGGCCCACATCCGCTCGCAATACACGTCCCAGGTCGAGCCCGCTTCCACACCGCGGGAGCTCGGCCAGTTGGTCTCGCGAATCAGCCCGGCATCGAACTGGTCGTACGCCGGGTCCTGGCCCGGAAGCCGGTCCAGCTCATGGTTGGAAATATTCACGTAGCCCGTCTGGTTCCAAAGGCCGTAGCCTTCTTCGCTGGCGCAGAACTTCATGAACTCCAGCACCGCCGCGTATTTGGCGGAATCCTGGGTGAACGACCCGAGGAACGACCCGCCCGTGGAGGCGATGATTGGCTTGTCGCCGAACTTGGGCCAGGTGCTGGTGCCGAAATTGAACGCCGCGTCGTTGTTCATGCCGCCGAGGCTGGCCACGCTGCCCTGCCACACCGCGGTGGTGCCGGCCAGGAAGTTCGGCCGCTGCTCCTCGCGGGTGCCGCGGTCGTAGAAGCCTTCGGTGTCGAGGTCGGCGATCACCTGCAAGGCCGCCTTGGCCTCTTCGCTCGTGAAGCCGAATGTGCCATCGTCGTTCAGCACCCGGCCACCGTTGCTCTGGATAATCGTCTGGGCCGGCCAGTCCTTGTTGAACTGCAGCGAGAGCACCGCGCCGCCCGACTGCTCCAGAATCGCGGGGCATGCCGCCTTGAACGAATCCCAGGTGTCGAAGACCTCCGCCGGGTCAACGCCCGCCGCCTCGAACTGGTCGGCGTTGTAGTACAGGATCGGCGTCGAAAGGCCCCACGGGAACCCGTAGACCACATCGTCCTTCGTCACCAGCGGCCATGCCGTCTCCGACATCAACCCCTGCAGCGCCTCGAATTCATCGCCGGCGATATCGGCCAACGGCGTGATGCCCAGGCCATCGACCGCGTAGTTGAGGAACGCCCACGGCACGCTCACCAGGTCCGGCGGGTTGCCCGCGGCAATGTCAGCCTGCGTCTTCTGCAGCGTTTCGTAGTAGTTGCCCGGAGTGAAGGTGTTCAGCGTCACCGTTTCGCTCTGGGCGTTGAAGGCATCGATCACCTGCGTCATCGGCGCCGGCTTCTCGGCGGGTGTTCCGCCCGGAGGCGTGCCCCAGATGTGGTAAATCGTGATCTCGGTCTTGTCCTGCGCCGAAGCCGAGCGGCCGCCGCTCTTCGCGCCCGGCGCCGCCTTCGCGGCCGTACCGGCCAGCGCCGCTCCGCCTGCCACCGCCGCGGCCTGTCCAACCAAACGTCGTCGTGAAACCTGGGTCATGGTCGTCTCCCTGTTCATTTGCAGTCCGGCGTACCGCCATCCTGGCCATGCTCGAATCGCTCACTTCTGGGTCCCATCCGGATGCTTCGTGGCCTCCTCCATGGCCAACCTACTTCAGCATGCTGTAGGCTCCCGCCTGGTCCAGCACAACGGACTTCACGATGCCGCCCCTGATGGCGGCCTTGAGCGCAATGCCCCTTGCGGGACCGCTCAGCACGGCCATCACGTCATCGCACGCGCGAAGCTTGTCCAGCCCGATGCTGATCACCCGGTCTCGCAGGACGGTGTCGCACTCCCTGCCCTGCTCGTCGAAAAAGCGGCCGCAAATCTCACCAATCGCCCCAGCCGCCCGCACTTCAGCCAACGCCGATTCTTCAAGGACCCCCCGCTCGACGAACGCGGATTCTTCCAGTGTTCCCAATCCCACGATCGCCATGTCGAGCGAGTCGAATGTGCTCCACAGCCCCTTGATCTCGTCATGCGAAAGAAACAGGTTTCGTGCCCGGTGGCTCTGCGCGAACGCCGGCAGGTTCAGCGTGCGAAAGGCGCCTTTGAACCGCCTCGCCAGCGTTCTGCTCTGCTCCGAGGCGTCAATCCGGCCTGGGCTGGTGCCAATCGCCCCCATCAACTGGATGAAGGTTGGCCCCACCGCGCTGTCCTGTGGCTCGATGTGATGCACGAGTTCTCCGAGCGTACGCCCACCAGCCACACCGACAAATCGCTGCTCGCGCACCATCTCCGCCACGGCTCCGGCGGCGAAATAGCCAACGCCCTTGCGGATGCTCGATGGCGTGCCGCCCATGGCCCGCACCACCACCGCCGAACGCAGGCCAAACTGGTCGATTACCTGCCTCTCCAGTTGACGATCCCGCGGATCGTACGCATCAACGGAAATCCGTACGATGCCCCGGTCACGAGCATTGGTCAGGAGCCGGGAAACGGTCGATCGCGAGACACCATAAATGGTGGCGATCTCGCTCTGTCCCATTCCATCCAGGTAATACATGCGCGCGACGGATGTCATAAGCGCACCATTCTGGTCAGCCACCAGGGGCCCTCCGACCTGCACCAATGTTCATGCACGTTCTTGCATCGTCCGTATAACCTAGTCCCGGCTCCAATCGCAGTCAATCGAAACCGTGCAATCTGCACATTCGTGCAAGCACAATGGTGCATCCAGCCGGGCCGTGAATGATTATGATGGCGTTGGCTTTCGGTTGTACCTTTGTGAACAGGTCACCCAAACACGCACTCTCCCCATATCGCGCCATTTCCCTGTACGATGTCGGCTGGTCAGTATCGTTCGCTACCCACACCCCGTGGAAGGAGTCTCATGGTGTCTGGATCATTGCTGCTCGGAATCGACATCGGCACATCCAGCACCAAGGGCGTCCTCTGCGCGCCCGATGGAAACGTCCTCGCCACCGCCGTCCTCGAACACGACACCAGCTTCCCCCACCCCGGTTGGGCCGAACACGACGCCGACGCACTCTGGTGGCACGATGTCGTCGTCATTGCTCGCGAACTCACCGCTGGCCAGTACCCCGCCAGCGACATCGGGGCCGTGGCCATCAGCGCCATCGGCCCCTGCATGCTCCCGGTCGACGCCGAAGGCAAACCCCTCCGCCCCGGCATCCTCTACGGTATCGATACCCGTGCTTCCGCCGAAATCGACCACCTCCACCAGACCCTCGGCGAGCAGGAAATTCTCGGCCTCTGCGGCATGGCCCTCAACTCGCAAACCATCGGCCCCAAGATTCGCTGGCTCCGTAATCACGAACCCGACCTCTTCGCCCGCACCGCCAAAGTCCACGGCTCCAGCGGCTATGTCGTCTTCCGGCTCACCGGCGAGCACGTCATCGACCGCCACACCGCGTCGTACTTCGCCCCGCTCTACAACAACGCCACCGGAAACTGGGATCCCCGGTTCCAGGACGCCGTGATCGACATCGAACGCCTGCCGCGCATCGGCGACGCCACCGATATCGCCGGCACGGTCACCGCCGCGGCCAGCGCCGAAACCGGTCTCCCAACCGGCACGCCCGTCACCTTCGGCACCATCGACGCCGCCGCCGAAGCCGTCAGCGTTGGCATCCGTCATCCCGGCGACACCATGATCATGTACGGCAGCACCATGTTCTTCATCAACACGGTCGAAAACCCCAATCCGGACCGGCGGCTCTGGACCACCGCCCACGCCCTGCCCGGTCTCCGCGCCATCACCGCCGGGCTTCAGACCGCCGGCATGCTCACCACCTGGTTTCTGGAAGTCACCGCCGGCAAGGCCCGGCTCTCAGAGCACCGCGAAACCTTCGAAACCCTCATCGCATCCGCCTCCGACACCCCGCCGGGCGCCAGCGGCCTCATCTGCCTCCCCTACTTCCAGGGAGAGCGCACCCCTCTCCAGGATCCCGATGCCCGCGGCGCGTACGTCGGCCTGTCGCTCCGCCACACCACCGCCCACCTCTTCCGCGCCACCCTGGAAGGAACCGCGTTCGGCGCCCGGCACAACTTCGAGGTGATGGCCGAAATGGGCGCCGCCCCGGAACGGCTCGTCGCCGTTGGCGGCGGCACCAGGAACCGGCTCTGGATGCAGGTCATCAGCGACATCACCGGCATTCGCCAGCACATTCCCCACCGCACCATCGGCGCTTCCTTCGGAAACGCCTTCATGGCCGGCCTCGGGAGCGGCATCATCCCGGATATTTCCGCCCTCGAAACCGACTGGGTGACCATCGTCGACACCGTCGAGCCCAACCCCGCCACCAAGCCTCTCTACGACGAGCTGTACGGGATCTACCTCGACCTCTACCCTCGCAACCGCGACGCCATGCATCACCTCGCCCGCATCGCGTCC
>CAZUPA010000009.1:41241-44093 GCA_964622205.1 uncultured Sphaerobacteraceae bacterium
CCCACGCTCGCCGACGTCTTCGACGTGGTAGGCCAGCTCCCCGCCCTGCTCGTCGAAGTCAAGCGCGACACTCCGGAACGGCTCGATGTCGTCGTTCCCGCGGTTGTCGACCTCGTCCAGCAACGAAACATCGCGAGCCAGGTCACTATCAGTTCATTCGATCCCTACGCCCTCGAACTCGTGGCCCAAATCGCCCCCGAAATCCCCCGCACCATCAACGGAGCCTGGCGCGACCCCGGCGCCCGCGAACGCGCCATCGCCGCTGGCGTCACCGGCGCCGACTTCGACTACACGCAGGTGGGGCAGGAACATATCGACTGGGCTCGAGCGAACAACCTCTGGATCATCGCCTGGCCATGCCACACCGTGGAGGACTTCCAGGCCCTCCAGGCGTTCGACATCGACGACGTGGGTTCCGACTTTCCCAGCCGCATCATCCCACTCCTGAACGCTCCCACCTGACCCGTCGAGCAGCCAGGCTCGGAAACCCTCGCCGGTCGCCAAACGTTCTCCTCGTAGACACCATCACGCTCCGAGCACCATTCCAGACCCTACACGCGCCCGACTACCGAGGAGTTCCCGATGCCCATCACCCAGCCCGCACCCATCACTCGCCGCCGCCTGATCCAGGCAAGCTCCGCCGCGGCCGCCCTCGCCGCGCATCCCGCCTGGATCGCCACCATCCGCGCCCAGGACTCGAGCCTGGATGACCTCGTTTCCGGCAATACCCGGTTCGCGCTCGACCTGTACCAGGAACTCCGGGCCGCCGCCGAAGGCAACCTCTTCATTTCCCCGCTCAGCATTTCGCTCGCGCTCGCCATGACCTACACCGGGGCCAACGGGGATACCGCCGGCCAGATGGCCGAAACCCTCGGCTTCGACCTCGCCCCGGATGACATTGGCCCCACCTTCCGCGAGCTGGTCGACGACCTCCTCACCCGCGGAACCGCCGAAGACTCCTCCGATGGCGAGGTTACCGCCCGCGCCCTCAACATCGCCAACGCCCTCTGGGGCGAAGAGACCTATCCCTTCAGCGAGGACTTCATGACCAACCTCGAAGACGATTTCGGGGCGGGTCTCCAGCTTGTCGACTTCAAGAACGAGCCGGACGCAGCCCGCGACGACATCAACGACTGGGTCGAGGACAACACCGAAGGCCGCATCGAAGACATCGTCCCCGAAGGCGCCATCAACCGGGACACCCGCCTCGTGCTCGCCAACGCCATCTGGTTCTACGGCGCCTGGGCCGAGCCCTTCGAACCGGGCTCCACGGAAGATGGCGACTTCACCCTTCTTGACGGCGACACCGTGACCGTTCCCTTCATGCGCCAGACCGTGTTCACGCCCTACGCCGAGGGCGACGGCTTCCAGGTGGTCGAGCTTTCGTACGCCGGCAGCGGTTTCGCCCTGACCGTGATCCTTCCCGACGAAGGCGAGTTCGATACCGTCGAGGAAACTCTCGACACCGGCATCCTCGACGATCTCGTCTCCACCGATGTCCGGCTGGCCCTGCCGAAGTTCTCGTTCGAGTTCGACGCCAGCCTCGCCGATTCACTCCAGGCCCTCGGCATGACCGACGCCTTCGACGGGAACCTCGCGGACTTCTCCGGCATGATCGCCGACCCTGACGCCGAACCGCTCTTCATCAGCGACGTGCTCCACAAGGCGTTCATCGCCGTCGATGAGGAAGGCACCGAAGCAGCGGCGGCCACGGTCGTGATGATGGAGGCCGCATCCGCCGACGAATCCAGGCCGATCGAGGTCCTGATTGACCGGCCGTTCATCTTCGCCATCCGCGATACCCAAACCGGCACCCTGCTCTTCCTCGGCCGCGTGCTCGATCCACGCTCGTAACGGCGAGGGGCGGTGGAACGCCGGGATTCATCCGGGGATGGCGTTGACGGCGAATGCCGCGGTTAAGCGGAACCCGAACCGAAGCGGTGTCACAGACCCGCCGCGCGGGCCGGGATGACAACACGCAACGACGGAAGCAGCACTCCGCCGAACTCCGCCGGATGGCAGGCCTACACATCCTTCAGGGTGATCGAAACCGGGCAGTGATCCGAGCCCATGATATCGGGGTGAATGGCGGCCGCGGCAAGATGGGGAGCCAGCGCTTCGCTCATCAGGAAATAGTCGATCCGCCAACCCACGTTGCGCTCGCGCGCCCTGCTCATCAGGTTCCACCAGGTATAGGCCCCAGTGGCGTCCGGATACAGGTGGCGGAAGGTATCGACGAACCCGTTGTCGAGAAAGCCCTGGAACCGCTCGCGCTCTTCGTCGGTGAACCCGTGCTTGCCGCGGTTGCTCTTCGGGTTGGCCAGGTCGATTTCCTGGTGCGCCACATTGAGGTCACCACAGAAGATCACCGGCTTCGGCGTCCCGCCACCATGCCGGCCAGCCTCGAGTTGCTTCACGAACGCCAGGAAGGCCGGGTCCCAGTGCCGGTACCGCAGGTCGAGCCGCGAAAGATCGCCCTTGCTGTTCGGCGTGTACACGCTGACCAGCCAGAACCGATCGTACTCGGCCGCGATCACGCGCCCCTCGCGATTCGCGTCGCCATACCCGTCGCTCGTCAGCGAAAACTCGGCCGCGAGCTCGTCGGAGAAGCCGCGAACCACATGCAACGGCTCGGTGCGGGTGAAGATCGCTGTCCCGCTGTATCCCGCCTTGTCGGCCGAGTGCCAGTATTCGCGAAACTCCGGAAGGTCCGGCTTGGCCTGCCCTTCCTTCGCCTTGGTTTCCTGCAGGCAGAGGATATCGGGCTGGTGGGTCGCCATGAATGTCTGGAAATCGCCCTTGCGGATGACAGCCCGGATACCGTTCACGTTCCACGAGTAAATCTTCACAAG
>CAZUPA010000010.1:0-36175 GCA_964622205.1 uncultured Sphaerobacteraceae bacterium
GCGATGCTCGACACCCCAGCCGAGTTGCTGACGCCAACCGGGGCGGCGATCCTCTCGACGGTGGCCACGTTCAAGCAGCCCTCGATCGCGCCATCGTCGATCGGTTACGGGTTCGGGCAGAGGGAATTGCCGTGGCCGAACGCGCTGCGGGTGTGGATCGGCGACCTGGCGGACGACGACGCCGCCGATGGCGAACTGCTGCTGGAGGCCAATATCGACGACATGAGCCCACAGCATTACGAACTCGCGCTGGAGCGGATTTTCGCGGCGGGAGCCTACGATGCCTGGCTCACGCCGATCCAGATGAAGAAGTCGCGCCCGGGAACCAAGCTGAGCGCGATCGCGCCAGCCAATCGCCGGCAACAGGTCGAAGACGCGATGATCGTGCATACGACCACCCAGGGACTACGGGCTTCGGCGATCGAGCGGGTGAAAGCGGCCAGGGAGATCGAGACGGTGGCGACCCGGTGGGGCGACGTGCGGGTGAAGTTGCGGATCTGGAACGGGCGAGTGATGGACGCCGCGCCGGAATACGACGACTGCGCCGCGCTGGCCCGCCAGTACGACCTGGCGGTTCGCGAAGTGTGGAGCGAAGCGCACAGGATGGGCGAAGCCTACGTTGGAACGGTGCGCGGGGGCGCTACCGGAACCGGATCCAGCCGATAACGTAGGCGATCAGCACGTAGACCAGATCAGGAACCAGGTCGAGCTGGAGGATTTCGGAGACGGGGACGGCCCGGCGACCGAATTCCTGCACGGTTTCGGGGGTGATGACCGCCTGGTCCAGCGCATTCACCTCCGACCAGGAGATGCCGAAACGCTGGGCCAGCAGCACACGGCTGAGGACGAAGCCAACGGTGATGATGCCGAGGGCCAGCACTTGCAGATCGGCCCCGCGCTTGTTTCCAGAGAACCGGGCGATAGTTTCCGCCACGCCAAAGCCCAGCAGCAGTGAGAGGTAGAATTGCCAGCTCGGAAAGAATCGCCAGAGGATGGCGGTGGCGATCGCCACGCCGAGCCCGGCCACGGCGGCTTTGACCATGCTGTTCGCCGGGGTGCGGTAGGTGGGCAGGCCCCGAACCCCAGCGCAATCGGGACAACGGAAGCCCACGGGCGTTCGCACGGCGCATTGCGGGCAAATCGGCTTGCCGCACCGGCTACAGCGCAATCCGGTGAGGACTCTGGGGTGGTAGCTGCAAGGCGCCTGGGTGGGCGACTGGCTCGACGAGGTGGATTGGGCCATGAACGAACGTGTTCCTTGCGGTTACCAGGGAATAGTGCGCGCGCCGGTGATCTGGCAGGAAGGATACGATATCCGTCCAGGCCATCCCCGGTGCGATTGCCCGCGGCTCAGAAATCGAAGTCGATCGAGTCGAAGATGCCGCCCGCGATGTCGAGCAACCCGCCCAGGCCGCTGCTTGCCGCTTCGAGACCGCCACCGAGCCCCTCGGCCATCCCCTGCAGGTCCAGGTCGGGCATGCCCACGTTGGGAAGGTTGATGTCGCCCACGTCGATGTTGCCGCCGCCCATGTGGCCGATCATCTGCCCAGCGCGCACCGTATCGAAGGCCACATCGAAGGCGTCCCAGCCGACGCCGCCTCCGAACGCCGGGCTGTCGAACCAGCCGGGCGTGGTGGTTCCGACCGCCGCGAACGAGGTGATCCACTGCTTCTGGAGGCCAAAGGCAACCGCATATGAGAGGTACTTGTCGAACAGCGACTTCGATTCCTCCAGGTTCTCGTATTTCTGGATCGACCGCAGGTAGGCGCGGAACGCTCGCCAGCGGGCGGCGGACTCCGCGCCGTGATGCGTCTTCTGGGGCATGGCCTTGCTCATGCGAAGCAGGATGAACCAGACGACCATCGCAGCGATGGTTGGCAGGAACGCGAACCCATCGGTGACGCGGAATACTACGAATCCGACGATTGGCGTAACGATGAGACCGGCCCAGGCAAGCCTGCGCCAGCGCTGGCGGGTGACCTCGGGAGAGCGAACGAAGTACCCACGATCGACCAGTTCCTGGTAGAGATCGTCCTTGATTTTGGGCTCGGACGCATCGAACCGGGACTTGATATCGCGCAGCATGGCGCGGGAGCCGGGTTGCGGATCGCCGTTGAAGAGCGCGCGAAGCAGGTCGCCCTCCAACCGGGATTCCGCGGCCGCGGGGTCGAAGACCTCGATTTCGTACTCGGTGCGCCGGCGTCCAGCATCCTCGTCCGGCGGCAGCTCATGAATCTGGATCGCGCCGTGACGGGCAAGGCCCAGCAGGGTCGCGACGACATCCTCATGGTCGGCGCGCTCGTCGAGGAGCGTCCCGGCCGCGCCAGGCGGAAGATCGTCGGGCGGCTCGGGAATGTACTCGGCGATCAGGCCAATGGCCGGGTCTCGCCCGCGCACGAACCACAGCACCGTAATGATGACGACACCGCCAACCAGGAGCGCCACCATCCCCACGATGAAGGCCAAATGCAGGAGCGCGGTGGCTGTATCGACGGCGTCTTCCTGGCCAACTGGAACCGCCTGGGCGAGTAGCATGGCCTACCGGAATCCCCGGCGGCCGCCACCGCCACCACCGCCGCCGCCCCGGCTTCCACCACCACGGCTTCCGCCACCGCTGAATCCGCGGCCACCGCCACCAAAGCTGCCAAAGCTCCCGGAACCAGAGCCCGAGGATTCGGTGAACGCCTTGGCGACCGTGCCGAGCATGTCGAAGAAGCTGTCGCTTCCGCTCTGGAGCCCGCCAGCGGCGGAGTCGCTGGCTTCCTGCAGCGTGGGCATGTCGAAGCCATCGCCACCCGAGCCAGAGCCACCACCTCCCGAGCCGGGATAGGGCTGGCCCGGAACCTGGGTCCAGTTGCCGCCGTGGTACCGGCGGGACCGCCGACCCCTCCCGCCCGCGACGATCACGGTGCCGCCGCCAAACGTTGGTCCGAGCGCAGACGGGGCAACGTAGGTGTAGCGGCTGACCCATTCTTCGGCCAAGCCGAGCGCCACCGCGTAGGGGATGTAGCGATCGAAAATGGCGCGCGCCTCCACGTCATCCTTCCGCTTCGCGATATCCCGGAGGTAATTGGCGAACGCTCGCCATTTGGCCGCCGCCTCGGCGCCCGCGACGGTCTTGCGGGGCATGGCGCTGGCGATGCGGTTGGCGAAGACCATGATGATGATGCCGATGGCGATCGGGAAGAAGGCGAAGTTGGACCACGCTCCCGCCAGGACGACGATGAGGATGACCGCGATGCCTATCACGAATGGCGTGGCCCTGAAGATGGCGCGCCAGCGATCGCGGGTCTTCTCGGGGGATTCCGTGAAGTACTTGACCTCGACGAGCCGCTGGTAGAACGCATCGGCGATCTCTGCGTTGCGCGATGACAGGGACCCGGCGACCGACGGCATTTCCGTCTTCTGGCCAGGCTCGGCGCCATCCCCGAAAATCACGTCGAGCACGATCTGCTCGTACGCGCGCGGCGTCTCCGAATGCTCCCGGAGGATGAAGGTCGACGGGTTGGAAGACAGGGCCGTGCCTTCGCTCTTCGTGGCGGCTTCCATCCCGATCACGCCCCGGCTGGCAAGGTCCAACACGGTGGCGACAACATCCCGGGAGTGGAACACCTCGTCCAGCAGCACACCCGCGGCGCCGGGATTGAGATCGTCCGGCGGCGTTTCGATGTACTCGGCGACCAACCCGACCTGAGGATCGCGGCCCATGGCGAACCAGAGCGCCAGGAAGCCGACTCCACAGCCGACCGATACGACCAACCCGGCGATGAGCAGCAGGAATCCCGCCCAGTCCGAACGCTCCTGTGCTTCCTGGCGAGACTGCCGCATCTGGTCGTCGGCCGCCTGCCAGGCGGGAACCTCGGCATCGGTGATGGGCGGGAACTGGAGGCTGACCTCGAACTCGTCGCCCTCGCTCAGGTTGGATCGATGCCAGGTGACCGAATTCAGGGTAATTTCTGGCTCGGGATCGTCTGGGAACCAGACCAGCTCCTCGACGGGCACGTCCTCGGGAAGGTTGATGGTGACGGTCGACTCGCGGATTGGCGCGATGTCGGTTACGTCCTGGCTGATGGCGTACCACCAGACCTGCTGGTTGGCGGGATCGAGATCTTCGTAGACGCGGATGCCGCCAACCACCTCGTATTCGAGCACCACGACGCGCGTTTCCGTGCCGCTCCAGGAGGTGGGGTCGAAGGCGTAGTCGATGGCGAGTTCGCCGGAACCGGCCTGGTAGGTGTAGGTGCCGGTATCGGCGTCATAGCGGGAGGGACTGATGAAGTCGAGTTCGCTGGGGGCGCCGGAGGTGGAGTTCGCGACCGAAATCGTGACGTTCTCGATCGACTCGACGTTGCTCAGCGGAATGTAGACGAAGCCCGAGGAAAACTGCCCGCTAAACTCGATGACCTGATACTCGGTGATCCGCATCGTGCCATCGGAGCGCACGTCGATGGTGACGTCGTACTGATCCCAGACCACGGCATCGCTGGACTGGGCGCGGGCGTCCTGGAATGGAGCAAGCGCGCCGCCGGCAAGCAGCAATGCCAGCAGGAGCACGAGGACACGTATCGGCTGGCGCATCGACGAAACCAGGATCAACCGCTGCATTGGGGCGTGTACTCCTCGCGTGAAACAACCCGCGCGACCTTGCCGCGTGCGAGTCATGACCGTCCATGCTGGAAAGTATCTCACTTTCGTCTCCACGAACCTTGTACGAAGCAAACGTCGAATGCCCCACGGACGCTGCGAATGGCCTCAGCGGAAAGCGCGTGCATACCCATCGCCTGGTGATGAGACCAGTTATCATCAGCTACGCCGTATGGTACGATCCCAGCATGATGACGCACGTGACAACGCCCTCACCACCCACGAATCCGGCCACCGCCACGCTCAGCATGGATGAGGTGGTCAGTATCCTTGTCCAGCACGGGTACAGGCTGACGAAACCCCGGCTCGCGGTGGCGGGGGCGGTACTGCGTTACACGCAACCGTTCTCCGCCGAGCAGCTTGTGGCCGACCTCGGCTCAGGCTCCGAACCGATCGGCCGGGCAACCGTTTACCGGACGCTGGAGATCCTGGCGGCGGTCGATGTGCTGACCCGGCTGATCCAGCCAGACGGTCACCCCGCGTACATCTGCGATTCCACCGGGCACCGGCACCACATCGTGTGCTCACAATGCGGCACGGCGGTGGCCTTCACGGCCTGCCCGCTGGAAGAACTCGTTCCGGCCCTGGTCCGGGACACTTCGTTCCAGATTCACGACCACCTGCTGGAAGTGTTCGGCGTGTGCCCATCCTGCCAGGACGTCCCCGCGGTCGCCGCCCACCCCTGACCCTCCAGGCGTTTCGCGGCGGCCAGCCTACTATTGACACAAGGTATCAGGTGATGGTAGGTTGCGTGAGGTCCTCATCCGGAGGATGTTCCATCGTCCTCCATCCACAGGTCTCCGCCCCATGCCGTTCGAAGCCTCCACCCAGGCGACTCCTGGCTCACCGATACTTCAGGCGCGGGGTCTCTCCCTGCATTATGGCGACCGTCCCGCGCTCGAGGATGTTTCGTTCGACATCCACACCGGCGAGGTCGTTGGCCTGCTGGGGCCAAACGGCTCGGGTAAGAGCACATTGCTCAAAGTAGTGGCTGGCGTGATGCCGCCTTCGCATGGCGAGGTGCGGTTTGGGAACCAGATCGTGACCCGGGCAGTTCCGGGAATCACCTACGTGCCCCAGCGATCCGGCGCGGACTGGACCTTCCCGATCTCCGTGATCGAATCCGTGCTGCTCGGCCTGGCGCGCGCCACGCCCCGATTTCGCGGGTTCAACAAGCGGGAGCACGCGCTGGCGCTGGATGCGCTGCGCAAGGTACACATGGACCGGTTCGCCAAGGTCCAGATCGGGGCGCTTTCCGGCGGCCAGCAGCAACGTGTGTTCCTGGCCCGGGCCCTTCTCTCACAAGGGGACGTGCTGTTGCTGGACGAACCGTTCACCGGCGTCGATATCCCCACGCAGGAACTGTTCATGTCGCTGTTCGACGACCTGACGGCCCAGGGCACGTCGATCGTGTATGCCACCCACGACCTGGTCCAGGCCCGCGAACACGCGGACCGGCTGATGCTGCTCAACCGCTCGCTCGTCGCGGACGGCGCGCCGGACGACGTGTTCACTCCGGCCCTGGTTCGCCGGGCCTTCGGCGGCGCCGTCCTCGTGATGGCGGAGCCCGAACCGGAGACCCCTGGCGAAGACGTGCCGCGATGATGAACTGGCTTACCGAACCGTGGTCGTTGGTGCTGATGCAGCACGCGTTCCTGGCGATCATTCTGGTTGGACTGATCTGTGGCGTGGTGGGTGTCTTCGTGATCCTGCGTGGACTGGCGTTCCTTGGCGATGCGCTGGCCCACGCGATCTTCCCTGGTGTGGTGATCGCCTTCATTCTGGGCGGCGACTTCCTGGTCTGGGCGCTGGTGGCGGCAATCATCGTGTCGTTCGGCATCGGCCTGGTAAGCCAGAACGCAAAGCTCTCCAACGACACGGCGATCGGGGTGATCTTCGCGGGCGGATTCGCCCTTGGCGTGACGCTGCTCTCCACACAGACGAGCTACGCGCGAGATCTCAACGGGTTCCTGTTCGGCTCGCTGCTGGGCGTCTCACGGGACGATCTCAAGCTCACGGCCATCGTTGGGGGCGTGGTGCTGCTGGTGGTGGCCTGGTTCCGGCGGGAGTTAACGAGCATCGCCTTCGACCGGACGTTCGCCCAGAGCAGCGGGATCAACCTGTGGGCGTTCGACCAGTTGTTTCTCATCGCGCTGGCGATGGCGATCGTGATTTCGCTTCAGACGGTGGGGAATGTGCTGGTGCTGGCCATGCTGGTGACACCCGCCGCGACGGCCCGAATGCTGACGGATCGCCTGCCCGTGATGGTGGCGATTTCGGCGGCGATCGGGATGGCGAGTGGGGTGGCCGGTCTCTACATGTCGTACTACCGGAGCGTGCCGTCGGGCGCGGCCGTGGTGCTGGTGGCGACGTGCGTGTTCCTGCTGGTGTTCCTGTTCGCGCCATCGTCGGGGCTGATTACGTCGCGGGTGCGGCGGCGCCTGCACCATGGGCATCCCGAACGCGACCAGTTCGGCGACGAGTTGCCGCCAACCAGCGAGTAATACGGTCAGGAGTCCTGGCGCGAGCGTATTCCACGCCCAAGCGATCCACCCGCTCACTCCCGCCCACGCAAAATTCACCCGTCTTGCCGAGCGGAGCGAGGTATCCCCGGTTGAGCGAACCGTTCCAAGGCAGGGGCAGGCGGTTTCGCGAAGAGTGGCGGCTGCGCCGCCATGGACTTCGTCCGGCGATGTTTCATGCCCCTCCTCTGGCTCCTCCCCGACTCGGGGAGGAGAACCGTCGCTCAACATGACGGCCACGGGTGGGCGGGCACGGCGCATGCAACGGGAAACGGCGGTCCGGTGTGGACCGCCGTTTCCTGTTTGCCGGGTTGTGGCCGCGAACCTAATTGATCTTGCGCGGATCGAGGGCGTCGCGGAGGCCGTCGCCCATGTAGTTGATGGCCAGCACCGTGAGGAAGATCAGGGTGCCGGGGAAGAGCGCCTCGTGCGGGTATAGCTCGAGGTAGTCCTTCGCCTGATAGAGCATCTGACCCCAGGTCGGAACATCGGACGGGAACCCGAGTCCGAGGAACGACAGCGCGGATTCCGTGATGATCGCGCCACCAACTTCGAGGGTCGCCGCCACGATGATGGGGCTGAGCACGTTGGGGAGGATGTGGCGGTTGATCAGGTTGGTTCGAGTCGCGCCGATCGAGCGGGCGGCCTCCACGAACTCCTTTTCCTTGACGCTCAGGAAACTGGCGCGAACCAGCCTGGCGGTGGGCATCCAGGCCAGGCAGCCGATCACGATCACCACGAGCAGGAAGACACCGACATTGCGCGAGCCAAATGTCTCCTCGGCGAAGTCCTGCATGGACTCGCGGAAGAGGTAGGTGATGAGCAGCAGCAGTGGAAGCTGCGGGAGGCTGATGAAGAGGTCGGTGATGCGCATCAGCAGGCTGTCGGTGAAGCCACCGAAAAACCCCGCCATGGCGCCGACGAGCGTGCCGAGCGAGATGGCGACGAAGGCGGCGACGAGCCCCACCGAGATCGAGATCCGGCCACCGTACAGGATACGGGCGAGGATATCCTGCCCAAGCGAGTCGGTGCCCATCGGGTGTTCGAGGCTGGGCGGCATTCCGGTGTCGAACGCGAACGGCGCGTTGACTTCCTCCGGCCAGAGGTAGGGGCCAATGAAGACGGCGATCGTGAAGAACGTGAATACGATCAGGCCGGCCATGGCGAGCCGGTGATGGCGGAACTGTCTCCAGGCGTTGTTCCACAGCGATCGTTGCTGGCGAACACGGGCGAGGTTCGCGTTGTTACTGTCAGCAGCCGCTTCCAGCGTGGGCGTGGATGTCGTCATGCGGGCCGCCTCTCAAACTGGCCGGGCGCTCGCGCGATAGTGACCAGATTTCCAAACCAGTTTCGCATTGATCCCCCAATGCCGAAGAACACACTCGATGCCAGAGCAAGCCCCCGCGCCAGATGGCCGGGCGCGGGCCCGGCCGCCTGGTTACTAGGAGTATTTAATGCGTGGATCGAGCAATGCATACAGGATGTCTGCCAGAACGTTGAACAGCACCACCAGGATGGAGACCCCAAAGGTGATCGCCATCACCACCGGCACGTCCTTCGAGTTAATGCCGTCGATCAGGGCGCGCCCGATGCCCGGGATGCGGAAGATTTGCTCGGTGATGACCGCGCCACCGACAACCGCCGGCAACTGCAGGGCGATGATCGTGATGACCGGAATCATGGCGTTCCGCATGATGTGGCGTAACACGACCCACTGTTCCTTGAGGCCCTTGGCGCGGGCCGTGCGGACGAAGTCCTGGTTGATGGTTTCGAGCATCGAGGCCCGCACGAAGCGGGTTAATTGCGCCGACCCGAAGAGGGCCAGCACGGTGATGGGCATGATCGCCTGCGTGACCCGGGTCCACCCCGTGGCGGTACTGTCGTACACAAACGGCAGCCAATCGAGTTGCACGCTGAACAGCAGGATCAGCAGCAGGCCGGAGAAGAAGGTGGGAATGCTGAACCCAATGAAGGCAAAGGTGGTGGCGACGTTGTCGAACCACGAATACTGCTTGAGCGCGGACAGGACGCCGACCGGGACCGCGATCATCACGCCGATCATGTAAGCGGTGCCAACGATGCTCAGCGTGACGCCAAGCCGATCGAAAACGTAATCCTTGACGGGAATGCGCGAGGTAAGAGACTGACCCCAGTCAAACTCGAAGAAGTACGCCTTCGCCCACTTGAAGTACTGCACGTAGAGTGGGTCGTTGAGTCCCCAACTCTCCCGAATCTGCTCGCGGACTTCGGGCGAAACGTTGGGATTGGTCGCCAGTCCACCCAGGGGGTCACCTGGCGCGAGGTAGAGAATCGAGTAGACGATCATGCTGATGGCGATCAGCGTCACAATCGAAATCAATCCCCGGCGAATGAGATACCGGCCCATCATGGCCTCCTAATCGTGGAACCTGCGCGTTGGCCGGTTCCTGGCCAACGCTGTCAGACAGCGGAATCGCACATACCGGAACACTTCCCCGCTCGCGCGCCCGGCCGCGGCATGCGACCATCAACACCACGGATGGCGTCCCTCATTCCGTTTGCTGGGAGGCCTTTCTCCCCGTGACGGCGCTCTTCGCCCTCACCATGCTGGAAATCGCCCAGAATGCTACGGGCCGGGCAGCGCCTGAGTCAAGGCGGGGCACGGCTCTTCGGTTAAGGGTTGCTGCCCATTATGCACGCCTGCTGGGCGTTTCGCACAATCCGAACCTCGGGAACATGGGCTTCACGGGGGCGGGCGGATTGGCCCCACGAATGAAACGAGCGGTTTATGCCACGTTCACGAAATGCACGGATTCTCGAAAGGCTCACCACGTTCCAGGGCGGGCTGGTCGTCTCCTGCCAGGCACGCCCCGGAAATCCGCTCCACGGCGCGGATACCATGGCGCAAATGGCCAGGTCGGCCGAACTCGGCGGGGCCAGGGCGCTGCGAGCGAACGGCCCGGCGGATGTCAAGGCGGTGCTTGAAGCCACCTCGTTGCCGGTTATGGCGATCTTCAAGGTCGAGCATCCGGACAGCCCGGTGATGATCACGCCAACGGCCGACTCGGCGAAGGCGCTGCTGGAGATCGGAGCGGACATCGTGGCGCTGGACGCGACGAACCGGCCGCGACCCAACGGTGAACGCCTGCACGACGTGGTGCGGGCGATTCACGACGCGGGCGCGGTGGCGATGGGCGACCTCTCCAGCCGCGACGACCTGGAGGGCGCCCTGGCGGCCGACATCGACGCGGTGGGCACGACGCTGAGCGGGTACACGGGGGGCGCCGTGCCGGACGAACCCGACTTCGACCTGCTGGCATGGCTGGTGAAGTCGTCGCCGGTTCCGGTGTTCGCCGAGGGGCGATACTGGTCGCCGGATCAGGTGACGCGGGCATTGGGCCTGGGAGCGTCGTTCGTGGTGGTTGGCACGGCGATCACCAACCCGATGGCCATCACGTCCCGTTTCCAGCAGGCAATCGACAGCATGAACCAGCGAGGGCAGCAATGAAGGCAACGGCGGCGTACATCCAGCGAATACGGGAGTTGATCGACCAGATCGAGCAGGAGGAGCGCGAGCCACTTCAGCGCGCGGCGGAATTGATCGCAACCTCGATCGCCGGTGGCGGCATCGTCCACGTGTTCGGTTCGGGGCATTCGAACCTCCTGGCGCAGGAGGTCTTTCACCGGGCCGGCGGGCTGGTTCCGGTCAACGCGATGCTGGACGTGAACCTGACGATCTTCGGCTCGGCCCGGGCGACGATGGTCGAGCGGCTCGAAGGGTACGCGCCTTCGGTCATCGCCTCCTACGACATCAGACCGGGCGAGGTGGTGATCGTGATCAGCACCTCCGGCGTGAACCCGGTCCCGATCGAGATTGCCCAGCGGGCCAGCGAACTGGGAGCAACCACGATCGCGGTCATGTCGGCGGCCGCATACGCCGATGCCCCCAGCCGCCATTCGTCCGGCGTGAAGCTGGCCGGCGTGGTCGACCTGGTGCTGGACACGCACGTGCCATTGGGTGACGCGGTGCAGCCGATCGGGGACGACGGGATCGTGGTCGGGGCGACCTCGACGGTGCTCGGCGCGGTGGTGCTGAACGCCCTGTTCGTGGCGGCCGCCGAATTGCTGGCGGAACGCGACGAACCGGTGCCCGCGTTCGTGAGCCAGAACATCCCAGGCGGAGACGAGCACAACCAGGCGTTGATCGAACGGTACCGGCCGCGTATTCCGCTGATGAAGCCATGAACGAGCGGGAACGGATGGTGCTGGCGGTCGACGGCGGGCAAACATCGTCCAAGGCAATGATCGCGACGCTGGACGGCGAGATCCTGGGCTGGGGCATTGGTTCACCCTGCGATCACCTGCACGGACCGAATGGGTACCAGCGCAACCGGGACGCGATCCACTCGGCGGCCCATTCCGCGCTGAAGGCGGCGGGCCGGACGACGGACGACATCGCCCTGGTTGGCCTGGGGTTGACCAGCGCGGCGCGGGAGTCGACGGCGCTGGTGATGATCGGCGACATGGTTCGCGAATTGTGCTCGCCGGAGAAGATCTGGGTCGATGCCGACTTCGTGTCCAACCTGGCGGGCGCGTCCGGTGGCGAACCGGGCGTGGTGGTGATCGCCGGTGGCGGATCGATCGGTTACGGCGTGGACGACCATGGCCATGAAGCGATCGCTGGCGGACTCGGCTACCTGATGGGCGACGAGGGGAGCGGCTGGTACATCGGGTTGCGTGCGATCCAGGCGGCGGCGAAGGGATTCGACCGGCGCGGCCCGGAGACGGCGCTGCTGCCGATGGTGCTCGACCATTACGGGATCACGGTCATCCGCCAGATCATCCGGGTGCTGTACGACACCTCGTTCAGCCGCGAGCAGGTATCCACCCTGACGCCGAAGGTGATCGAGGTCGCGGAGGAGGGCGATGCGGTGGCGAACGAGATCGTGACAACCGCGGGGATGAAGCTGGGCGAACTGGCGCTTGGAGCGATCCGGCAACTCCATTCGCCAGGCCACCCAGTGAGGGTGTTTCCAACGGGTGGCGTGTTTTCGGCGGGACCGATGGTGATGGACAGCTTCACTGGCACGATCCGAAGCGGTTGGCCGGAGGCATCCATAGAACCGCCCCGGTATCCGCCGGTGATCGGCGCGTATCTCAAGGCGCTGGGAGCGGCGGGACTGCTCGTGACAGACAGACTGCGCATGCGCCTCGACGCGGGCGTGGCGGCGAAGAAGACGTGAGCGATTGGCACGCCGGTGCGGCGACGGCCATCCTCGACGTGCATGAGGGCACGCGGCTCGGGGGCTATGCGGACAGGACGGAGGGCGCCACGTGTACGCACGATCCACTGGAGATCTCAGCCCTTTCCCTGACGTGCGACGGACGATGGCTCCACATCGTCACGGCGGACGTTGTGGGTGTGGATGGCGGCCTCGCGGCCGACATCGCGGCCGCGGCTGGCGTCGATGCAAGTGACATCCTGCTTTGCGCCACCCATACCCACAGCGGCCCGCTCGGGGTTCCGCGCCGGCTGCACCCAGCCAGTCCGACGACGATTGAGCCGGACCTGAGAGCCCATTTCATCGAAGTCGCGGCTGGGGCAGTATCTGAAGCGACCGGAGCCATGCGGCCAGTGGTCCTTGCCGCTGGCGCATCGCGGGTCGACGGCGCGTGGACGAACCGGAACGATCCGGATGCCACGGGCGACGACCAGGTGAGATATCTCGCCGCGACCGGTGACGAGGGGTCCCTTGTCGCCCTCCTGATGCTTGTCCCTTGCCACCCCACCGTGCTCGGGGCGTGGAACCTGGAGGTCTCGGCCGATTTGCACGGTGGCATCCGGCGGGCCGTTCGGGCCCGGCTGGGAGCCGCGGGACAGGATGCGACGTTGCTGACCGCCACGGGCGCGGCGGGAGATATCAGCACACGGTTTTCCCGGCGCGAATCGTCGTTCGCGGAGGTCGACCGGTTGGGCGACATCGTTGCTGGGGCGGTCCTCAACGGATTAGGCCACGCGACGCTCACCGGTGGCGGGCTACGCCGGGCCAGCGAGACCGTCACGTTGCCGATGCGCGAGCGCGACCTCGAAAACGAAGCCGTGGCTCACCGCGATGCCCTGGCGGCATGGAAAGCGGCCGAGGACGATCCCACCGTACCGGAGGCGGTGAAACGCCGCCTGTACACGCGCTTGCAGGGGGCGGCCATCCTCCGCGAGACGGGCAATGTCGCGCCGGTGAGCATGACGATCGACTGCTGGCTGCTGGGAGATACGCTGGCGCTTACGGCGGCGCCAGGTGAGCCGTTCAGCTCCCACGCACGTCGTGTCGAACAGGGCTCCCCATTCGACATGACGTGGGTCGTGGGATACGCCAATGGCTACGTGGGCTATATCGTCGATGACGCCGCCATTGAGGCAGGCACGTACGAGGCGCTCGCCAGCCCGTATGGTCCCGGAGCTTCCGAGGTGGTCGTGAGTGCGGCCACGAAGGCACTGCGGGCGCTCGTGTAGCGCGGGCGCGATCAATTCGCCGCCGGCTCGCGTGGTTGTATCCGGTTCCGGGTGGTAGACTGCAGCCTTGCGTGCCATGTCGGCGCGGTGGTTGTGGTGTGCCTGGAAAACCGGTCCCGCGATACACATGCAAGGCGTCCCATATGGGATGCCGGGAAGTAGGAGCCATCTTGTCATGTCCGATGAGCTGATTCTGAGGGCCGAACCGCGGGATGTCCACGGGAAAAAGGTCAAGCGTTTGCGCCGTGAGGGCCTCGTGCCTGGCGTGGTCTACGGGCCGGTGGTGGAGAATACCGTTTCGGTGTCCGTCATCCGCCGCGAATTCGACAGGTTCTACCAGCGAGCCGGTCATTCGACCGTGTTCACCCTGAAGTGGGATGGCGGCAACCAGCCGGTCCTGATTCGCGAAGTGCAGGTCGATCCTGTCACGCGAGACCCGCTTCACATCGACTTTTTCGCGCCGAACATGCGGGTTGTGCTGCGCCAGATGGTGCCAGTCCTCCTGGTGAACCTTGGGGTTCACTCGGGCGTGCTGCAGAACATCCTCAACGAAGTAGAGGTTGAGGCGCTTCCCGCCGATCTGCCGCACCAGATCGAGGTCGATGCGTCCGGCCTGACCGGCGTTGGCGATGCGATTCACGCCGGCGACCTGAACCTGCCGGACGCCGTCAGCCTAATCACCGCCGGTGAAGAGTTGATCGCGTCATTGGTTGCCGAGGCTGCTGAAGAGGCCGCCGAGGACGCCGAGGCTGCTGAAGCCGCCGAGGGTGATGCCGCCGAGCCCGCCGAGGGCGAGGACACTGGCGAGGAATAGTCCCGCCCGTTGCCCCACCACGAAAAGGCCCTGGCCGCGTTTGCGGCCAGGGCCTTTTCGTGCCCGTGAGCGATCAAGGGGCGGACATCCCTTCGTTACGTCCGTACGCGCGTCCTCTTGCCCGCTCGCTGGCATGCTTCATCCTGGATCGGCCCCCCGCATCAGGCCGGACTCGTCACTTCGCGGCGAGTTGCTGGCGCACGGGGCCAGCGAGTAGTTTCAGCGTGGTGTGAATGCGCTCCGGGCTCGCTCCCATCGCGTACGGGTTGGCGAGGAAGAGGTCGAACTGGAGGTCTTCCCGGACCTTCGCCAGGGCTGTTGCCACAGTATCGACGCCGCCGCCGATCATGACGCCGTTCCGGACCATGGCGTCGAACTGGTCATTGGCCTCGGCCCGGCGCTCGGCCCGGGTGGTTTCAGGCTGCTCGCCGTTGACGACCTCGCCAAGCCGCAGGAGATCGCCGATCACCTCTTCCCGAACCTGTTCGTCGGACTCGCCAACAATGATCGAGCGCATGAGGGCTATCGCGCCAAGCGGGCGTTCTGGCTCGGCGGCGATGGTTTCCGCGGCGCGGGATGCGCGTCCCTGCTGGAACGCGGCAATCGCGGGAATCAGTTGATCGGTGGGCTTGAATCCAATCGCCAGCCCGAGCCCATTGGCGCCCATCCACTGGGCGCCAATGGCTTCGGTCCCGGCATACCAGAGGGGGGGATGCGGCTGCTGGACGGAGAGCGGGGAGACCGCGACCTGGCTCAACCGCACATTCCCGCTCTCGAATTTGACCGACCCACCAGAAAGCAGCGCCCTGAGCAGGGCAAGCCGTTCCTGGAAGATGGTGATGCGCTTGCCAGGATCGACCCCGAGGGCAACCAGCTCCTCAATCCGATGGCCGGTGCCAAATCCCACTTCGAGCCGGCCGTTGCTCAGCAGGTCGAGGGTGGCGATATCCTCGGCGAGTTCGACCGGCGCCTTGATCGGCAGCGTGTAGGCCATCGCCCCAAGCCGCATGCGCGATGTGCGCTGGCTGGCGGCGGCGATCCAGGCGGTGGCGGACGAGGCGGCGAACTGGGGCATGAAGTGCCGTTCGGCGGTAAAGGCGGCGTCGAACCCGAGTGAATCGGCCAGTTCGAGGTCGCCGAGCTTCTGACGGTACATGGATGCCAGGTCGCCATCGCGCAACGGGTCGATCTGCATGATGTCGAAGATGCCGAGCTTGAGCGGTGTTTCCTGTGAAGGTGATCCCAACGTGCATTCCTTTGCGAGCGATCCGGATGGTCATTGTCATTCGATGCCCGCAATGGTACATGGGACGGGGTGGCGGCGGACGCAAAAAGGCCGGCCCCGTGGGGCCGGCCTTTCTGTCCTGGACATCACGGCTGTTGAGCGCTACTAGCGCACAACCTCCACCGCGATGCCCTCAGATGTGAGACTACTCATGGGCATCACCTCCTTTACCCTACATGGTACAGGTGTGGTCGATCGAGCGATTCTCGACCGTAGACACACCTTAACATGACCCCTGTGGGCCGTCAACTGGCATTGCGACAAATGGGTAGCCGAGTGTACAAGTCCAATCGTGGATGCCTGGACGCGGAACCCAGTGACATCGCGGCGTGTAAAGGATCGCGGCAATGGATTACGTGTGGGTGGGGCTCGGTGGCCTGGTTGGGGCGAACGCCCGCTATGGCATGACGAAGCTGGTGGCGGCGCGGTTCGGTGACAGCCTGCCGTGGGGAACGTTCGCGATCAACCTGTTGGGGTCGTTCCTGATCGGAATCCTGCTGGTCACGCTGAGCGAACGGGTGGTGGCCGATCCCGCCATCCGGCTGGTGCTGGTGGTGGGATTCCTGGGGGGGTTCACGACGTTCAGCAGCTACACGTTCGAAGCGATCGCGCTGGCGGAGGCGGGCAGGTGGCAGCAGGCGTCCGCATACGTCCTGGGCTCGAATGGTCTCGGATTGCTGCTCTGCGCGGCGGGGATGTACCTGGCAAGGCATGTCGCCGCCTGAGCTTCCGGCATTACATGAACAGCGTGCCAATGAGGAAGACACAGATCAGCAGGGCGATAATCAGCAATATGACGATGATCGCGAGACAGGACCGGGAGGCCGAGCCGAGGTCGGCGGTGTTCACCAACCCTTCGAACTCCTGGTCGGTCTCGATGTATTCCGTGCGGAGTGGACGCCCGGGCACCACGATCTTGCCATTGGGTTCCGGGCGTTGGTCATCCGTCATCAGGCGGCCGTTCCGGAGCCGGTTGAATCGCGGTCGTCCGCCTGGGTCAGGCGCCAGACATGGACGATGCGCCACACAGCCGTGAAGTGGGTGAGGATCGCCAGGATCCAGAGCGCCCAGAGCGGCTGGTCGATGATGAGGCACAGGGCGAGCAGCACGACCCGCTCCGGCCGGGCGACGAGTCCCACGGACGCGCTATACCCGATCGCCTCGGCGCGCGCGCGCGCGTAACTGATCATCAGCGCGCCCGTGGCGGCGATCAGGATCAGCAGCGATCCGAGGTGGTCATCGCGGGTCTCATTCAGCCAGACCATCATGCCGACATAGACGACGATTTCAGAGTACCGGTCCAGGGTTGAGTCGAAGAAGCCGCCGAACCTGGAGGCCGATCCCGTTGCCCGCGCGATGGCGCCATCGACCATGTCGAAGGCCGACGCGATGAGCAGCAACACACCGCCGATGCGAGGGTGGCCGGATGCGATGACCGCGGCAACACCAGCATTGAGGAGAAACCCTAGAAGGGTTGCCATATTGGCCGTCATGCCCATGCGGGCCAGCCACCGCCCGACGTAGAGCATGTAATGACGGACCCACTGGCCTATCCGCTCCGATATCACTGAGATCCCCTCCGCACGTCATCGCTTGCCAGCGTCACGCGACAAGCGCGTGCCCCTTCCTACCGGTTGCATTGTAGGGTATTGCTTGCCACGTGGGCAGCTACCGGGCCTTAAGCCGCCAGGCTTCCAGCCGGGCTCGCTCGCCCGCGCGACGATAGGCGCCCAGCACCTGCTGGGCCACGTTCGACCAGTCGTACTGTCGCGCGGAAACCATGCCATTCGCGCCAAGACGCTCGCGAAGCTCTCGGTCTGCCAGCACCCGCACCAGCGTCAGTGCGAGCGCCTGCGGGTCGCGCGGTTCGACAAGCACGCCATTGACCCCATCTTCGACCACGCTGGCATACCCGGCGATGTCGCTGGCGACCACGGCTCGCCCGGCCGCCATTGGTTCGACAACGACGTAGCCGAAACTCTCGTTGCCGGTGGATGGCGAACAGCACACCTCGACGCTGGCATAGTACCGGGCCTTTTCCTCCTGCGAGACGAAGCCCTTGAACTCGACGTTGTCGACCCCATATCGCTCCATGAGGTTGGCGAACTTCTCGGGACGGCCAGACCCCAGGACGATCAGCTTCGCCTTCGGAAACTGCTTGCGAACCAGCGGCATGGCGCGGAGCAGGTAGCGAAATCCCTTGCGCGATTCCTCATAGCGGCCAACGAACAGGATGCGCTGGACATCGTCATCGGCCCACGGAAATGGCTCGACGTGCGGACCATAGCTCCCGACATCGATCCCGTTCGGGATGATGTCGTACTCGCCCTCGAAGTACTTCGTCACGAAATCGCGGGCGGGAGCGGATACCGCGATCCGGCCATCGAGCCGGGTCAGCACGAAGGTCATGTAGGGCTTGAGTGCGCTATACCAGGGTTGCGAACCGCTGTACGCGTGGAAGGTGCCGACGTTCACCGCGCGGGAGTTCAGCAACACCATGTACGACAGCACGGGCATCAGCGGCTCGTGCAGATGCACCACGTCGAATTGCTCGCGCTTCATGATCTCCTTGACGTCGGCATAGAGCGTGACGTCGAAGGTGAGCCGCATCTTGCTGCCATTGCCGGGGATGGTGATGGTGCGCCCGATGCCGTAGTAGCCCTCGCTGACCTCCAGCCCCCCCTGCCGGCCGCGGGGCGCCATCACCACCACCTCATGGCCAAGGCGATCGAACTCATCGCGGAGGTGGGCGACGTGCTCGGCGACACCGCCAGGTTGCTGCATGCTGTAAGGGGAAACGAGGGCGATTTTCACGATCTTGAGACTTTCCGGTGTACGCGCCGCGGACCGGTACGATCCAGGGGCGCGGCGGCGGAACCTGGCCATTTCGCCATCTCAGCGACATGACCATGCGTGTTGCGAAAATCATCGCCGGTCAGGGCTGGCCTGTCGAATGGCGCGGTCATCCCTGGGAATCGGCCTGGATCACCAGGCCATCCACCGCGAGGGTGACATTGGCCGGTAGGCGGGGAGCGACCTCCGCGTACCGTCCAAGCTCGTGGGCGACATGGGTGAGATAGGCGTGGCGTGGACGGAGCGCCTCCACCGTGGCAAGCGCTTGCTCGAGGTTCATGTGGGCGACGTGCTCGCCATGGCGCAGCGCGGTGAGGACGAGCACATCCAGGTCCCGCAGCAGCGGCATACTGGATTCGGGAATCGTTTTCACATCGGTAACGTAGGCGAGGCCGCCAACCCGGTAGCCGATGATTGGCAAGCTGCCATGGTTGACCGGAACCGGAGTGAACTCGACGCCAGAAGCCATGAACGGCGCGTGAGGATCGACGACGTGCAGGTCCAGGTCCGGCTTGCCCCCGAAGAAGCTGAAGGCGTGATTGAACGCGTACTCGAATCGCCGCTGGAGGTCGCCGGCCGTGGCTTCGGTCGCCCAGACCGGGATGCGCTCGGACTGGACGATGTTGAACCGGCGGAGTTCGTCGAGCCCGGCGGTGTGGTCGGCGTGGGCGTGGGTGAAAAGCACGCCATCGATCCGTTCGGGCCGGGCGCGAAGCATTTGCTCGCGCAGGTCGGGCGCGGTGTCGATCAGGATGGTCGCGCCAGCGGTGCGCATGAGCACGGACGAGCGCAGTCGGCGGTCGCGCGGGTCTGGCGAGGCGCAAGCATGGCAGTCGCAGTGGATGACCGGCACCCCGGTTGACGTGCCGGTGCCAAGAAAGGTCAGTTCAATCACGGGCGGCGCCCGTTCGGGTCGTTGTCATGTCTGCGATGCTACTTCGTCTCGCCGGGGTTGTCTCCGGTGTGCGGACTGCCATTCCCGCGAACCGGCGTTTCCATGCTATCTGTCCTGGCGGTCAATCGCCGGTAGACGATCTCCGCGCGGCATATGGAAGAAGGTACCACGCGCGACCGTTCGTGCCGCGAACGTATCACGATGGTTGACAGGAATCGCTATACTCGGCGTTGCGCTATCGGTTGTGATGGCGCATGTAAGGCAAAGGACCGAATGAAGCCGAATGCGTACCTGAAACTGGGTACGGTAGCCATGGACTTCCCCTTCATGGCTGACCAACCGCTGTTCTGAGACCTGGCCACCCGGCCAATCGCGCAAGTGAACGGCGGGAACACGCGCGTCAACCGTTGATCGAGCCCACGGGTTCGCCAGCGGCATCTGGCGTCGCGGTCCCGGAGCATTCGGGAGCTTCATACCACCATGGTTCGCATCCTCCGTCGTCGTGACGCCACGACGGCCCCTCCCCCATCGGCCAACACCGTTGTCATCCTCGATGGATTGTTACGTCGACCCACGGGCGGACTGTGGGCCAATGCCAACTTCCTCAACCTGTGGACCGCCGAGACCATCGCGCAGGTGGGTTCGCAAGTCTCGCCGGTGGCGATCCCGCTCCTGGCCGCGCTGACGCTGAACGCGACCGCCTTCCAGATGGGCGTGTTGACGGCGGCCAGCGGCGTACCGGTGCTGATCCTTGGATTGCTGGCCGGAGCCTGGGTGGACCGGTTGCGGAAGAAGCCGCTGATGATGGCCATGGACATTGGCCGGGCGCTGGTGCTGTTGGCGATTCCGGTCGCGGCGATGCTCGATATCCTCAGCATCCCCCTGCTGGTCGCGGTGGCCCTGCTCACGGGATCGCAATCGGTGATCTTCAACGCGGCGTATGTGTCGATCCTGCCAGGGCTGGTGAAGCGCTCGGAACTCTCCGACGCGAACGGCAAGCTCTACGCCAGCATGTCCGTGGCGCAGGTGATCGGTCCAGCCACCGCGGGCACGCTCATCTCCCTGCTGTCCGCGCCAGTGGTGATGGCGATCAACTCGCTGACGTACCTCGGGTCGGCGTTCTACATCCGGCGCATCGACCACCACGAGGATCTGGACAGCGCGAGCACGGACGACCGGCATCTGCTCCGGGAAGTGTCGGAAGGGTTCCGCGCGTTGTTCTCGTCGCCGGTGTTGCGAGCCATTGCGCTCAGTTCGGCCACGATCAACCTGGCGGGGTGGATGTTCCTCGCCGTCTACGTGCTGTACATGACCGCCGACCTGGGGCTCTCGGCCACCGGCGTTGGACTGGTGTTCGCCTCGGGCGGCGCGGGAGCCCTGCTCGGCAGCCTGGTCGCGTCCCGGCTGGCGAACCGGTTCGGCGTGGGCCGCGCGATGGTCTGGGCGGCGATCCTGTTCGGCGTGTCCGGCCTCACGGTGCCGATGGCGGTATTGGCGCCGGATCACGCCTTGCCGCTGATCGTGTTCGCCGAGTTCGCGCAGTGGATGACGCTGGTGGTCTTCAACGTGCTGGGGCTCAGCCTCAGGCAGACGTTGACTCCGGCCCGGCTGCTGGGGAGGGTGGCGGCATCGAACCAGGTGCTCTCGCAGGGAATGATGCCAATCGGGTCGTTCCTGGGCGGCGTGATCGGCAGCCTGGCGAGCGTGCAGGCCGCGTTGCTGACAGGCGTGTTCGGGATGTTCCTGGCGGCTGGATGGGTGTTGTTCTCACCGGTTCCGGGTATCCGCCAGATGCCCGCCGAACCCGTTGATGGCGATCACTCCGGGTAAACGAAACCCGGAGCGCCGAAATGGCGCTCCGGGATCACGGTCTGGATTTGCTGGCGAGACTCAGGTCGAGCGGCCGGGCTGGGAAGTCTGCCCCATTCCGGCGGGCGCCTCGTCGTCGCGCGGCTGGATCGGCTTGGAGCGCTGGCCGGTGGAGACGATCCACTCCTCGCGCATCCACTGGGCCTGCCAGGGAATGCCGGCCCGGCTGTTGTCGTGGCCGGAGAAGTCCACAAGGTACAGCGGAATCTCGTACGGGCCACGCGGGTTGATATCGGTGACCACGCCGGTGGCGCCATCGAACTTGGCTTCCTGCGACGTGGTGTACATCACACTGATGCCCATCACGCCACGCTTGCTCTTGCCGCGCGGCATCTGGACCTTGACTTCGTCGCCAATATCGAACCGGGCCATGCTGCTTCCTGTCTTCCCACTACCACGCCACACCCGCCCGATACGGCGGATTCGAACTGTCGACTTCAGTATACCGGCGGCGCGGATTGGCGTCTGGAGGCAGTACGGGCTGGGCACACAGCAGCCGATGTTCATGATTTGACCTCGAACATCCGCGCAAACGGCTCCAATACTAGACGCCTTTATGTGACAATCAACAATTCGAATCTCTATATTGAGATTATCAATTTGGAGTTGACAAATCTCAATGTCCACCTTAACCTGAGTGCATTGGTGCTGGCGGGGGCAGCGGCGCTCCCCATTACACACAGCGGCGTGTGCGAGCACCGGCAGATGCAAAGGAGTTTCCTTCAATGACCGACACACCCAATGGCTTTGGCGCCACCACCCACGCGCGCCTCTACCCCGTTCCGGGCCAGTGCCCCGTCTGCGGCGGCGAGACACATGTGACGCGCGTGGAATGCGGCCAGTGCCACACAGGAATCGATGGGCACTTCGCCCTCGACCGGTTCGCCAGACTCGGCGCCGATCAACTCGCGTTTCTCGAGGTCTTCCTCAAGAACCGGGGCGTGATCAAGGATGTCGAGGCCGAACTCGGCATCTCGTACCCAACCGTCCGCGGGCGGCTCGATGATGTGATACGCGGGCTTGGGCTAGGCGCGACGAACGACGACGGCCTGCGGCCGAGCCAGATGCGGGAAGAGCGACGGCAAATTCTGGAGGCGCTGCGATCCAAGGAGATCAGCGCCGACGAAGCCGCCACCCGCCTCGCGGCCCTCGGCGGGCGAGGTGACTGATGAGCGACACAACGCCAACCTCGGGCCTCTCGGAGGAACGCCTCGAAATCCTGCGGCTGGTGGAGAACCAGACGATCTCCGCCGAGGAAGCAGGCCGGCTACTGGAAGCGCTCGACCGCTCCGACCGTTCGAGCCAGGCGGCCCAGCGCACCACGCCGATCATGATGACGCCGCCGGGACCACCCGATCCTCCCGCGCCAAAAGCTGGAAGCGTCCGCATCCGGATCACCGATCTCTCGAGCGGCAAGGCCAAGATCAACCTCGTGCTTCCCTACCGGCTCGTCGACTCCGGCGTGAAACTCGCCAAGCGGCTGGCTCCCGAGCACATGCTCGACAGCCGCGAGATTCGACGCTCTATTGAAGACGGATACTGGGGACCACTCCTGGATATCACCGATGACGACAAGCGCGTCGAAATCATCGTCGAAGGCGGAAGCCAGGATGCGGGCCCGTTCACACGAGAGAAGGGACGATGAGCGAGCGAGACACTTCCATGAACCGCGATGACCATGATCCTTCGACCGGGAGCAGCCCGGTACCACTGGAAAGAGCCATGACCTCCACGAACGCCCTCACCGCCATTGCCGGCACCAACGGCTACCAGCAACAGGTACCCATCGACCGCGGCCAGCCGCTCCATCTCTCGGTTTCCAACGCCAGCGGACAGGTCCGGATCTCGGGCTCCGACCAGGAAGGCATCTGGGTCGTCGTCCGGCGCTCGGACGGCCAGTCAACCGAAGATCCGATCGAGATCCCGGTCAGCGTCGATATCGATGGCAACAACGTCTCCATCCACCCGGACTGGGGCGTGGCGGGCGGATTCGCCGGCCTGGCGAAGAAAATCAAGGACCAGTTGCAACACGGCCTCAACCCAAGTGACTGGGACCTCTCCAACTTCCGGCTGAACCCGGACCTGAACTACGACATCCGCGTCGAAATCCCACGCGACCTGGTGGCGGAATCGAAGGTCACGGCCAAGACCGCCAGCGGGAGCCTCACGATCAGCGACATCGCCAGCGACGTTTCGGCGGTGACCGCCTCCGGAAGGATCGAAGCGAACGCGCTCCGAGGCAACGTCTCCATGAACTCGGCCAGCGGATCGGTGAGGCTGGAAGAAATCGACGGCAGCCTCGAAGTGAACGCGGTCAGTGGCGGCGTCGATGTCAGCCGGGCGAACGGCTGGACGTCGCTCCGGACCGTGAGCGGGCGCATCCAGTTGAGCGAGGGCCTGCTGAAGCACGCCCGGGTCGCGACCGTCAGCGGCAGCGTGAAGGCGGCCTTCACCGCCATCAACGCACAGACCTACGCCTTCTCCACCGTCAGCGGCAGCGTGAAGCTGGATGTGACGGCCCCAGCCTCCGTGATCTCAACCCTGACCAGCAAGTCGGCCTCTGGGTCCGCCCAGGCCGACGGCGAATGGACATCGGCCGGCCGCCGAAGCTGGTCGATGGGTACGGGCCAGACAGGCCCGGCGCTGGACGTGAAGACCGTCAGCGGCAGCCTCAAATGCACGGGCAGGACCGATCCGACCATCGCCGCCCAGCACGAACCGCTGCCCGAACTGCAACTCGCGCGCGACGCGGCCAGCGCGGCCAGCACCCACGATGCCAGGGGCGACGAATCGGAGTACGAGCAGAAGCTGCGCCAGAACGCGCCGCCGGAAGGATTCGACCTCGATGTCGACGGGATTACGGCCTGGGCGAAGGATTTCGCCAGGGACCTGAAAAAGAACTTCGCGAGCCTCGCCACGCCGCCAGAGCCGAATGGGCCAGAGGCCGCGCGGCCGGCCCAGGCTCCCGTTCCGCCAATGCCGCCAACGCCACCCGCCGCTCCACCCAAACCGGCTTCGGTGAACGCGGACCAGACAACCGCGAATATGGATGAAGCTACCGCTCGCGTCGAGGAACAGGTTGCGCGGGCGGAAGCGGCGGCCGCCCAGGCTGAAGAGCACGGCACGACGCCCGCGGCCGGCGAACCATGGACGTGGTCATCGGGATCGGGCGCGACGCCGCCCAGCCCGGCGCGATCCGCGGGCGAAACCGCGCCGATCGAGCCCGAGCCCGCCAACACAGTCGACACCGCCGAAGCCGCGGGAACGATTTCCCCGGCCGACGCCGAGCGCCTGCGCGTGCTCGAAGCGCTGGAACGCGGCGATATCGATATTGATGAGGCCCTATCGAAGCTGGACCCGGACGACGCCAAGGAATCCTGAGCCAGCAGGGGCGGAAATCCGTCACCTCACCCCCTCCGGTGAGGTGACGCGCCCCGTCAAACCCTTCCATCCACATCCATTGACTTCCGCCGGGGCGCCATGGTGAGAGCGCGCACTGGCGGTAAGGGGCATCTTGCGCTCAAAAGAGCCGCCAAGCCAGCCGCCACCAGGCCAGGAGCACGCACGATGATGGAACCGAACTTTCACTTCAACGATGTACTCGTGAAGGCGCACCAGGAACGTTTGAAGGAATTGTGGAACGGCCAGGTCTCCACGAGTCACGTCCCTGGAGAGGCTCCGAAGGGCCGCCTTCGGACAGCGACGGGCAACCTGCTGATCCGGTGGGGCGAGCGCGTCAGCGGTTGCGAACGCCAGGCAGCCGCCCGTTCAGTTCCAGGCCGATTCGCCTCGTAGCCGAAACGGCGGAGCGGGGGCGCAACGCCCACGCGCTCGATTCCGCCGCCAAGTGGAGCCAGCCAACCGTGTCCACTCCAGACCGCCAGCCAGCAAGCCCGGAGGCCGAACCTATCCCGTTCCGGCGATCGATGCCAGTCCAGGTCCTGTGGATCACCAGTCTTGTTTCGATCTTTGGGAACATGCTGACCGCGGTCGCGGTGCCGTGGTTCGTGCTGGAGACCTCGGGCAGCGCGAGCAAGACCGGATTGACCGCGGCGGTGACCGTGGTGCCGGTGGTGATCGCCACCTTCCTGGGCGGCGCGCTGGTCGACCGGATGAGCTACCGGTTCCTCTCGGTTTTCTCGGACCTGGTGAGCGCGGTCACGGTGGCGGCTGTGCCGCTCCTGTACCTCACCACCGGCCTGTCGTTTCCGGGCCTCCTGGCGCTGATGTTCCTGGGCGCCATCTTCGATGCGCCAGGAAGCACGGCCAGGCAGGCCATGGTTCCGCCACTCTCGCGATTGACCGGTATCTCGCTGGAGCGGATCAACGCCAACTTCGGCATGATCGCGGCGGCATCGAGCCTGTTCGCGGCGCCATTCGCGGGACTGGCCATCGCCTGGCTGGGTCCCATGAACGTGCTGTGGTTCAACGCGGGCACATTCGTCTTCTCGGGTCTCGCGGTGTGGCTGTTCATCCCCCGGCTGGAGCAGCCCCAGGCAAGCGGTGAATCGTTCACTCAGGACGTGAAGAAGGGGTTCCGCTACGTCCGCGACAACTCGCTCATCCGGACCATCATCCTCGGCGCGCTGGCGATCAACTTCCTGTTCGCGCCGCTGTTCGGAGTGGCGATCCCGTTCTTCGCCAACCAGGAACTCCAGAGCGTGCGGGCGCTCGGCATCATGCTAGGCGCGGAGGGGATTGGCGGCCTGGCTGGCGCATACGCCTACGGGCGGCTGGCGCCCCGGTTCTCCCGCCGCGCGTTCCTGGTGGCGGCGCTGGTGCTGCTGACCGCGCCGATGATCCCGCTGGCGTTCTCGACATCGATGTGGATCAGCGCGGGGCTGCTCGTCTCGATTGGGTTCGGATCAGGACTGGTCAACCCCATGATCGGCACCTTTCTCCAGGTCACCACGCCCGCTGAGTTCATGGGCCGGGTGATGGGCCTCGTGCGGGCCGGATCGATGGTCGCGCAGCCAGCCGGGCTGTTGATTGGCGGCGTGCTGATCGGCGTCATCGGCTTCACGGGCTCGACGGTGCTGCTCGGCGCGCTGATGCTGGCCACCACGGTGGTGCTGATCGCCTCCCCGGCGCTGCGCGAACTGGATGCAATTCCCGCCGCGGGGAACGAGGAAACCGCGGGGACACCGGCGGGCGTCAGCCATGCCGGGGCCGAGGCGGCGTAGAAGCGGCCATCCGGCGGTATCGACACGCGAAACGAGGCGGACCGGTGCGGTCCGCCTCGTCGTGGTCTCCGTCGAACTGGTTCCGGGTGGGTCAGTATGGGTAGACAGCCAGCGACATGCCGTCGACCACTTCCCACATCTGGATGAAGAAGCCCCAGCTGTAGTGAACCTTCTCACCCTTGGCCGGATCCATGACCCAGACGCCATCCTCGTCGTAGTCATAGACCGTAACCGCATGCATGCCCGCGAACACCGAGTAGTTGCCGTCGTCGGTCTTGCGCTCCCGGGTATCGCCCCAAAAGCCAAGCCAGGTCACGACTGGGTGTCCGGCATCGATGTGCTCGATGAGCGGGCCCGTGTCCCCGAACGTGTACATGACCTCGCCATGGAAGCCCCAGTCGTTGAGAACCGGCACCAGCGGCTCGGCGTAGATGCCATAGTCCTCGGTATTGCCCCACCAGCCGTCGATGTTGCCGCGATATCCGTAGTGAGGATTCAGCGTGAGCGGTATGGAATCGATGAAGACTTCCTCGGTGGGACCCCATCCAAACGCCATCGCGGCGGCGTAGGTCGCGGCGTACTCGCAGCTCAGGTTTCGCCGCTGCCTGTAATTCGGGACGGGTACGCCACTCGCGGCGGCGCTGGACGACGCATTCGACGAACCGGACGACGTGGCCGTGGCCGGAATGATGAGCCGCATGCCGACCGTCAGGTCGAGCGGATCGTCGATTCCATTAAGGTCCATCAGCTCGTTGACGCCAACCCCATACATCGCGGCGATGGTGGCCGGGTTCTCGCCGTATTCCACCCAGTGCGCCGTGTAGGCCCATGGGCTCGTGCCCTCGTTCTGGGCGGCCATCTGGGCGGCGTCGCCCGGGTCCTGTCCCTGCTCGGGGATGATGATGACCTGGCCCGCCGTGAGGCTATCGCCATTTGGCAGGTAACTCGAAGAGCGGATCGAATCGGGATTGACACCGAAGATCGCGGCGATCGACTCGATGGTGTCGCCATCCTGAACTTCGTACCGGTACTGGCTGGCGAAGCTGGTGGAAGCGGCGCTGGCGATGAGCAGCACGGCCAGGCAAGTGGCGAGCACCGCCCGCTTCGATCCACCCATGCGCGAGTGCACCTGGCCTCCCCCGCCAAACAGTGACCTCAGGCTATCCACGCAACGCGCGGTAAACATGTTAAGTCCATTCGGCCCCCGCGCGGGGCTGGACCACGAATCAGACTGACGCGATGACATGATGACGCCTCCCGAACGGAGCCTGCCATACCTCATGCAAAGGTGCGGGTGCAGGCTCCGATAGTGTTCCTCTCTCCCCCGGCCGATGACGGTCGCTGGTCTTACCAGCGCCATCGCCTTCAGGGTTCCGTTCTCGTCCGTGACTTCCCCAACCAGAAGCCTTTCCCCCGGCGTGCTTTCCCGAACGACCGCCGGGCCAGACCGAGCATGGGCCATGCGCGAGGCATACAACCACATGAGCCCCGGTCTGACCGGTTCGTCTTCCGGTACAGGCGCGCTGATGACGGGCGATGGTACCGCCGCCGGGACTGACGATGGTTGCCAGGTCGGATAAGAAGGTGTCGCAATCGACCGCCGGTGCCGCCGAAGCCGCATCTCCCAGGTCAATTCATGGCGGATACCGTCCGACGGCGGAACCACGCCTGGTTCGCCTTCGTCATGGAAACGGCCACCCAGGATGACTGTCATTGGTCATTTTCCCCCTGTGCCCCGGCGCAATCCCACGTACGCCAGGACGTCCTGACGGGCCTCTCGTCACCCTCGCGGAGTGTACGTACACTCCGATACTACCGCACCGGTGACACCGAGGCAAGGTTGCGGCAACCGCCCACTGGCCCCTATCATCAGGACATCTATTGAGTCGCGCCCGATTACCGCCCCAAGAGCGCCAGGGCGGCCAGGAACCGGAAGCGGTTGTGACGGACACAAGCAGGCTGCCCCTGCTGCACCAAACGGATAGCTACCTGACCACGTTCGAGTCCACCGTCTCTCACGTGGACCAGGACGCGCGCGGCATCGTGCTGGAGCAGACCGCGTTCTACGCCACTGGCGGCGGGCAGCCGAACGACACCGGCCAATTGCGGGCGGACGACTGGTCCGCCCAGGTCGTGGACGTACGGAAGAGCCCGGAAGGCAACATCCACATCCTGGCCGAAGGGGCATCGCTGCCAGCCGTTGGCGCCATCGTGACTGGCGAAATCGACTGGGAACGGCGGTACGCGCTGATGAGGATGCACAGCGCCCTCCACGTCCTCTGCGGGCTGGTGTATCGTGACTACGGCTCCCTCGTTACCGGCGGCAACATGAGCACCGACCATGCCCGCATGGACTTCGAGATGGACAGCGCCGATTTCACGCCCGAGCGAGTCGCCGAAATCGAGGCCACCGCCAACCGGGAGATTTCCGCCGAGCGCGATATCGTCGCGCGCGTCCTTCCCCGCGACGAGGCATTCGCGATTCCAGACCTGATCCGCACCAAAATCAACCTCCTGCCGGAAGGCATCGCCGAAATCCGCACGGTCGAAATCGTGGGCCTGGACCTGCAGGCCGACGGCGGCACGCATGTGCGCAATACCCGCGAAATCGGCGAGCTGAACGTGATCGGCACCCGGTCCAAGGGCAAGCGGAACAAACGCATCGAAATAGCCCTGGTGGTTCCACCTACCAACGCCTGATCGGCTGGTCATCGACCGGCACGGTACAGGCTTCCAGCCGCACGACGGAGCGCACGCCCCATGGCGATGCGAGTCCCGTGCATTGCATGCGGATACGCCCCGAACCCACCAGAAGGAATCTCACTTGGCCACCAACCTCACCGCCACCGAAAACCGTCTCGCCGAGCGCGTCTCCAGCCGCAACGATGTCTTTGGCGAATCGATCTGGACGAACATCCTCACGCTGTTCAAGCATCATCACGACCCGATCTACTTCGGCGATGGCGCGCCGGACAAGGCGCTTATCCCGATCGGCCGCCTGCGGGAGGCATCGCGCCAGGTCTGGGCCGAGGATGCCCCGGGGTGCCTTGGCTACGGCGACCAACAAGGGTTCGGCCCGCTGCGGGAACTGATCGCCGAGCGGATGCGGCCACTGGGCGTCAAGGCCGACCCGGACCGCATCCTGGTCACATCGGGCAGCTCGCAGGCGATGGACCTGGCCTGCCGGGTGTTCATCGATCCGGGCGATGCGATCCTCCTGGAGGACCCGACATTCCTGGGGGCGACCGAGATCTTCCGATCCTACGGCGCGCGGCTCGTCCCGATCGCGATGGACGAGCATGGGATGCGGATGGACGCGCTGGAAGCGGCTCTCAGGGCCGAGCCGGGCGCGAAGTTTATCTACACGATCCCGACCTTCCACAACCCGACCGGTTCCACCATGCCGCTGGACCGCCGCGAGCGTCTCGTCAGCCTGGCGCGGGAGTACAACGTGGCCGTGCTGGAAGACGATCCGTATGTGGAGCTTCGCTACGACGGCGAGCCGGTTCCTTCCCTCGTTTCGCTGGACCCGAACGTAATCTACATGGGCACGTTCTCGAAGACGATCGCGCCGGGCATTCGCACCGGCTGGTCGCTCGCCCCGGCGGAGATCCACCGGCTGCTGCTGGCCAACCGGGAGGTCGCCGACATCAGCAACGACCGGATCACGATGCGCACCGTGGCGCTGACCGCCCAGGGATTCCTGACCGAACACGTGGCGGGCACCCTGCCGACCTACCGCTCGCGCCGCGACGCGATGCTTGGCGCGCTGGGGGAGCACATGCCGCCGGATGTGACATGGTCGGAGCCGGAGGGCGGATTCTTCGTCTGGATCACCCTTCCGGAGTCGATGAGCACCAGCGACATGACCCTGGCGGCGGCGGACAACGGGGTGATCTATTTCCCGGGGAAGTGGTTCTTCCCGAACGAGGATCGTGAGAACACGCTGCGTTTGAGCTTTTCGACCGTGCCGGAAGACCGGATAATCGAAGGAATCCGGCGCCTGGCCCACACCATTGAGGAAGCACGCCGAACCTGACGCTGGGCGCCAATGTTCACACCGGTGAACGCCGGTATCGCGGGGCGGCCACCCGTGGCGCGGTACCGGCGAGGTTCATCAGGCTCGAGGGTCCACCTTCACGATTGATGGTGTCGCATTTTGCCGAAAGACGAAGGAGTCGTGCATTCCGGGACCGGGCGCGACCGGTTATGCTACGCTGCCACGGCCGCCTTTCCGCTGGAAGGCCGCGCAACGCGACGAGATACACCCGGGGAACGCTTCGCCTCCATGCCTGACATGCCCGACCTGAGCTGGGACAGCATACCGCTCGGACCTTTTGACAACAGACTCTGGTGGTTGCTGATCGGCCTCGGAATCGCGCTCCTGCTCACCGTCCAGGCCATCGAGACCGCCGTCGAGGGCGCGTGGCCCCACCAGCGGCGTACCGCCAGGATGCGCTCGGGCGAGCGAATCGTGCAGATGTCCTGGGGCGTGGTTGCCCTCCTGGTGCTGCCCGCCGCGCTGCTCATGATCGGCATCGTTTCCATCCTGCTGTGGCGCGATCCAGAACGGCCGGACCAACTCGTACTGGGCGCCATCCTCGCCGGTCTCGGCTGGTTCCTGTTCCTCATTTTCAGCCTCAACTTCCTCCGGGTAGGACAACTGTTCACCAACCTCGGCGCGATTGGGCCAATCGCGCTGATCGCGCTGCTGCTGGTTGGCGACATCCTGCTGCTGACATCATTCCTCGACATCGTGCCGCCTTGGAGCGAGGTCACCGATGCCCTGGAGAACGGGTTGAGGGATATCCTACCGTTCCTCGACGAAGAAGGCTGAACTGGCCTCGCTGGTGTGGTCTGACTGGTGGACTCGTGGCATGCTTGGAGGACAGGCGCTACCGGGCCTTCCTGGAGCGATTCGCGCGAGGGAGCATGCGGCTTTGTGAGCGACCCCAACGCACACAACCATCACGACCGGGAGGCCAGGCCCGCCGCCAGCAGGCGCCGGACACGTGCCCGGCCGGTGACGCATCCCGTTCGCAAGTCGCGGGCCGCCGAACGCATTCTGGCCGGTCCCGACCCGGACGACCTCGAACCCCTTGAGGACATTACCTCGTCCCAGGTCCTCAGCGTCGAAATCCAGAACTTCGGCGGGCTCTTTGGCACCTCCGCGCCGGTGGTGGAAGAACCTGGCCGGCGGCTCGGGAGACTCAGGCGCCGCCCGTCGATCCCCCTGCCCGGCGAGGAATCGCTGCTGGCCGGCTTTGACTTCCGGATGCTGTGGATGTCGCGTCTCCTGTCGCAAACCGCTCAGGGCGCCCTGCTCTATGCGTTGCTGATCCTGGTGGTCGATCTCTCCGACCGGTCCGTCTTCACCTCCGTGTTCGTGATCTGCTCGATCATTCCGTCCATCGCGTTCGGCCTGCCGGCCGGGCTCGTGGCCGATACGGTTCCCCGGCGCGCGTTGATGGTGCTGCTCAACCTGTTCCGGTTCACATTCATGCTCTTGCTCGTCGGCGCCGACGTATCGCTGCCAGGGGTGTTCGCGGCAACCCTCGGAATCTGGGTCATTCACCAGTTCTACTCACCGGCCGAAGCCTCGATGCTGGCGGACATCGTCAAGCCAGAGCGATACACCAGCGCCCAGGCCATGTTCAACCTTGCGTTGACGATTTCGCAGGCGGTGGGCCTTGTGCTGACCGCGCCGATCCTGTTGCGGCTGGGTGGGCCGGAACTGGTGTTCGTGGCGGCGGGCATCCTGTGGTTGGTGGCGGGATCGCTCACGGCGCTGCTGCCAGCAATTGACCACACCCGGAACAGGGCACGGATGGCGGGCAGGTCGCTCCGGCAAATGCTGGGCGATGGCTGGCGATTCGCCCGGAGCGACCGTCACACGTTCGAGGCCATCATCGATGACGTGCTGGTTGGGGTTGGCATGAGCGCGTTGATCGTGATCATGCCTGTGTACCTGGAGCGGGTTCTGGGCACCTCGAAGGAGAACACGGTGTTCGTGTTCGCGCCGGCCGCGCTGGGCCTGGTGCTCGGGCTGAGAATGGCGCCAAAACTGGCCCGCCTGATTGGCGAGCAATACCTGGCCACCCTCTCGCTGTTCCTGTTCGCGCTGGTTGTTGCGTCGCTCGGCTTCGTGGAACAGATGTACGACTTCCTCAACGACACGCTGATGTTCCCGCTCGACCAGATGACGACGGCGCTGGGAATTTCGCCCCTGATTTCGGTGGCGATGGTGCTGTCGATCCCGGCCGGGTTCGCCTCTGCCCTGGTGAATGTCTCGGCCCGGTCGATCCTGCTGGCGCGGACTCCAGGCAACCTTCGCGGCCAGGTCATCGCGACCCAGGGCTTGATCGGCAACATCGCATCGTTGATCCCCATCCTGCTGGCCGGTATAGCAACCGATATCTTCGGCGTGAAGCCGATCGCGGTGGCGATCGCCGTCTGTATCGTGATGGCGGCGATGGCGGCCCATTCGGTCGGCCGCCGCAATTCCGAAGCTCCAGCGATGGTTCCGCAGACGTAGGCCCGGGGTCATCACCGTAGGGACTCAGGTCCAGTCGATCACGAATCCGGGAATGACCCCACTTACCGCCCCTGTCTCCAGGTTCACCAGCCACGTTTCCGGGCCATTTCCGCCCACGCGCTCCATCGAAACCGCGAGGCAGGATTCGTCGCGGCTGAACGCGCTGTCGATCGCGAAGGCGGCAAGCTCCTCGCCGTGGGGAATGCGTACGTCGCGACGCTGGGCATCGGCCGCGTCAAGCACCGTGATCTCCGATGCCAGGTTATTGGACTGGATGAACACGGTGAAACGGCCGGTGGGAGAGACCGTGGAAGCGGCGATCTCGATCCGCCGGTCGAAGGAGGCGGAGAGGATCGGCTTCCCGCCGCCAGGTTCGCGGACGGTGAACGTGTAGCCATCCGGCCTCGAATCCCGCCTCACATCCCATGCGGGAGAGATAAACACGTCGAGAAGCGTTAGCGGGCGGTGGAGCCGCTCGATGGTGGCGGGAGCCAGATCGAGCGGCAGGATCTCGTCGTCACCAGGATCGAGGATGTAGGCCCGCGCGCCGCGCTCAAGCAACAGCCAGCCGTGCGCGGGGGCGCAGACTGGCTGTTCCGGGCTCTGGGCTATGGAGGGCGGAGCGGCGATGCAGGTCAGCATCAGCACCGCCAGGGCACACCGCCAGCGGTTCACGCTTCGCCGTTGAACATGAAGCTTTCGAGCTCACCGGTTTCGACGTTGTAGGTGGCGCCAAAGAAGCACTCACCACCGTCCATCACGACCACGATTTCGGCCCGCCAGTTCTGGCCGAACGCATCGCAGAACCCGTTGACGAAGACTTTTCGCTCACCGCCATACGTGATTCCGATGTACTGGCGCATATGGTCCAATTGGCCTTGCTCGGACGCGATCGCATCCTCGGCGGCGATCACGTCCTCGTCGGTTGGCGTCCAGGCTTCGTCGCTATCGAACCATCCATCGTCCTCAACGGCTTCCGCGGGTACGATCACGCCTTCGAAGCCCTCGAATGAAACCGGCGGCCAGCCATCGGCGGGATCGGGCACGCAATCGCCCTGAACATCCGTCACACACACCCGCGGATACTCGACGCTCACGGGGGAAGAGACGAGGAAACCGGAGATCAGCACGAGAATGATGAGTATGAGAGCCATTCAATGCCCCTTGTAAACCAGTCACCGCCCACGGGCGTAATCCATGCGGGGAGCGGCTTCTCCCCGCATTCGGTACGTACTGAGGTGCTGACTGGTTCCCGCGCCGGGCGATCCTCTACCCGCCGAGCGGCTGCCCGTCGACCTGGATGGTGATGCGGACAATGCCAACCGTGGCGATCGGGTCGGACATTTCGCCGCGCGGGCTCTGGGTCACCGGAATGGTCGCCAGCGTATCCAGCACGTCTTCGCCCTCGGAAATGTGACCGAAGATCGAGTAGTTGAGCGGGAACTCGGCGGGCAAGTCCTGGTGGACGATGAAGAATTGGCTGCCATTGGTATTCGCGCCGGAGTTGGCCATGGCGAGTGTGCCGCGGGTGTACGGAGCATCGCCGGAAGGCAGCTCGTCGGCGAACTGATATCCTGGGCCGCCGGTGCCGGTGGCGGTGGGATCGCCGCCCTGGATCATGAAGTCGACCATCACGCGGTGGAACAGGGTGAAGTCGTAGTAACCGGAGGCCGAAAGGCAGACGAAATTACTGACGGTGGTCGGAGCGGCCGCGGCGTCGAGCGCGAAGACCATCGTGCCGTGGCTGGTCTCAACCGTGGCCGTGTACGACTTCGAGGGGTCGACGATCGTGGAGGGCGCTTCGGTCCACTGGGAGAACCCCAACTCCGTGCTGGGTTCGGAGCCCCAGCACCCCGCGGCGGGCGAATCCTGGGCGGTGAGTGACGCGGGCGCGAGCACGGTTGCCCCGGCCATGGCGATCAGCAGGACGAGGTTCCTGGTTCTGGTGACGAGTGCATGCATGTGCGTGGTTCGCTCCTTGGACATGTGTGGGAATAGGCCCCGGCATACTGCGTGGCGCAGTATCCCGCGCCGTGCCAGTGTGTTCGCGATCGGAGGTCGCGTTCGAAGTATAGCTACGGCGAGCCAGCCGGTTCAGGCATCCGCATTGTAACCCGCGCCATCGCGGCGGCGGACTCGGGCGGGAAGAACGGGTACGAGTCCAGGCGTCCGTTCATGGCGTCGTAGTGGTTGGGAAAGAAGAGCGGGATCACGGGAACCTCGCGGGCCACGATCTCCTGGATCGCCTGGTAAAGGTAGCCACGTTCCTGATGGCCGCGCGCCCGGCAGGCGAGACCCGTCAGGTAGTCAACCCGGTTCGACGCATAGCCGGAGGCATTCATCGCGCCACCGGTGACAAGGAGCGGGCGGATCAGCTCGTGCGGGTCGCGCCACCATGGCATGTACGTCATCTGGAGGTCCCAGCCTCCCCCGGTCATGGCCGCGTCGAGTTCGGCATCGTCCAGCAGGTCCAGCGACAACGCGATTCCGGCCCAGGCGAACTGCTCCTGGAGCAGCACGCAGGCATTGGCCAGCGACGCATCGCGCGACGAGGCGATCAACCGCAGTTCCATTCCGGGCGGCTCACCCAGCGCCTGGAGCCGCCCGCGAACGTCATCCGCCGCGGCAACGACGCTTCCGCTATCGAGCGCGGCCCAGTGCCCCTCCGGAATGAGCGACGAGGCGGGCTCGGCCTCCCCGGCGGTCGCCGCCCGCACGAGGTCCTCCCGATCGATCGCGCTCGAAATGAGGGCGCGCATCCGGCGATCGGCCAAACGAGGGCGGGCGAGGTTCACCTGCAACAGGCAGAGCCGGTTGGTTGGCCCGCCAACGAGCGTGACACCCGGGTTCTCGCGCAGGGTCGGGATGTCGAGCAGAGGGGCGTCGATCAGCAGGTCGACATCGCCGGCAACGAGGCCAGTCGTCCGCGAGATAGCGCTGGAGGGCGCGATGCAGATCACCCCGGCGATGCGTGGTCTCCCGACCTGGAAGTAGCCATCGTTGCGGTCGAAATGGATGCGGCGATCGTTGACCGCCTGCAACTGGAACGCGCCGGACGACACGGGCGTCTCCGGTTCGGTTTGCC